>JAICXF010000023.1 GCA_025981625.1 Sphingomonas sp. | reverse complement strand
TGCCCCGACGTCCCGCAAATCTTGTCGAACATGTCGTAATAAGGTTCGAGTTCCTGGTAGCCGAGCGGCATGTCCTGGATCGTCAGCGCGGCGGTGGCCTGCTTGCCGTAACGCGCCTCGTTGTGGCTCTTGAGCTTGAAGTCGGTCTCCAGCCAGCGCCAGATTTGTCCGTTCCAGTGGATGCCCGCGCCGCCTACGCCCGTGCCTGGAAGGAACGAGCCGAGGTGCCGCATCGGAAGGGCGGTCTGGTTGACGTTGTTGCGGAACGTGAGGGTCGAATATTTGACGTTCTGGAACAGGTGGTGCCGCCACATGTATCGGAGCTCGTCCTGATCGAAGGTCGTCGCCCAATTATCCGGCGTGGTGCGCGCCGACGCGCGTTCGAGCGCCAGCACGGCCATCCCCGCGTCGCACAATTGCTGGGCGAGGATGGCGCCGGTCCAGCCGAAGCCGACCAGCACGACATCGACCTTTGGCATCGTCGTTGCCATCGTCAGCCGCGCTGCCAGCCGGGGCGGCCGCGCAGGCCGACGGTCACAACGGGAACCGGCTGATTATAAGCGGTGACCCACTCCGAATAATCGTAATGCGCGCCCGGGAAGCCGATCATCTTCCACGCCGCGCCTCCGCGGTTTCCGCCGTAGATCGGGTCCGAGAAATATCCCTCGAGCACATTCTGGAGGAACATCGTGAAGAAGGCCTTCGACGTGATCGGCCCGTCGATCTTCAGGTCTCCGGACTCCATTTGCTTGAGAAGCGCATCCTGCCTGTCCGCGGCCACGTCCTTGAACGCCTTGCCGTTCTCGCTTCGGCCGACCGCCTGCTCGATCGCGGCGATCGCGTGCCGATAGAATTGCGCCGGTGTGAAGCGGCTCTGGTAGCCCTGCGTGTCGGTTCCTTTTCCCCACGGGCCCTGGAGGTAGAAGCGCGCGCCGTTGCCGTATTCGCCGGCAAGCTGGCGATCGAGGAACACGACCACGCCCGCCTCGGACGCGCCCGGCCCGGTCGGATCAGGCGGGATCAGGCGATCGACCGCCGCGGTCAGGAAGCCCACTTCGCCAGCATTCAGATATTGCCAGTCGCCCCCCGCAGCGGCCAAGGGCGCATCGGTCAGACCGTCGTCCCAAGGCAGCGCATCCGTGTACGTGCGGCTCGGACCGCCGAGCATCCCGTCGTGCCGGGCGAGCGCTTCCGCCGCTCCCGCGGTTCCGAGAGCGGCTCCGAAAGCGAGCAACTCGCGGCGATTCACGCGTCGGGTTGGACCTTGCCCCATCGATTCTCCCGGGCGAACACTCGGAAGCGACTCGTCCGGTCGCTCGCGACAAGGCAGCAACGTTGATGGTGTTCCATCGTTCCGGTTGTGAAGCGACGTGAACGCCAAACCTGACCACGGTCAAGCGCGCCGGGCTTCCTCAGCCCCACATGAGCCGCGTGCCTTGTCTCTTCGCGCCGCCGCTGGTGTAAGCGGTCCCGGACAGCTTCACGCTTGGAGGAATGAGTGGCGGGCGCCGATCAACCGGTTCGCACAGTTACGATCGTCGGCGGCGGCACCGCGGGCTGGATGACGGCCGCCGTCCTCTCCCAATGGCTGAGCAAGATCGAAATTCGGCTGATCGAATCGGAAGAGATCGGCACCATCGGGGTCGGCGAAGCGACCATTCCCCACATCAGCAATTATCTGTCGCTCGCAAAGATCGATCCGCTCCAGATGATCGCCGAGACCAATGCCACCTTCAAGCTCGGCATCGAATTCGTCGACTGGGGAGCGCCGGGCGAGAAATACATCCACGGCTTCGGCCGCATCGGCCGCGACATGCTGTGGCTGCACCCCCACCAGCTGTGGCTTGCGGCGCGGGCGCGCAAGCCGGACGCCGTCAAGCATTTCGACCATTACTCGATCAACTGCGTCGCGTCGCTGAAGAACCGCTTCGCCTTCGCCGACAAGAGCAACCCGAACTCGCCGCTCGCCGATCTCGACTTCGCCTATCAGTTCGATGCTTCCCTGTTCGCGCGCTTCCTGCGCAAGCAAAGCGAGGAGCGCGGAGTCACCCGGATCGAAGGCCGGATCGTCGAAGTGCTCACGAATGGCCAGACCGGCTTTGTCGAGCGCGTCCGGCTGAAGGACGGCCGGGAGGTGGACGGCGACCTGTTCGTCGACTGCTCGGGCATGCGCGCGCTGCTCATCGGCGAAGCGCTCGGCGTCCCTTACGAGCATTGGAACAAGTGGCTGATCTGCGACCGTGCGCAGGCCGTTCCGAGCGCAAGTGCGGATCCGCTGACACCCTATGTCCGCTGCACGGCCGCGAAGTGTGGCTGGCAATGGCGTATCCCGCTCCAGCACCGGGTCGGCAACGGCTACGTCTATGCGTCGGATCTAATCGGCGACGACGAAGTCGCTCAGATGCTGCTCGCGAACCTTGACGGCGAACCCTTCGCCGAGCCGCGCCCGGTCCGCTTCGCCCCGGGCCGGCGGGCGCGCGCATGGGACAAGAACGTGGTCGCCATCGGCCTGTCGTCGGGCTTCCTGGAGCCGCTCGAATCGACCGGCATCCACCTCATCCAGACCGGCATCCATCGTCTGCTCGCGATGTTCCCGAGCGAACGCTTCGCTGCCGCCGACATCGCCGAGTTCAATCGCCAGTCGACCTACGAGTACGAGGATATCCGCGACTTCATCATCGCGCATTACAAGGTGACTCGACGGAGCGGCGATCCGTTCTGGGATTACGTCCGCGAGATGGAGATACCCGATACGCTGAACGATAGGCTCGAGCTGTTCCGAAGTTCGGGCCGCTTCTTCAAGCATAGCGCGCAGGAGCTTTTTGCCGAGGAGAGCTGGGTCCAGGTCCTGCTCGGCCAGGGGCTCGACATGCGCGCGGATCCGGTCACCGAGTTCGTTTCCACCGACGATCTCACCGGCTTCCTCGACGATCTGGAGGAGGTCATCGAAGACGTCGCAAACCGGATGCCGGATCATCGCGCGTTCCTGCAGCGGCTTCCGAAGCGCAGCACGCCGGCGCCAGGAATGGCCGCGCCGCCGAACGTCAGCTTCGCGCTGACCTACGGGAGAGGCGCGGCCTGAGCCGCTTCGACGAACGGGCGCCGTGACCTGAAAGCCACAGCAGCCATAAAGCTGTCAGATCGATCCCGCCGCCGAATTGACTCGCCGCCGATGAAGGCGTTTCTCCGTTCGCAAAGCGGCGATTGCTTGGACCCGTAAATGTAACCGGTTACATCGCCGTTGGGGAGAGCGCGAGTGAACATCACCAACAACAAGCGTCGGCTTGCGTGCGGCATTTCGGTCATGGCCATTGCGGGGTCGCTGGGCCTCGCAAGTCCCGCCGCGGCGCAGACGACTTCGGGCATCCAGGGGCATGTGGACGGGGCCGCGCCCGGTTCGGTGGTCACCTTCACCGACCTCAACACCGGTCACACGAACACAGCCAAGGTCGACGCGAACGGCAATTACCTCATCGCCGGGCTGCCGCCGAGCACCTATCGCGTTCAGTCGAGCGGCCACTCGCAGACGGTCGTCGTCCCGCTCGGGCAGACAGTCACGGTCGACCTCGCGGCAGCGGCTGCGGCGGCGACCGGCCGCGAAATCGTGGTGGTCGGGGCACGCACCAAGGACGTCAAAACGCCCGCCGTGACGACCAACGTTTCCCGCTTCCAGATCGAAAACCTGCCCAACGGCGACCGCAACTTCCTCAATTTCGCGGCGCTGGCGCCGGGCGTTACGGTTTCACCGCCGACTCTCGGCGGCAAGGCCCGCCAGGTTCAGGCCGGGGCGATCAATTCGGACAACACCAATACCTATATCGACGGCCTCAGCATCAAGAACCTCGTCAACCACGGCGGGACCCTCGGCCAGAATTATTCGTCGGGGAACCCTTTCCCGGCGTCGGCGGTCGACCAGTTCAACGTCGAGACGCAGAATTTCGCGGCCGAGTACGGGGACGCCGCTTCGGCCGTGATTTCGACGGTCACCAAAACCGGCGGCAACCAGTACCACGGGCAAATATTCGGCGAGTGGCAGCCGAAAGGCTTCATCAGCGAAAATTACGACGACCGGCCCGGCAACCTCTTCAACAAGACGCGGCCTTACCGCGCCAAACCCGACTTCAGCACCAAATATTTCGGCGGCAACTTCGGCGGTCCGATCATCAAGGACAAGCTGACATTCTTCGTTGACTTCGAAGGCACGAACAAGACGTTCGGATCGAACGACATCAACGTTTATCCGGGCGACCTCAGCCTTCTCCCGCCTGCCGAACAGGCTTATGCGCAATCGGCCCGGTCAAAATACGACGGCAGCTTTCCGGAGACGTTCAAGGAGCAGCTTTATTTCGGGAAGCTCACCTATTTCGCAACGCCGGACGACACGATCAACGCGAGCGCGTTCATCCGTCACGAGTCCAACCTGGCGATCAGCGGCGGCGTCACGACCACAGACGCCTCGACGCTCAATCGCAATAATGAAGACCGGTATGAGCTCTGGTGGAACCATCGCGGCTCCAACTGGGTCAATGAACTGTATCTGGCGCGCGATGCCGGTGCGAACGGCGCCATTCCGAACGTTGGCGGTTCGTCCTATGTGGTGACCTATAATGGTCTCCCTGGAACCATCCCAAGCACGAACAATCATGTGCTCGTTCTTGGCGGTACGAACTTTGCCCAGGACGACCATCAATATCAGAACCTGATCAAGGACAATCTGACGATCACCGCCGGACCGCACACGATCAAGGTCGGCGCCACGGTCAACTTCCTCAAGCTGTCGCGACTCGAGGACAACAATGGCAACGGGACGTTCTTCTTCGATGCCAACAGCTTCACGGGCGTCGGCGCATCGATTCCGTTCGAAGCGACAATCAACACTGCTGCTGTCCAGCCGGTCAGCGCCAAGGACACCCAGATCGGGCTTTTCGCTCAGGACTCATGGCGGCCTGACGACCACTGGCTGATCAACTACGGATTGCGCTGGGACTATGAGTCGAATGCGACGAACGAGAACTTCATCACACCGCCGGACGTGGCGGCAGCGCTAAGCGCCTATCCGGGCTGGACCGCCGCCGGGATCAATCCCGAGGACTACATTTCCACCGGCCACAACCGGAAGCCGTTCATGGGCGAGTTCCAGCCGAGGCTCGGCATATCGTACGACGTGCGGGGCGATCGCGACATCGTGCTGTTCGCCGGCGCCGGCCGGTACTATGATCGCTCGCTCTTCATCGATTCAGCGCTCGAGACGATCAAGGATTATTACGAATCGGTCGTCACGCTGAGGACCCCTGCGACCGGTTGCACCCCCGGCGCCGCTGACCCGCTCTGCGTCGACGTCTTGCCAACGGATCCTGATCAGCTGCGTGCGCTCGCTTCCATGCAGGGCGGTGAAGTCCATCTCCTGAACAACAAGACCAAGATTCCCTACTCCGACGAAGTGGACCTCGGCGTCAGGAAGCGGTTCGGGAAGGTCAATACGTCGATCACCTTCTCCTATATCAGTTCCCACAACATCTATCAGGAAGTGGTTGGCAACCGGTACCCCAACGGAAGCTACAGCAACGGTGAAAACCCGATCTTCACCTACAACGGCATCACTTATGCGGACGGCATTTTCTTCCCTGGAGCAGCGATCTTCGGGGCACCCCTGCCGGGCCATGGCGCCATCTTCATCGGCAACAGCGACGGCAAGGCCCATTACACCGCGGTGTATCTGACCGCCGACAAGCCGTACACGCAGGAAAGCCATTACGGCTTCAGCGCCGCGCTGACGATTTCGAATTCGCGGAGCAACGATCCGAGGGACACGAACTCGATCGGCGATCCGTTCATGTTCGACGAGCCGCAGATCGGCGACATGGGTTGGGGACCCGCAGTGGGCCTGGAACGCTGGCGGTTCGTGGGCACGGGCACCGTCGGCCTCCCGTGGGACATCAGGCTTTCGACCGTCGTGACCCTCTCGTCCGGGCCATCCTACCCTGCCGTCCTGTGCAACGTGCCGACGCCATCGGGCAACAGATGCTTCCTGACGAACTTTGGCGTCTATCGGCCGCACGGAATTGCTTACAAGAATGTCGATTTCAACGTCTCGAAAACGTTCAAGGCGCCGTGGAATCCGGGCCAGGATTTCACCGTCTATTTCGAGGCGCTGAATGCGTTCGACTTCGTCAATCGCCAATATTCGCAGTGGGGCAGCGGACTCGGCTTCGTTGGCGGCCCCGGGCCGTCGCACAAGGTCGACAAGGGCCTCGGGGTCGCGAGCCAGGGACGCAACTTCAAGATCGGCGCGCGTTTCACCTTCTAGTTCGAACAGAACTCCGGCCCTTGAATCCCCTCGGGCCGATTGGGAGGGGCCTCACCGCCCCTCCCCTTTTCGTCTAAGAGCCCTCAGTGAGGCCCGAACTTCGACGATTTGGAGACACGCAGAGCCACGTTGTCGTCATCGACGAGTTCAGCGGCGAGCTCGACCAAATCCTGCGTCTAGCCGAGAGCCTCGCCCCCTATCCTCCGCACACCAATTATTACCCCGGCGTACGGCGGATCATCGGCAGCGGCGATATCGCTGCCGAGGCCTATGTCACTGAAACGTGCGAGCGCGCAGCGCAGTTCATCGGCGGCGGTTTCGACATCGACAGTTTCGACCTGATCGAGGCGAGCTTCTCGATCGTCAGCACGCCACCGGCGAGCCTGACGCCGCCGCAGCGTGCGCCGCACTTCGACACGACCGACCAGAAGCACCTCGCACTGCTTCATTACCTGAGGGTTCCGCCGGGCTCCGGCACTGCCTTCTATCGCCAGCGGTCGACCGGCATCGAGCGCGTCACCGAAGCGAATCTCGCGACCTTCGTGCGCGTTGCGCAAGCCGAAGCGGCACTCCTGCCCGACGACTCGGGCTACATCGACGGCTCGGACGCGTTCTTCGAGCAGATCAGTGCGGTCGAGGCGGTGCCCGACCGGCTCGTCATCTATCAGGGAAGCCTTCTCCATTCCGGCATCATTCCCGCGGGCATGCGCTTCAGCGCCGACCCGCGCGAAGGCCGGCTCACCGCCAATCTGTTCGTCCGCGGGCGCTGAGCCGCTTCGCTCAGCCGAGCCATCCGCCGGAAAATCCGGCGCGCTTGAGGCCGCGGCGGATTGCCGGCACGCGGCGCATGTACCGCCACACGAAGTCGTCGCGATAATTCGCCGCCTGGAGCAGGATCGGACCCTGGTCGATGCCGAGATAGTCCTTGCCCACCCATCCGTGCTGCGGGTCGACGCTGCCGGTGCCCACCTTGAGGCCGGCGTAGGTGAAGCTCGGGTTGAACGCGTCCTTGAAGCCGTAGCGGTCGAACAGCCCCGGCTGCCGCAAAAGCTGCCTGGCGCACGGCACCACGATCTCCGGAGCGAAAGGAAGCGAGCCAAGCGCGGCCGTCGGCGCGATGGTCCCGTCGTCGACACCGCCCGGCTCGCTCCCCGGCCCGCGCGCGGCATAGCCGTAGAATGTTCTGCGCGCGCCGCGGTAGGGAAGCTCGAAGTCGCCCGGTCCATCGCACGCGGTCAAACCCCACAGGTCGCTCGAATAGCCGCGCCAGCCCATCGGATTGGCGGTGCAATAGGCGCGGTTGGCATAGGTTTCGCGCCGGCTGTTCTCGAAATAGTCGAAGCCCGCCTTTCGCATGACCGCGTCGTGGATGCGGCGGAAATCGATGAAGATCTGGCTGTACTGATGCGTGAACAGCGGCGCGAAGGCGAGCCGCCGCGTCGATCCCTCGCCGCGCCAATAATCCGCATAGGTCGAGGTCCATTGTTGCCACAGGTCTGCGGGTGCGGGATGGCTCGGCGAGCCGAGCGCGAGGATGTTGACGAACATCCCCTCATTGAACCCGACCCAGTTTGCCGGGATCAGCCCTTCGCCCGGGTGCCAGCCCATCGAGATTGCGCGGCGTCCGTCGCTTCGGAAAAAGTTCCAGTCGGCGCGATCGTAGAGCGCATCGCCGAGCCGCCTGATCTCCCGCTCCGCCGCATCATCGCGATCAAAATATTGCGCCGCGAACAGGGCGCCCATCAGCAGGATGGTGGTGTCGACGCTCGACAGCTCGACGTCGCGGAATCGCGTCCCCGTCTCCATGTCGAGAAAGTGGTAGAAGAAGCCTGCCTCGCCAGTCGTGCCGGCCGGTTCCGGCCCCTGCGGCGCGTTCCAGAAGAAGCGCAGGGTCGTCAGCGTAAGCTCACGCGCCTCCACCCTCGTGCACCAGCCGCGCTCGACACCGATCGCATAAGCGGGAAGCGCGAAACCGACCGCCGCAATGCTCGCGAAGCTCGGGCTCGGCGCTCGGTCGGGCACCAGCCCGTTGTGACGATTGGCCGTGTCCCAGAACCAGCGGAAGGTGCGGTGCTCGATATCCTCGTAGAAGGCGGGGAGCGTCCGCGGAGCCGCCGCGAACGCGCGCACCGGCAGCGCGACGGCCGCGGCAAGCAGCGCCGATCGCTCGAGAAGCTGCCGACGATCGAGGTCCATCAACGGCCCCGGTCGGTCGTGTGCCGCACGACGAGCTCGGGCGCATGCCGCTCGTCGCCGTTGCTATCCGGAGTCGCCATCGACTGGAGCAGCCGCGCAACGGCGCGCTCGCCAAGCTCGTCGATCCGCACGCGCACGGTCGTGAGGCCGAGATGGCGCGCGAGCGGGATGTCGTCGAACCCGGCCACCGCCACCTCGTCCGGCACTTGCACGGCGCGCGCGCGGAGCGCCGCCAGCGCGCCGATCGCCATATTGTCGTTCGCCGCGAACAGTCCGTCGAACGACTGGCCTCGATCAAGCAACTCGAGGATCGCCCGCTCGCCCGAGCTTTCGTCGAAATCGCCGCGCATGATGAGACCGTCGACGCCGCGCGCCGTACAGCCTGCGGTAAAGGCCGCCGCACGCTCGTCGGCGTCAATATTGCCCTCAGGGCCCGCGATGTGCACCAGCCGCTTGCGTCCGATCGAGACCAGATGATCGACCACCGCCTGCGCTCCGGCCGCATTGTCGAGATGGATCGCGGCGCGGCCGCTGCGTCCGTCGCGCGTGTTGACGAGAACCGACGGCACGCCCGCCGGCAGTGCCGCCGCGAGATCCTCCGCGGCAAGATGGGGCGCCATTACGATCAGGCCGTCCACCCGCCCGTGCATTGCCCTCAGCGCCAGCACCGCCTGCTCCGCCTGGGCGTGCAGGTTCGAAAGCAGCAGGAGATAGCCGCGACGGCTCGCTTCCCGGTCCATGCCGCGCACGAATTCCGAGAAAAACTCGCCGTGAAGGTCGGGGAGCACGACGCCCAGCGCGTTGGTCCTCGCGAGGCTGAGGCTGCGCGCCCCCGCATGCGGGACATAGCCGAGCTCGCGAACGGCCTCGGCGACCCGGTCGCGCGCATCGTCGCTGACGTTGTCGAATCCGTTGAGCGCGCGCGACACGGTGGCGACGGAGAGCTGCGCGCGGCGGGCGACGTGGCGGATCGTGGCTTTGGACATGCTTTCCCGAGTGAGCAGCAGGAGCTGTATCCCATCGACTGCACAGCGCGCAAAAGCCACTCGCGGGGCGATTGCAATTGCGCTGCGCGTGCGTCATGTAACCGGTTACACGAGGCGTCAAGCACGGCGGCGATGCCGGCTTGGCACCTCGTCTATGGCTCGGTCCGGGGATAGAGGGAGAGTTCATGCTGGACCTGGCGGTTTCACGACGCGCCATTCTCATTTCCGCCGGGGCCGCAGCCGCCTGGCTCGCCAGCCCCGCGCGCGCGCTTCTGCTGGCCGCCGGCAAGGTGCAGATTCCGGCCTTCGTCGACCAGCTCGTGTCGCGGATGACGCTCGAGGAGAAGGCCGGCCAGCTCCAGCTGATGGCCTCCGCATGGGGCGGCGGCGCGGCGCTCAGCCTCAACCCGCCGGGCAACGGCTCGGACTTCGAGCAGCAGGTGAAGGAAGCCCGCGAGGGACTGCTCACCGGCGTCTTCAACGGCAACGGCGCGCGGATGGCGCGCATCCTGCAGACCGCCGCTGCAAGCCAGTCGCGGTTGAAGATCCCGCTGATCTTCGGCGCCGACATCATCCACGGGCATCGCACGATCTTCCCCGTCCCGCTCGCCGAGGTCGCGAGCTTCGAGCCGGAGCTTGCCCGGCGCACCGCCGAAGCGGCAGCGTTCGAGGCATCGGGTGCCGGAATCGACTGGACCTTCTCGCCGATGGTCGACGTCGCGCGCGATCAGCGCTGGGGCCGCGGAGTGGAAGGCGGCGGCGAGGACCCGCTGCTCGGCAGCCTGTTCGCGGCCGCGAGAGTGCGCGGCTTCCAGGGGCCGGACCTCAAGTCGAACGAGCACCTATTGTCCTGCATCAAGCATTTCGCTGCCTACGGGGCGGCGGAATCGGGGCTCGACTATAACGTCGTCGACATGTCGATGCGCCGGCTGCGCCAGGTGTATCTCCAGACCTACAAGGCCGGCTTCGAGGCCGGTGCGCTGTCGGCGATGGCCTCGTTCAACGAGATCAACGGCGTCCCCTCGACCGGCAACCACTGGCTGATGACCGACCTGCTGCGCGGCGAGTGGGGTTTCGAAGGCTTCGTCGTCTCCGACTACACCGGCGACGAGGAAATGATTGCCGCCGGCTATGCGAAGGACGGCCGGGACGCTGCCAGGCTCGCGTTCCTCGCCGGCGTCGACATGAGCATGCAGAGCGGCCTCTATCGCCAGTTCCTGCCCGACCTCGTCCGCGCCGGCGAAGTGCCGGAGGCGAAGCTCGACCAATCGGTGCGCCGCGTGCTTGCGCTCAAGGCGATGCTCGGCCTGTTCGACGATCCCTTCCGCCGGATCGACGAGAAGCGCGAGGCCGCGCGCTCGGTGCTTCCGCAGACGCGCGCGCTCGCTCGCGAAGCGGGCCGCAAGGCGATCGTCCTCTTGAAGAACGACGGCGACCTGCTGCCGCTGCCGCGCTCGGGCAAAAGGATCGCGCTGATCGGGCCATTCGCCGCCGGTCCGCACGACCTGGTCGGCCCGTGGGTCGTCTATGGCGACGACGCAAAGGCGGTCGATCTGGCAAACGGAATCCGCGCCGCGGTCGCGAACCCTCAGTCGGTGATCGTCGCGCCGGGTTCCGGCGTCGAGGAGCCGCTGCCAGGCGGAATCGAACAGGCCGTCTCCGCTGCCCGAACCGCCGATATCGTCATCCTCGCCATCGGCGAAAGCGCGAACATGTCGGGCGAAGCGCAGTCGCGGACCGAGATTGTCGTGCCCGCGCCGCAGCAGGCGCTGGCCGAAGCCGTCGCGGCGACCGGCAAGCCGATGGTCGTGGTCCTGAAGCATGGTCGCGCGCTCGCGCTCGAAGGCGCCGTCGCGGATGCGCCGGCGATCCTCGCGACATGGTTCCTCGGTACCGAGACCGGCAATGCCATCGCCGACGTGCTGTTCGGCGCTTATGGTCCGTCCGGCCGCCTGCCCGCGAGCTTCCCGTGGAAATCCGGCCAGGAGCCTTATTATTATGCGCACAAGCCGACCGGGCGGCCCAACCCGCCCGGCGAGCTCCAGCCCTACAAGGCGCATTTCCGCGGCATTCCGAACAGCGCCCGTTTCCCGTTCGGCCACGGGCTCACCTACGGCAGGATCGAGTATAGCGGCTTTGCCCTGAGCAGCCCGACGATGCCGGCGAACGGCTCGATCCAGATCGCGGCGACGATCACCAATCGCGGGAGCCGCGCCGCCGAGGAAGTCGCGCAGCTGTACATCCACGACCGCGTCGCGAGCGTCACCCAGCCCGTCCGGGAGCTCAAAGCGTTCCGCAAGGTCGCGCTCGCGCCCGGCCAATCGCAGGTGGTGCGCTTTACGCTGACTCCGTCCGACCTCGCTTTCTACGGGCTGCAGGACCGGCCCACCGTCGAGCCGGGCACGTTCGACGTATGGATCGCGCCATCCGCGCAAGCCGAGGGCGTGCACGGGAGCTTCGACCTCGTCGCCTAGCCCGCGGCTCCGGCGATCTCCGGCGCCTGGCTGGGGCGGCGGCCCAGCGGGTTCCACAGCATCGCCATGCATGACAAGGCCAGGAACACCAGCGGCGTCACGGCAATGGTCATCCGCATGCCCGCCAGCGTTGCCGCGCTCTGCCGCACGTTCGCGACATAGCCGGCGGAATCGAATCCCCACCCGAGGATGGCCGTGGCGATGCCGATCGCGATCCGCTGAAGCAGCGCGGCGACTCCGAACACGGTTCCTTCGACGTGCAGACCCGTCGCGCGTTCGCCATATTCGATCGTGTTCGGAAGCATCGCCCAGAACACGAAATAGACGCCGACCGCCATCACCTGCATGCCGACCAGGAAGACCTGCATCGCGCCTGCTCCGTCGACCTTGACGCCCATGAAGATCAGCAGGCCCACGATGCCGAACCCGACGGCGATCAGCCACAGCGCTCGAAGGCCGACGAACCGTCCAAGCAGCATCCACAGAGGGATCGCGATGCCGCCGACGAGGCCCATCCACGCGAGCGCTACCTCGCCGGCGTGCGCAACCTCCAGCACATATTTGAAATAATAGAGCACCGACTTGCTGAGCACGGTCATGGCGACGATCACCGCCATCATCGCGGCGTTAAGCGCGACGAAGGCCGCGTTGCGCGAGAGGCTCACAAGCGCAGCCTTGATGCTCGCCGGGACCGGACGGCGGGCCTCCGCGGCCTCGCGATAGCTCGCGCCGACCACGATCAGGATCGCCGCGGCTATCAGGGCGAAGAGCATCGCCGCGCCGAAATAGGCCTGCGCTGCGCTGCCTCCGGTCAGCCAGTGCCCCACCGGGATCGTGCCGAGCGCGACGAACACCGCGGCCCCGGTGCCGGACAGCATCCTGAGGCCGGCAACGAACGCGCGATCGCGCGGATCGGGGCTGATCCGCGCCGACATCGCGAGATAGGGCACGTTGACCGCTGCATAGGCAGTGCGGAACAACAGGTGCGCGACGAAGACCCAGGCGATCGCCCAGGCGCCGGTCACTGGCGGGAGCATGTAGGTCAGGACGAAGGTGAGCCCGAGCGGCACCGCTCCAGCAACCAGCAACGGTCCGTAGCGGAAGCGGCTGTGCTCGCGGTCGACCAGCACGCCGGCGATGAAATTGGCGATGCCGTCCCACACCGACGCGACCATGTAGGTCGTCGCCGCGACCCCGATCGAGATCTCCAGCGCGTCCGTATAGTAGAACAGCAGGAAGAGCATGATGCTCTGCCAGTAAAGATTGAACGCGAAGTCCCCGAAAGCGAAGAGCGCCAGCCGAGGCCTCGACACGCGCACCGGGGAACCATCGGTCCCGCGCAGGGTCGTTCGGAAGGTGTATTTCATCGACCTACGGCTAGTCCGCGAAAGCAGGTCCTTCAACGCCATGCAAACGTCGCCAAGTCAGGCATGAGCAGCGACGGATCGACGCTTATGCCAGCTTGCTCTCGAATGCTGGCGGTGGGCGCAGTCACTGAACAACAATTCTCTCGATCGCAGCCACGAAGGTTGCTGTCGATCGCGAGGTCGACGCGCCCGGTCTCGCAAACGATGCTCTTGGTCCAGCATGAAGCGGATGGCCCAGATCTCCTTCGGGCTTGAGCGGTCGCTTAGCGCCGAGCTTTCGTCCTGAGTTCCAGGAACGCTCTTGCTCGACAGGGTCGTATGACGAATGTCCCATGACGTTCTCCGTGGCCAGAATGGCCTCCGCGGAAACGGACTAGGTACAAGCTTTGGCCGATACCGGTCCGTCTGCTTACGGCGGCTGTCGACCCATTTCAGAGCGCAGGAATTCCGCTGCGGATGTCTCTTCGGTACCGCTCGGTCTGGCCGACAGGGGGGGCTTGGCGGTCGCAAGCTATTGGCCCATGATGAAGCGCCGATGATCCGTCGATCAAAGGGGGCGAGGCAGTGAACGCAACGGCGGCGTTTCCTCTTCAAGTTGCTGGATTGACGATCGATCCGGTCCGTCGCCGAATTGCAGGCCCGGGTGGCGAGACCGCCGTGGAGCCCATGGTCATGCGGCTCTTCGAACAACTACTCGATCGACAGGGAGAGGTGCTTTCGCGTCGGGAGTTGTTCGACAGCCTTTGGGGCAAGGCCCAGGTCGGCGACGATAGCCTTAACCGGCTGGTCGCCAGCCTTCGCAAAGCGCTCGAATGTACCAGCAGCGGCACTGTGGTGATCGAGACGGTACCCCGGGCAGGATACCGGCTCATCGTCGATCCGGACAACGCCAAAGCCAAGTCCCTGGTCTCCCGCCGAACGGCGTTGGCCGGGGGCGCTTCCTTGCTGGTGGCACTTGGCGGTGCCGCGCTCTGGCGTGCGGGGACGGATGCGCAGGCTTCGGACGCGCGGCGTCTTACCGACCGGGGTGACATCCTTCTGCGTGATTCCGTCCCGCTTGAGGCCGGAGTTGCGCTCGCCCCATTGCGAGCTTCGCTCAAAATCCATCCGAACGATCCAAAGACGCTGGGACTACTCGCACTGACCGAAGAAACCCGGGCGTACAATGGTGGGGCAAGCAACCCTGGCGAGACGCTGCTCGATGCGGAACAGGCAGCGCGATCTGCCCTGGTTCGCGATCCGAACGAACCGCATGCTCGCCTCGCGATGATCGACATGAAGTCGGGCAGTCTCGACTGGGCTCAGATCGAGGATCAGCTGGAGGCCGTGCGAGCGTTGGCGCCGACAAACGTACATATACTCGGAAGCCTCGCAACCTTGCTTCAGGGGCTGGGGCGGACCTCCAGGTCGTGGCTCTACAATGAGAGAGCCGCGGCGCTCGCCCCGGCTTCGCCGACGCCGCAGTGGAGGCGCGCCCTGCGGCTGTGGACCGCCGGCCGCACCGGGGAAGCGCTCACCTTGAGCGAACGCTTGCTGCCGCTGTGGCCGACGCATGCATTCGTGTGGAACGCGCGGTTCATGATCCTTGCCTTTAGCGGCCGGGCCGGCGCAGCCATGGCGATGCTTCGCAATCCGGTTGCCCCTGCTCGCAACTCGCTCCCTGCCCGCATCGATCAATGGCAACCAACACTCGAAGCCTTCACCAGCCCCACCGCGGCGAAAGTCGCGGCGGCCAGAGAAGCCAATTTGAAGGCGGCGCGGCTCAATCCCGGCCAGGCTGCGTACGCAGCAATGGCACTCACCCAGCTTGGGGAGATCGACTCAGCCTTCGACGTCATCGACGGACTGTTGCTGAGCAAGGGGCCTTTGGTGGCGGACCGGCCGATCGTGCCCCGCAACTTCGTCGCAAATTCCGCGAGCTGGTGCCGCACCCATTGGCTGTTCATGCCACCCCTTGCGGCTGTCCGTGCTGACCCGCGATTCAGCGCGACATGCGAGGAACTCGGGCTAGCGTCTTACTGGCGGCAACGGGGCGTTGGTCCAGATACCAGTATTTCGGCCTAGGCAGTCGGTAGCCACTCTGATCAGGCAATGATCGGCAGATCATCGGCACATCATCATCGCATACACGACTTGGTTGGTCCTACGCGGGCCCCTCGGTTTTGCGAGGGAGCAAAGTCATGCGCGTCCAACATCTTCGGTGCCTGCTCGTCGGTGCAACAGCGATAGCGCTCTCGGCGTGCGGGGGCGGGGGCGGAGGCGTGGAGTCTACGCCGTTTGTGCCGGCGCCGCCTCCTCCACCTCCGCCGCCTCCGCCGCCTCCGGATACAGCCGCGTCGGTCAATATTTTCCCCAGCCCGACGCCGGGTGAATATGCGTCCGTTGGCGCTTCGATTGCGGGGACGGGTGGGAACCTCGACGAGTACGACCAGCCGACGATGTTCGACACCGTCTCGTCTGCAGATTCGGACCAGCCTCACATACGATATACGGCGGCCGGCTATTATGAGATAAAAATGCCCGGTTCCGACTGGGACAAGCTGATTTTCTACAAGGGGTCGGTCCCGGACGACCCAGCGGATTTCAATTATTTCCAGCCCGCGTCAGTCGCCGAGAATCTTGGCTATCTGTTGACCGACCAGGCTCGCAAGCAGGGCTATTCCTATTCAGAGTTGGCTGCCTGGGGCTCAGACGCTGCCGGCCGCTGGGGTTGGGTCGCGTTCGGATCACCGACCGCGCCGCAGAACGTTCCCACTACGGGTCACGCGGACTTTGCCGGATTTGCTACAGGCTCCACTGACATCATGACATCCGACACCTTTTACGGCGGCTATGTCCCGCTTGGGGTCGGCGGTGATGTCCAACTGTCGTTCGATTTTGCGGCGGGCTCGCTTACCGGCTCAATGAGCCTGTCCTTGCCCGACGGTATGCAGTCCCTCCCGCTGGGCACATACGCTTTCAAGGACACGGTTTTTTCGGTCGGCAGTCCGACCTATTCGGGCAAGTTCGACACGAACGTGGACGGCGACAACTTCTTCCTCGGCCGGTTCACGGGTCCCGGCGCCGAGGAAACGATTGGCGCCTGGGCACTGCCCTTCGTCTTCGCGACGAGCGGCGAAACTCTGCAGGCGGACAACAAGGTTCATCAAGCGTTCGGCGCGTGGATTGCCAAGCGCGGCAACTAACCAAGAACCATGCTGTCGACTGCCCTCCTGCTGGCGGCGTCTTCTCTCCCAGGCGCCGCCGCCTCCCCAGTGCAGGCGACGCGGACACTGAGGCTGACTCCTGCCGAGATGTTCCGCCTGGCGGAGATTGCGACGGCCAAAGGCGATATGGTGACCGTCCGCGCCGTCTATGCTGCGCTGGAGAAGAACCCGGATCCCGATATCCGCTCGGAAGCACGGTTCCTGCATGCCGAGCTGCTCATTCAGGAAAAGCGCAATCGCGACGCGGCGCTGCTTCTGCGGCGCATCCTTGACGACAAGCCGGACGCGACGACGGTTCGCCTCGAACTCGCGCACCTGCTGCAGGTGATGGGGGATTCCACTGCCGCGCTTCGTGAGCTTCGGGCGGCCCAGGCGGAGGGATTGCCGCCGGCGGTCGCCAGATTGGTCGACCGATATTCCGAGGCTCTGAGGGCGTCCCGGCCCGTCGGCGCCAGCTTCGAGCTTGCTTTGGCGCCTGACAGCAACATCAACCACGCCACGCGGTCCGATACGCTTGGAACGATCTTCGGCGACTTCGACATCGACCACGCAAGCAAAGCGAGGTCCGGTCTTGGCCTGTCACTCCGGGGCCAGGCCTTCCGGCGGTTCGCGCTGCGCAATGGAGACACTAGCTTCCTCGCCCGAGTCAGCGGCTTTGGGGATCTTTACGGGAAGAGCGACTTCAACGATGTCGCTCTGGATTTCGCAGCCGGGCCGGAACTTCGCGTCGGGCGCAACCAGCTCAACCTGGAGGTTGGCGTCACCCAGCGCTGGTATGGGCAAAAGCCCTTCAGTCGATCGGCACGCGCGGCTGTGACCTGGATCCGACCCTTGGGCAGCCGCACCCAGCTTAGGGTCAATTCGAGCGCCTCCCTGATCGACAATCAATTGAACGACCTTCAGGACGGCAAGGGCTATTCCGGGCAGGTGAGCGTCGAGCGGGCACTATCGACGACTACGGGCGCAGCGCTCAACCTGGGACTGGATCGCCAGAGCCTCAAGGACCCGGGCTATTCGACCAGTGGCTGGAGAGCAAGCGTGCTCGGATGGAAGGATGTAGGCCGCGCCACGCTGACTGCCAGCGCCGAGATAGGGCGCCTCAATGCCGACGACCGCCTGATGTTATTCCCGGACAAGCGGCGCGACCGCTATTCGCGCCTGACGCTCGGAGCCACGTTCAGGCAACTGACCTTCCGTGGATTTTCGCCGGTCGCCCGCTTCACCATCGAGCGCAATCGCAGCACCATCGAGTTCTACGACTACAAGCGGACACGGACCGAATTTGCATTGGTCAGGGCCTTTTGATCTCCCGAGGCCCATCGAAGACAACCGCCGCTCGATCCAGGCGGCGAGCGCCGAGCAGCGAAGCCGGGGACCGCCTCAGGTCAAGATTCGCGCGCAACGTCCGGCTCCTGCGTCGCAAGAGGCAGATGACTCAGGAGCAACTGGCCTCTGCCGCTGGAATATGCCGAACGTTCCTCAATCAGCTTGAACGCGGCCGCCACAGCGCCACGCTCGAAACGATCGGTACCCTGGCCGAAGCCTTGGACGTGCCGCCGGAAAGATTGATGCTGGCCGAAACGGCGTAGCCCGCAGATTTCTCTTTGAACGCCGGCGCCATCGCGAATGGCATTTGGCGGTGCCGCCAGTCAGGAAGCAACTATTCTCTGCCCGACACCAACTACTCACCGCCCTCCAGCGGCTGGCGAGGAGAGAATCCGAGCAATGTTCGTTGAAGTGCCCAGTCCATAGGCAGGTGGGCTTTGACGAGTTTTTGGCGCGTGAGACCGCCGGGCTGAGTGCCGTCCAGAATCGAGGAAATAATATCCGGCGCAAGGTAGTTGAGCCGCAGAACGCGCGCGAAACGCCATGGCGAGAGCCTCGACGCGCTGGCAAGCTCCGGAATGCTGAGCTCGCGCCGCTGATCAACTAACGCTTGCAACTTTCTGGCTTCGGATATCAGCCGCTGGAGACCCGGCGACGGATTCGTTGGGGTGTTGGGCGGCTTTGGCTCGATTGGCATCAGTAAATGGCGGTCATAGCGTATCGACGACGCAGGCACATCAATCAGCTCGGTCCGCGAGTGCGGCCAAGTGTCAAGGCGAGCCTTGAACAGGCCAACGCCGTCCCAGGCGATGAAGCGTTCCAGCTCATTGCATCGGACAATAATTTTCACTCGTTCAAGAGATAATTCGATGCGTTCAATGAGTGCGCGGAGGATCAGCCGGAGTCTATCTCTCGGTACATGATTGAGGCGCTTGCCTGCTGCGTTGGATTTGGAGGCGAGTCTCTCGAACTCCTGCCCGTGTCTGCCACAAGACATGAGCATCGATCGCACGCGCTCAGCGTCGGAGAGAAAGGTACTGATCGCGGTTGTGACAAGCTCCTCCACTTCGTCTGCAGGCGCACGCATCCGCTTCAGTTGCCTGCGTTTGCCCCATGCGCTCTGGCACGAAACGTAAGTTCGAGAACGTCTGATCGAACTTCCTTCGATGAGAGTCACTCTGACGCTCATCGGACGACCGAAGCAGTCGAAGAGAAGGTCCGTCAGTATGTGATCGGCGTTGCGACCGGCCTTCTTTGAGGCATGCGCCGATCGGATCGCCTGCACTCGATCGAAGATGTTCCGTGCGATGATAGGCGCGTGGAGGCCGACATACGTGTCTTTGCCATGGCGGATATCGCCTACATAGATCGGGTTGCCCAATATGTGATTGATCAGCGATTTGGTTAGCGGACCGCCGCCGCTGAAGTGGCCTGCTCGTGTTCGCCACCGCTTGCTGCTCATCCCGCTGTCGCGAGCCTCACGAAAGACCTGCGTCAGGTTTTGGACTTCGACATAGCGTTCGAAGATCCATTTCACCCGCTCTGCTTCGTCCGGATTTACGTGGAGCCTCCGGCGACTGAGATCGTACCCGTATGGAGCTGGACCGCCGGCCCACCGTCCCGATTGCTTGCACGCGCGAACGCGGTCGCGAAGCCGATCCGAAAGCATTTCACGCTCGAACTGCGCGAACGTGAGAAGGATGTTGAGGACAAGTCGTCCCATGCTGTCAGCCGTGTCGAAGTTCTGCGTGATCGAGACGAACACCACACCGTATCGTTCGAAGAAGTCGGCAAGGCGGACGAAATCGAGGAGGGTCCGCGTGAGCCGGTCGATCTTGTAGACGAGAACGACGTCGACCAGGCCGCTCTCAATGTCGCCAAGTAACTGCTGCAGCATGGGCCGAGCCAGCGTCGAGCCGGACTCGCCACCATCATCGTAATGCTTGGCAAGCGCCTGCCATCCCTTGTGTGCCTGGCTCGTCGTGTAGGCGGAGCAAATTGCTCGCTGGGCTTCCAGCGTATTGAAGTCCCGCTCGAGGCCAAGTTGAACGCTTTTTCGCGTGTAAATGGCGCAACGCTTAATGGCGAGATTGCTGTGGTGGGGTTTTGGCATCTCTGCTCTCCGGGCATCCCCGGCAGGCGGCCAATACGACACTGGCAATTCGGATGCCACGCAGCTGGGTCAAGCGACGCCGAATCTCACATCAAGCGGATCAAGGCTAAACCGGCGAGGAGGGCGAGCCCCCCGAAGACCGTCCCCGCCAAGGAGATCATGCCCATCACTTCCAACCGGCTCATGAGTCATACCAGCGCCGACCCTGCGACCTCCCCGATTATCACTCCAACCACCAGCAGCTGCAAGCAGTCTCGCGACCAGCCTCAGCAACATCCTGGACCCGTCGCGTTTGCGATCGCACCAATCGCTCCGAAGTGTCCAAAAGCACGGCCGCGGTTCCGGTCAAACTCGGTGGTGACGGGCCTTGAGGTGATGGGCGGAGCGATGACGATGCGCGGACGCGTGATGATGGACATGATCTCGACGAAGCTCGGCCGTTTCGAGATCCTGCATGATCATGGTCCTGCAGCTGCTGTGTCGGACGATCTGCCTGTAGCTCATGCGGTGACACTGGCGCACTGTGCGCTTCGAAAAGTGCTCATGCGCGTGGTGATGCGCCTTACGTTGGTGATGCGCTGCCGTGCGGTGATGCATCTTGGCATCACGATGTGATTTGCGGCGCTGATGCGCGCGCGTGCCCGCATGATAATTGGGGTCGTGCTCCCTTGGTGCTCTGGCAGGGTAGTGCGGGAACGGAGGCGGCAGCTCGGTCGAGCCTCGCGGCAGGGGCGGAGGAAGCTCGGGGGCGGGCGGCGGTGACGGCTGCTGCGTCGGCGCAGCCGGCTCGTCGGGGATGGTCTGCTGCGCGGCGAGTGGCCAACCCAGCACCGCCGCCGCCAGCGCTACGCACATGAGCGTGGCACGACCCATGATTTTCTCCACTTGTGGCTGCCGTTCGGGTGCGCAAATCTGCGCGTCACACAATAGCGCCGCTCGAGAAGGGGGGCACAGCCGCCGCGCGCGAATTCAGCCGAGCAGATGCACGCCCTGTCCCGTCGCGCCGCGGCGGCGCTGCGAACGTTTTCTGCGGGCGAAAACGGACAATGGCCTCGAGCCATGCCCGCGGCAGTTCAGTTGGAAAGCAGACGAGAGGAGCGGACGCCTTTGGGGGGCGGTCAGGAATGGGTTCTCGCCGAATCGCCGCTGCGCAGCACCGCAACCGCTGCTCTGAGGTTTTGGCCAGAGGCGGCGAGAAGAGCGCTCGCCTCCGAAGCGCTCACCCCCATGGCCACCAGTGTCGCAACCTTGATGTCGTTGTGCGCGGCATCCAGCGCGGCCGCCGCGCCATCCGGCTCAACGCCGCTTATTTCCGCGACGATTGCGACGGCGCGAGTGCGCAGCTTGTGATTGGACACACGCATGTCGACCATCAGACCCTGGTATACGCGTCCGAGCCTGAGCATGATCGCGGTCGAGAGCAGGTTGAGTGCGATCTTCTGCGCGGTTCCGGCCTTCATCCTGGTCGAACCGGACACCACCTCGGCTCCGGTATCGAGAAGGATTGGATGCTCGGCTGCAAGGAGGAGCGGAGCGCCCGAATTGCTTGCGATCGCCACGGTCAGGGCACCGGTCGCGGAAGCCTCGCGAACGGCAGCCACGGTGAAGGGAGTGGTCCCGCTTGCCGACACCCCGATCACGACATCGTCGTGATTGAGGGCGGCCGATCTCACGAATTCGCGTCCGGCTTGCTCGTCATCCTCGGCATTCTCGACGCTCGCGCTCAGCGCTGCCGTACCGCCGGCGATGCCATAGACGAGCCGATCGCGGCTCCAGCTGAACGTCGGCTCGAGTTCGGTGCCGTCGAGGACCGCGAGGCGAGCCGAGGTCCCCGCACCGACATAGACGATTCGGCCCGCGGGATTTTCCAGTCTTCGCGCGGCTTCTTCGGCGGCAGCGGCCAGTGCCCCGATCCGAGGCTGGATCGCGGCTGCAGCCGCGAGCTGGCTTTCGAACATTGCCGTCACCGCGTCAGCGGTCGGCCACAGGTCAAGCTCTGCAAATCTGCGGGTCCTTCCCTCGGTCGCCAAGCCCTGTCTCCACTTTTCACTTGAGGGACTCGAGCAGCCTAGAGCGGCTGCCCCGCCGTGGCGAGTAGCCCGGTTGATCGGTCACCGATCAGGAGATAGCGACAGCTTTTCGGGCAGACCTCGGCAAGGCGGCGGCGTGAGCTTTTATCTTGGAATCGATGCCGGGGGGACACGCACAACGGCAAGGTTGGTGGATACTGACGGAGAGACGCTCGGAACCGGCGAGGCGGGTCCGGCCAACACCCGCGTCGGCCTCGACAACGCCCTGCACGAGATTGAAGTCGCCTCAGCGCAGGCGATCGGGGCCGCGGGGCTGTCGCAGGCAGAGGTGGGCTCGATCCGCGCGGGCCTCGGCATTTCGGGACTGAACCGGCGCGGCGTCCTCGAGGCGCTCCAGGCGCGCAGGTTCCCGTTCGCTTCGACCGCGTTTGCGAGCGACGCGGCGATCGCCTGCCTGGGTGCCCATGCCGGCGGCGATGGAGGGATCGTGATCGTCGGGACCGGAAGCATCGGGTTCGCGCGGGTTGGAGGCGAGACGATCATCGTCGGCGGCTATGGCTTTCCAATTTCCGACGAAGGCAGCGGTGCCGATCTCGGGCTCCACGCCATTCAGCAGAGCCTGTGGGCGCGCGATCGCCGGATTGCTCGCAGTCCGATGACCGAGGAGATCCTCGAGCGATTCTCCGACTCGGCGGGCGAGATCGTCAGCTGGATGGATGGCGCGACGGCGACCGATTATGCGGTTTTCGCCCCTCTCGTGATGGAGCATGCGAGCAAAGGCGATTCGGTCGCAGAGCCGATCGTCCAGGATGCTGCGCGCGCGGTCGACCGGCTGATCCGGGTTCTGTTCGACCGCGGCGCGCCGCACTGCAGCCTCATGGGCGGTCTTTCCGAGGTCCTGCGTGACTGGCTTGCAGCCGGTCTTCGCAAGCGCCTTCGCCCGCCGCTTGGCGACAGCCTCGATGGAGCATTGCTGCTTGCCCGCTCGCGCGAGCCCTGATCGGCGCGCCGGGATCGCGATCAGCGGGATGACAAGCGATCTTATGTAAAGCGGAGTTCAAATCCACCAGGAGCAACCGGATCATGCCCCCCGCCCGGATTGGCACCACACGCGCCACCCTCGCGGTGCTGGACCGCCCCTTCTCTTACTGCGCCTGCGGCTTCGAACCCCGGGAGCCGGGCCCGACGGGCACCTCGTTACCCGTGCGAGGCCGCGGCATGCATCGCCATCGATTCGGTGATGTGGAACATGTGCAGTCCATGCGAGAAAACGAGGCTGTGGCCGACCGGACCGGCGAGCGCGAGCGCATGCGCGAGGATGTCGTGCGGATGCTCGTTGCCGTGAAGCGCGTGGAGCACCGAATCGATGTCCGGCTTGCCCGCCGATCCTGCCGCAATCGCGTCTGACAGGACATCGCCGAGCTGCGCCGAACCGTCGCTCGAGCCGGCATGCACGTCCGCCTGCGCGGCGTGGTGACCGGCGATCCCCGCCATGGCCGCCTCGAGCATTGCCGCGGACACGGCTCCCGGGTGAGAAGCGAACGCCAGCAGCCCCGAGAGCGGCGCGTGGACGCTGTCCGGCGCAAGAAGCGCATCGAGCGGGTACATCTGGTGACCAGTGTCCGTCGCGCTGAGGTGGTCTGCAGAAACCGGAGTGGATCCAGAAGCGGCAGCGGCGGGAGTGACACTGCCCTGGTCGAGCGCCACCTTGGTCTCGCCCGACAGCGCATGGTTGGCCTCGCCCGCGGCCGTTGCGAGCGGCTGGTCGGCAGCCACCAGCGGGTGCGCGCCCGCTGCGGAAAGCTCGGCTGCGGCGCCGGGACGGGTCGCGGCATCGACGGGAATCGCCATCAGGCCAGCGGCGGCGACCGCACCGAGCAGCGCAGGGCTCGAGCCCAGGCCCGAATTTGCCCGGGCCAGCTCGTCCGTGGCCCTGCCACCGGTTGCGAACACGGAATCGGCGAGCACGCCGGTCGTTCCGTTGGCGTAGGTGAATTTGCCGCCACCCACGACCTCGACATCGCCGTTCGCCGCTGAATAGCCGATGCCGTCGCTCGACAGTGAAATGCTGGTGATTCCGAGCGCGGTCAGGCTCTTCATCTCGCCCGCGTCGACGACACCGTTGCTGTTCGAATCCTGCCACACGGCGAACTGGTTGAAGTCGACGTCTGCGGCCGACAGCTGCCCGTCGTGGTTGCTGTCGTAAACGGCCAGGCCCTGGAGGTCGCTTCCGCCCGTCGAGAACACCATCTCGCTGGCCGTGACGTGGCCGTCGCCATTTGCGTCGCGAACGAGGATGCCGTCCTGCGGCGCGACCCATGCCGTCGCGACCTGTCCGTAACCGTAGTCGAACGTCACTCCGGCGCCGGTCCCGATGAAGCTCACCATCCCGTCGCCATTCAAGTCGATCCCGATCGGCGGCGCGACCGGCGTGAGCTCGGCAGTGGTTGCCACCCCTCCCGAGAGATAGGTGATCGCCAGCGGCCCGGCGCTCGTATCGACATCGCCGAGGGTCACCCAGCTATCGCCGCCGCCGTTCAGGTCGACCTGGACGAGACCGCTGGTGGTGACGCGCAGGTAGCCGTCCGCCACCACGTCAGTGCCCGCGGCCACGCTCAGCGCCTGGCTGACATCGATGAGGTCTCCGGCGGCATAATGGGAAATTCCCAATGCGCTGTTGCTGAGCAGCGTTCCGCCGTGGCCGTCGGATGCGAGACTGAAGTCCTGCGCCTCGAAATCGCCAACGAGAGCCAGCTGGACACTGCTGGTACCGTCGGTGACCGTCAGCACTCCCGTGCCGTTGCCATTGTCAGCATAGCTGGCACTCGTGCTCGCTCCGAAGGCGACGTCGCGAAGGTCAATGCTGTCGTCCGCGTTCATGCCCGAGATGCTGCCGCTGAACTGCATTGCATGATCGAGCATGAGGACGCCGGTCGCGTTGGCATCGAGAATGATGTTGTTCGTGTCGGCGCCGCCAAGCTCCACGGTTGCAGCGCCGCTGATCTCGATATGGCCGGCGCCGCTTACGTCGCCGCCGATGAGGATGTGACTGCCATCCCCGGCCGCAATCAGCCCGCTGTTGACGATCGACGCGACAATTTCGAGGCCGCCCGAACCGGTCGCTTCGATCGTCCCGCTGTTCGTGACTGCATTCGCGCCGGTGTCGATCACCAGCGCATTGACTCCGTTCGCGTTGATCGTGCCGCCGTTGATCAGCGTGAGCGATCCTCCGCCGAGCTGCCCTGCCCCCGAGATGATGTTGTCGACATTGTTGAAGATGACGCTCGGCAGGCTCCCGGAAATCACGTTGTAAGAGCTGTCGGAGAGCGTCAGATGGCCGCCGCCCTGGAGCGTCATTCCGTTCTGGATCAGCTCGAGAGTCGTGGTGGCGCTCTGGCCGCCGAGTGAAATCGTGCCGTTGTTGTCGATGGTTCCGCTCAGCGGCAGCAGCGCACCGTCGCCGACGGTCATCGTGCCGGCATTCTCGATTGTCGGAGTCACATCGAACTCGAAGTTCGCGGCGGTGAGCGCCGACGGAGCGATGCCGACGATGGTGATGGTCTGGCCATCTCCGAGGGTGATCACTGAATTGCCGTTCGAATCGCTGGTGAGGTGCGACAGCACATCGGCGAAGCTGGTGAACCCCGCATAAGCGATCAGGTCAATGGTGTCGGCATTCACGTCGAAGTTCTGAACCGTGTCCAACCCGATCGGCTGCGAGAAGACGAACGTGTCGGCACCGGACGAGCCGGTCAGCGTGTCGTCACCCGACCAAGCGAAGATCGGACTACCCGGAGCGTAGGCCTCAACATTGTCGAGCACATGCGATGATCCGGCTGATCCGTCCGCATTTGTCCAGGTCAGGGTAATGTCGAGCACCGCGCCGCCCGAATAATCCTGCGGAGTCGTAACCGTCAGACCCGCAACATTCGCACTCTCGACTATCCAGCTGCCATCCGCTTGCTGAACTGCCCCAGCAATGCTCCATCCCGTCGGCATTGAAGCAACATGCACCGTGACGCTGCTCGCGTCGGGAGCCTGGAGTGCGAGGTTGATCGGCTCGCCCGCGATACCCGCGGGAGCGCTGAACTTGGTGCTGCTGCCACCACCGCCATTGGTATCAAAGGTGACGGGATCGACAGTTGTCGTAGCATTGTGGTTGGTTGAATTATCAGTCACGACCGCGCTGATTTGGTGAACATCACCATTGATCGTCGTGAACGGCGACGTTCCGTCGGTGAACGTGTGACTGTAGGTACCGCCTCCAGCCTGAATCTCGGCTGCGGTGAACGTGTAAATTGCCACGGGTGCGCCACCGTTCACCGAATCATAAAGCGTGACGCTCTGAATTCCGCTCGCGTCGGACGCATGGACCGTGAAGGTCGACGTTTGGCCGCTCTTGCTCAAAACATGAGAGAGCGAGGCCGTTGGGGCCGTGACATCCCCTCCGGCAGTGACGTTGATCGTCGCCGTTGCGGTTGAGGTATCGGCACCGCCGTTGGCGGTGCCATCGCCATCGACGACGGTGTAGGTGAGCGTCTTCGTCGTCGTTCCGCTCGTGTCGTTCGAATAGAGGATGTGCTCCGAAAGCGCCTGAACCGCCGCCTGACTCGCACTGTCGTTAAGGGAGATAACGAGACTGTTGCCGTTCGCTCCTCCGCTGAACGTTCCGATGACGACGCCGCCATAAGTGACGTTGCTTCCTGCAATTCCAATCTGCCCGAGGCCGGTTCCTTGATTCTCAATCGCCAGCTGGTCTGCACTCGTCCCGGTGCCGCCGGTAAACGCGACGGTCAGCGATCCACCGCCGAAATCGGGCGAATCGATATCCGACACCATCGCTGCAGGAGAAATTGCCGCGGCCGCCGCACCGGAAGTGAAAGCGAGCGTAGCGTCTGTCCCCGAGGCCGCTCCGTTCAGGTCCATGACGGGGGCGTCGTTGGTGCCGTTGATGGTGACGGTGACCAGCTGACTGGCGGTGCCGTCGCTCGAGACGGCGGTGAAGCTGTCGGTGATCGACTGGCCCGCGCCGAGCTGCTGGATCGCGGTCTGGCTGTCGTCGGCGGTGTAGGTCC
>JAICXF010000077.1 GCA_025981625.1 Sphingomonas sp. | reverse complement strand
GCTGAAGACGATCTCGCCAAGGCCTGAGCGGCGCATCATCGCTTCAATCTCGCCGCGGGAAAACCGCCGTTCCAGGCGCGTTCCGAAACGGTCGAGGGCATCGGTCCGCATCGTATAGAAACTCAAATTCCGATAGGCGCTGAGCGGAATGCCCTCCACGTCGACCCCGTGCCGCTCGGCCAGTCGCGCGGCGCGGGCGAGCGGATAATAAGCGATTGCGGCAATCGCGCTCGAGAGCCTGAGCCGAACCGGAAAGGGCAATTTCGAAATCCGGCGGCGTAGGATGTCCGAGAGGCTCCAAAGCGCACGGTACCAACGCGGTCGATTGTCCAGCGCATAATAAAGATAAAGCAGGAACGGCGCGCCCGGCTTCAGCTTGCGAACGCAAGATGCAAGCCCGGCTTCGGTATCGGGAACGTGATGCAGGACTCCGAGCGCATAGCCGAAATCCTGGCTGCCGTCGGCGAGCGGGATGTCACTGACCGGCGCGCAGTGGAGATCCGCTCCCCGGCAGTCGGCAAGGCTCCTCCTTGCAACCTCGAGCGCCTTGGGCGAGGGGTCGATGCAGTGCAGTCGTCCGACCTTCGGCGCGACGAGCCGAGCCCAGCGGCCGGACCCGCATCCGAGGTCGAAACCTTCGGCGCGAGGCGGCAATTCGTCAAACGGGAAGATGGAGAAATAGGAAGCGAAAAGCGCCTCAAGCTCCTCGTCCCTAAGCGCGCGCTGGTCGAAAGCCGCCCATTCCTCCCCGAACCCCTCCACCGTTCTCGGGTCGATATTGGCACCGGGTTGCTCGACCATTCCTTTCAAACCTCAAAACCGGCCTGGCGAAACGCTTCATCGAACCGGCGCAGGAACTCGCTCCTGGAATAGGCGCAGTCGGCAAACCTGCGGCCTTGCTGCCCGATGCGTTCAAGCTCGGCGGAGGACGCAAGGATCAGCTGTTCAAGCCTGCTCCGCCATTCGACTGTGTCGCGGCAGAGCATGTCGACGCCCGCCGCGTTCATCGCCCGCGCATATGCCGGCGTGTCCGTCGTCAGCACCGGCATTCCGAGCTGCCACAGCATCACCAGCTTGTTTTCCGGCTTGCCCACGGCGAGGCGATCGGAAGGATCGATGGGGATCAACGCAAGATCGCTCGCGGTCACATGCCGCCAAAAGCTCGAGCGGTCCCACGGCTGGAACCTCACCGCGCATTCGAACCCCTTCAGCAGCCCGGTCGAGGGAAGAGGGGCAAAGCGCCCGAAATAGCGATAGACCAATGGGTCGGTGACAAGGTTCAGCTCAATGCGGTCGCGCAGATCGTTCAGCACTCCGCGCAGCAGCCGCAGGTTCGAGAGCGTCGCCGACTGGCCCTCCCAAACGAGCTGCAGTTTTTCGCGACGCGCATAATCGGCCTTCGCCGAGGGAATATCGTCTCCGAAATAATCGAAGCTGATGAAGACGTCGGGATTGTAGCGGCGGATCGCCTGGCGCTGCTCCTCCGTCGAGCAGATGACGACGTCGGCAGCTTCGCAAGCCCGCGTCAGGGTCCGCAGGAAATCCGGCGCGGGATGGCTGTCCGCGCCGAGCAGAAAGCGGGCCGATCCCTTCGCAAGCCGGCGCAGGGGCTTGGTCTGGGTGAGGTAGGAATCGATCAGTTCGAAGACCAGTTTCATGCGCCCGCCCTCCCGCCGCTTGCGCCTGGTCCAGCCGGCGAGATCGCTGCTGCAGGTCGCATAGACCAGGTCATAGGGTCGATTGAGCTCGGCATATTCGAGCGGGATGCCCTTGAGCCGCGCATAGGCGGCGAAGCGGCGCCGGTCGCCAGTGGCGCCGAAGTCGCGGCTGTATCCGGCAAAGCCGATCCGGGCCGCGCCGAGCTTCACCGGATCAGGTCCTCGAGGCCGCGCGCGATGTTCCTTGCCTCGGGATCGCCGACGCGCTCGCGGAAGCGGGTCATGTCCGCCTGGATCAGCGGCGGCTGACCGCCAGTCTTGCGGTTCGTGCACGCGAGTTCGGGTCTGCCGAGCGCTTGCGCGCCTGCCGCGAAAATCGAGGACAGGGTGGGCGCGATCCCCGTCCCCGTGTTGACTGCTCCCCGGACGTCGGATGCCGCGAGCCGGACGAGTTGACCGGCGAGATCGTCGACGTGAATGTAATCGCGCCTGAGGCCGCCGCAGCTCGGGCCTGCTTGCTCGCCGCGACCGAAGCGATCCATCATTGCGGGCACGAGGCGGCCAGGCCGGTCGCCCGGCCCATAAACGAAGAACACCCGGGCCCAGATGAAATTCCCGCCAAGCACGCCAAGCCCGTCGAACACTGCCGCTTTGGATCGGGCATAGAGCGTGTCCGGGTTGAGGGGAGTGCCATCTTCGACGCACGGCTCGCCGTCGCTGAAGTCATATTCGAGACAGGTGCCGAGACCGACGAAGCGAATTCTCCGGCAGGCACGCGCCAGACGGAGGCTCGCGGTGAACCACTCGCGGTTGATGTCGTGAACGAGATAGTCGGAATGGTTGGTATACCAGGCGCAATGAATGCAGTGGCTGATCTTCGCCCGGTCGACCAAGGATTCGAGCTGAGCGTCATTCGCGGCCAGCAGATCGATTTGGCGACTGCCGAGCGCGACCACGTGCTCGCCCCGGGCCTCGAGCCGGCGAGTCACCGCGCTGCCGATGAACCCGGTCGCTCCGGTCACCAGGAACCGCCTCACCAGATTTCAAGCTCGGGGATCGCGACCACGAATTTGGCGCCCCATTGCCGGGCATATGCGAGCTGGGCCGCGATCTCGTCGCGCAGGTTCCAGGGAAAGATGATGATGAAATCGGGCCTGTCGGAGTCGATGCGCTCGGGCGCAGTGACCGGAATATGGCTTCCGGGCAGGAATCGACCCTGCTTGTGGGGAGAAGCGTCGGCGACAAAGCCGATGAGCTCGGCACCTTTCACGCCGCAATAATTGAGCAGGGTGTTGCCCTTTGCGGCGGCGCCGTAGCCGGCGACCCTGGCTCCGGCATCCCGCTGCTGAAGCAGGAATTTGAGGAAGTCGGCGCGGACACGGTCGACCCGCGGCTGGAACCCCTCGTAGATGGCGCGCGCGCCGAGCCCCGCATGCGCGTCCTCGGCAAGAATTGCGGCAATGGCGGACGATTGCTGTCTGGTCTCGTCCTCCCCGTGCGCCGCAAAGAGCCGGAGCGAGCCGCCGTGGGTCGGGAGCTGCTCGACGTCGAAGGCCTTGAGCCCATGCGCGGCCAGGATCCGCACTGCAGTCCGCAGCGAAAGGTAGGAAAAATGCTCATGATAGATGGTGTCGAACTGGGTCTGCTGGATCAGCCGAAGCAAATGCGGAAATTCGAGGGACACCACTCCGTGCGGCTTCAGGGCGGTTTTGAGCCCAGCGCAGAAATCGTTGATGTCCGGCACATGGGCAAAGACATTGTTCGCGACGATCAGATCGGCCGACGCCCCCAGCCTCTCCACGGCGAGGCGGCGGCCGAAGAAGTCCACGATGGTCGGAATGCCCTTTGCAATTGCCGCTTCGGCGGTGTTCGCGGCCGGCTCGACGCCCAGCACCGGAATCTGGCGCCGATGGAAATATTGCAGCAGATAGCCGTCGTTGGACGCGATCTCGACGACCTGGGATTGCCCGCCAAGGCCGAAACGCTCGGTCGCCATGGCCGCGAACCGCTCGGAATGCTCGAGCCAGGAGCGCGAAAAAGAGGAGAAATAGGTGTAGCTGGAATCGAATATCTCGCTCGCGCTCTTGTGCTCGTCGACCTGCGCCAGAAAGCAGGAGTCGCACACTTGCACGACGAGCGGATAAAAAGCCTCCGGCTGGTTGAGCGCCGCTTGCGTAAGCATCGCATTTGAAGGCGGCGCGTTTTGCAGGTCCGCGAAGCGGATGAAGCTCCCGTTCCCGCAATGGCGGCATCTCACGAGGCGATCCCATCAAATCGATCGTCGATGAGCACGAACGAGCGATCTCGCTCCGACACGGCGGCGGCGGGCAGCGGCCACGCGATTCCGATCGCGGGGTCGTCAAACCGCACCCCCCCTTCGGCCTCGGGAGCATAATAAGCGCTGTGCTGGTAAAGAAGGTGCACTTCGTCCGTCAGCGCCTGGAAGCCGTGCGCGCAGCCTTCTGGGATGTAATAACTGGTCGCCTCGTCGATTTCGACGGCGGCCCATTGCAGAAAGGTCTTCGATCCCCGCCGGAGATCGAGGGCGACATCGAAGGCACGGCCGAACGGGCAGCTCACCAGCTTCGCCTCCGCGCAGGGCGGGCGTTGGAAATGCATTCCCCGGATGGAGCCACGGCCCAGCGTCACCGAATGATTGATCTGCACCCAGTCGGTGACGAGACCGGCCCGGGCGAACTGCTCGCGGCAATATTGGCGCTTGAACCGGCCCCGCGGATCCACTCGCACCGCGTGACGGACGGCGAACGCTCCGGCAATGCCGGCCGGGACGAGCTCCATCAGACGAGGACCTCTTCATAGGTATCGAGCTGGTTGGACGAGACGACCAGGCCATCGCGGCAGAAGGCGCGGTACCAGTCTATCGTGCGCTCGAGCATCTCGCCTTCCCACCGAGGCTCCCAACCGAGCCGAGTCATGGCCTTGGTGGAGTCGATCTGGAGGAATCCAGACTCCGGCCTGTGCCCCTCGCCCGGCCTTATCTCCACTTTCAGCTCAGGGACCTGGGCGCGAACCGCCTCGAGCAGCTGCTCGACGCGGATGCTTGCGGGCAAGCGAGGGCCGAGGTTCCAGGGTCCGACCATCGACCGATCGCCCGAAAGCAGGCCCGCACCGATCTGCAGATAGCCGGTGAGCACGTCGAGCACATGCTGCCAGGGGCGGGTCGACGCCGGATTGCGGATGAGCGCCACCCCGGGGCCAAATGCCGCGCGCATGAGGTCCGGCATCAGTCGATCCGGCGCCCAGTCGCCGCCACCGATGACATTGCCCGCTCGGACGGTGGCGAGCAGCATCTCCCCGTCTCGAACGAAGCTGTCGCGGTAGGACCGGACGGCGAGCTCGGCGCACGACTTGGACGCACTGTAGGGGTCCGTTCCACCGAGCTCGTCATCCTCTTTGTACCGCCTGCCGCTCTCGTCGTTGCGATAGACCTTGTCGGTGGTGGCGACGACCACCGCGCGGACCCCGTGCCGGGAGGCCGCCTCCAGCACGGCCAGCGTGCCAAGAATATTCGTCTCGAACGTGCGCCTCGGCTGCGCATAGGCTTTGCGGACCAGGGATTGGGCGGCGAAATGAAAAATGATCTCCGGCGCGGCCTTGCCGACGACGCTGTCGAGAGCCGCGTGATCGCAAATGTCACCGCGGCAGTCGTCGAGCCGCAATCCCAGGGCCGCAAAATGGCTCGGCTCGGTCGGAACCGTGTCGGAGAAGCCGGTCACCTGGGCGCCGAGGCGGGTCAACCAGAGACTGAGCCAGCTTCCCTTGAACCCAGTGTGGCCTGTCACGAGCACGCGACACCCGGCGAAGCGCGCAAGCGCGCGCCGCGCGTTCACCAGACCTTCCACCGCGCCTCTTCCTGCTGCCACAGCTGGTTCAGCAGCCGGTACTCGCGCATCGTATCCATCGGCTCCCAAAAGCCCTCATGCCGATAGGCCGAGAGCTCGCCGCGGGCGACAAGCTCGTCCATCGGCTCGCGCTCGAGCATGACGTCGCCATATCTGTCGAGGACTTCGAAAAACTCGCGCCTGAACACGAAAAAGCCGCCATTGATCGATCCGCCGCCGGCATCCGGTTTTTCATTGAAGGCCGTAACGGTGCCGTCCGTGGATTCGATATTGCCGAACCGGCCGGCGGGCGTGACGCTGGTCACGGCGCCGATCTTTCCCTGTTCGAGCGCAAAGCGGCCGAGGGCGGTGACATCGATATCTCCCACTCCGTCACCGTAAGTGACCATGAAATGGTCGCTCTCGACATAGCGGCGGCACCGAGCGACCCGTTCGCCGGTTTGAGTCTTCTCTCCCGTTTCCGCAAACAGAATCGAGCGACTGTTGGCCGATGGGCCGGACAGCATTTCAATCCGGCGTTCGTCGCCCTCGACGTCGAGGCGAAAATCGCAGTCCATGAGCCGCTCGTTCAGGAAATAGTCCTTGATCTGCCACCCCAGGTGCCCAAGCGCGAGGATGAAGCGGTTGAATCCGTGGGCTTCGTAGATTTTCATGATGTGCCACAGGATCGGCTTGTCGCCGATCCGGATCAGGGGCTTGGGAACGGCATCGCCCGAGACATCCGCGATGCGGGTGCCCTCCCCGCCGCAGAGGATGATCACGGGCGTGCTTGGCGGCAGCTCAGGAATGAAAGTTCTCCTCGTCCCGCGG
>JAICXF010000027.1 GCA_025981625.1 Sphingomonas sp. | reverse complement strand
CTTGCGAAGAAGTCCTCGTTCGACTTGGCGTCCTTCATCTTGTCCAACAGGAACTGCATCGCGTCGACGGTGCCCATCTGCATGAGGATGCGGCGCAGGACCCACATCTTGGTGAGCGTCGCCTGTTCGACCAACAGCTCTTCCTTGCGCGTGCCGGACTTGCCGACATCCAATGACGGGAAGATGCGCTTGTCGGCGACCTTGCGGTCGAGCACGATTTCCGAGTTGCCGGTGCCCTTGAACTCTTCGAAGATGACCTCGTCCATCTTCGAGCCGGTATCGATCAGCGCGGTGGCGATGATCGACAGCGAACCGCCTTCCTCGATGTTGCGCGCGGCGCCGAAGAAGCGCTTCGGACGCTGGAGCGCGTTGGCGTCGACGCCGCCGGTCAGCACCTTGCCCGAGCTCGGCACCACCGTGTTGTAGGCGCGGCCCAGCCGGGTGATGGAGTCGAGCAGGATCACTACATCCTTCTTGTGCTCGACCAGGCGCTTGGCCTTCTCGATCACCATCTCGGCGACCTGGACGTGGCGACTGGCCGGCTCGTCGAAGGTCGAGGAGATGACCTCGCCGTGGACGGAGCGCTGCATGTCGGTGACTTCCTCGGGCCGCTCGTCGATCAGCAGCACGATCAGGATCACCTCGGGATTATTGTCCGTGATCGCCCGCGCGATGTTCTGCAGCAGGACCGTCTTGCCGGTCCGCGGCGGCGCGACGATCAAGGCCCGCTGGCCCTTGCCGAGCGGCGAGACAATATCGATGACACGCGCCGACTTGTCCTTGATGGTCGGGTCGAGCGTGTCGAGCTTGAGCTTTTCGTCGGGATAGAGCGGCGTCAGATTGTCGAAATTGACGCGGTGGCGAACCTGCTCGGGATCGTCGAAGTTGATCGTGGTCACTCGGGTCAGCGCGAAATAGCGTTCGCCCTCCTTGGGTCCGCGAATTTCGCCTTCGACGGTGTCGCCGGTGCGCAGGCCGAAGCGGCGGACCATCGACGGCGCGACATAGATGTCGTCCGGCCCGGCGAGATAGTTCGCTTCAGGCGAGCGCAGGAAGCCGAACCCGTCGTTCAGCACCTCGATCGTGCCGGCGCCCATGATTTCGACGCCATTTTCCGCCTGGACCTTCAGGATCGAGAACATGAGGTCCTGCTTGCGCATCGTCGACGCGCCTTCGACGCCCATGTCCTCGGCCATCGCGACCAGGTCAGCGGGAGTCTTCTTTTTGAGTTCTTTCAAATGCATGTGGATAGTCTTTTCTTGGGAAGTGGTGCTCGAGCCGGTCAGATGTCGATCGAAAGCCGAGGCGGCAGGACGCCGCGAATGTGGGAGGAGTCGACAGCCGGCGGATAAGGAAAACTGGCCGGAGCCGCTCTCGAGTCGAGGTATGTCTGGTTCGGGCCGCTGTCAATCAGCCGCGAGCAGGCGCCGCGCCGAATCGTTCAGAACGGGCGGACAATGACCAGGACGACGATCAATGCCGCAGCGATCCCCGGAACCTCATTGAGCATTCGAACCGCCCTGCCCGACAAGGGCCGCTCTCCCTTGGCCAGCTTCTTGCCGTAGACGCTCAGCCAACCCTGATAGCCGGTCAGTGCAATGACGAGCAGCAGCTTGGCGTGAAACCAGTGCTGGCTGAACGCATCGACGTCGAACGCGAGCATCAGGCCGAGAACCCACACCACGATCATCGCCGGATTGAGAATAATCGACCGGACGCGCGCTTCCCGCTCGATCCAGGCGCGGTCCTCGGGCGATCCGGGCGTGCTTTCCTGGTGATAGACGTAGAGGCGCGGAAGCAAGAACAGCCCGGCCATCCAGAAAATGACAAAGGTAACGTGCGCCGCCTTGACCCAAGGGTAAGCAAGCCCGAGCCAACCGGTCCACTGCGTCACATGTCCCCCTTCACCAGCGCGATGAGCCGCTCGACATTGGCGATCGGCGTATCCTGAAGGATGCCGTGCCCGAGATTGAAGATGTGAGGACGGCCGGCGAAAGCGTCAAGGATTCGCTTCACGGCGCTTTCCAGGGCCTCACCCCCGGCGACCAGCGCGAGCGGGTCGAGATTGCCCTGAAGAGGGAACCTCTCCGGGAGCGCCTTGGCGGCCCAGACCGGATCGACCGTTTCGTCGAGGCCGACCGAAGCGATACCCGTCTCCCGCACATAAGACGCAAGCTTGCCACCCGCGCCCTTTGGGAAGCCGATCACCGGCACTTCAGGATGACGCTCCTTGAGCGTGGCAACCAGCCGCGCTGTCGGCGCAATAACCCATTGCTCGAATTGCCCGGGCGACAGGCTGCCGGCCCAGCTGTCGAATAGTTGCAGCGCCTCGGCTCCGGCCTCGACCTGCCCGGTCAGATAGCCGAGCGTGACCTCCTCGATGCGAGCAATGATTTCTCCGAATGCGCCCGGATCCGAATAGGCCATCCGCCGAGCATCGGCCTGTTCGCGGCTACCCTCCCCGGCAATCATGTAGGTCGCCACGGTCCACGGACTGCCGGCGAAGCCGATCAGCGTCTTGTCCGCGGGGAGCTGGGCTTTGACCCGGCGCACGGTGTCGTAGATCGGATCGAGCCGCGCCGGATAAGCGGTCAGCTGGTCAAGCGCGCTGGTCGCAAGCGGCGGTGTCAGGCGCGGGCCCTCGCCGGTAATCAGGGTGAGGTTCTGCCCGATCGCGAACGGCACGATCAGGATGTCGGAAAACAGGATTGCCGCGTCGAGCGCGGGAAATCGCCGCAACGGCTGCAAGGTGATTTCCGCCGCCGCCTCTGAATCATAGACGAGATCGAGGAAGCTCCCTTTCTCTCGCCTGAGCTCGCGATATTCGGGCAGATAGCGCCCGGCCTGGCGCATCATCCAGAGCGGAGGAGGGTCGCGATGCTCACCCCGGAGCACCGCAAGCAACGGTTTCTTTGCCTGCGTCAGGGTTCGTGTCGCAGGCTTCGAACGCACCCTTTCTATCTCCTTATATATTTAGATTCTAAAGATTGATGATGTTGTAGGGCGCTGGAGAGCGGGGTTTAGGCGCGGCTCCCCAAATTGCCAACAAGGCCGCCGAAGCACTGCCCTGCGTGAAAGCACGAGTCGGACCGATTCGATCCCGTGATTCACAGGCTGGGGACGGAATTCATCCCCGGGGATGAAATGTGGAATGGTCCTCGCGCGGCCCGCCGGAAATCGGCGGTTGAGGCGGTCCCCAGGCTCGCGCTAGCATTGGTTCGCGTCTTTTCCACAAGGTTGTTCGATTGGCCCTGATCCTCGCCTCAACCAGTGCAATCCGGCGGCAAATGCTGAACGCCGCCGGCGTCGAATATGACACCGCGAAGCCGGACGTCGATGAGGGTGCGGTGAAGGCGCGGCTCGATGACGCCGCGCAGATCGCGCGTGAGCTCGCTGTCGCCAAAGCGATCAGCATCGCAGGCCCAAACTGGGTCGTCGGCAGCGACAGCGTGGTCGCGGTCGGCGATCGTCTGTTCGACAAGCCGGGGAACCGCGATGAGGCCGAGGAGCATCTGCGCTTCTTTTCGGGCAGGACGATGCTGCTGACGAGCGCCGTCGCGCTTGCCCGTGAGGGCATGGTGGACTGGACGCATGTCGAAACCGCGCGGCTGCAGGTGCGCCCGCTCTCCGACGGGTTCATTGCCGACTATCTCGATGCCGAGTGGCCCGAGGTCGGCTACACTGTTGGCGTGTTCCGGCTGGAAGGGCGCGGTGTGCAATTGTTTGACCGGATCGAAGGCGACCATTTCACCATTCTTGGCATGCCGCTGATCCCGCTGCTGGGGGCGCTTCGCGAGCGCGGACTGCTGCGGTCATGATCCGAATCGCGCTCACGGGCTCGATTGGCATGGGCAAGTCGACCGTTGCGAGGATGTTCGAGCGCGCCGGCGTCCCGGTGTTCGATGCCGATTCGGTGGTCCGGGCGCTGCAAGGTCCCGGCGGAGGTCTCGTCCAAAAGATCGCCGAGCTATTCCCGGGAACGGTCCGGTGCGGCACGCTTGACCGTGAATGCCTGGCGCACATCGTGCTCTCGGACCCGAAGAAGCTCGCTGCCCTGGAGCAGATCGTGCACCCCGCGGTCCGCGAGGCGCGCGAGGCATTTGTCGCGGAACACAAGGAATCACCCGCGCTGGTGTTTGAAATTCCACTGCTGTTCGAAACCGGTGGAGAGAAAGAGTTCGACAAGGTGATCGTGGTCTCCGCGCCGCCTCAGGTTCAGCAAGCAAGAGTGCTCGAGCGAACAGACATGAGCGCCGCGAAATTCGATGCCATCGTCGCTCGCCAGCTGCCGGACTTAGAGAAGCGCGCCCGCGCCGATTTCATCGTCGACACCGGCACGGACCTATCCACAACTGAACGCCAGGTTCGCGACATTCTCGCTTGTCTCGGAATTGCGCCGGACCGATAGTTTCGCGGATGCGCGAGATTGTCTTCGACACGGAAACCACGGGGCTCAACCCCGCGAGCGGCGACCGGATGGTCGAGATCGGCTGTGTCGAGATCGTCAACCGCATCGAGACCGGACGGCACTTCCACGCTTATTTCAATCCCGAGCGCGACATGCCGTTCGAGGCCGAGGCGGTGCACGGACTTTCGGCGATCTTTCTGTCGGACAAGCCGCGTTTTGCCGAACGCGCCGAAGAGCTCCTCGACTTTATCGAAGACGCCCCGCTGGTTGCACACAACGCGGCGTTCGACTTCGGATTTCTCAATCATGAACTGCAACGCTGCGGGCGCTCGACCGTCGGCATGCACCGGATGGTCGACACGCTGACGCTCGCGCGCTCGAGGCACCCCGGCGCGAAGCATAGCCTCGATGCCTTGTGCGTACGCTTCGGGATCGACCGCAGTCATCGGGTGAAGCATGGCGCTCTGCTCGACGCGCAGTTGCTGGCGCAGGTCTATGTGGAGCTGACCGGCGGCAGGCAGATCGGGCTCGGCCTTGTCGCAGAGGCCGGCTCGGTGGCAGTCCACTCGAGCGCTGGCCCGGTCACTCTTCGCGAACCCCGGCCGGCGCGTCCCCATGCGCCTTTGGCTGAGGAACTTGAGCGCCACCGCGCGTTTATTGCCAAGCTCGCCAATCCGCTATGGGAACGGTTCCTTCGCGCCGGTTGACGGGTCGTCGGGCGCGGTCCTAAGCGCCCGCCAGACGTAAGGAGCCAGGCAAAGTGGACGTACGGGTCGCGGGTCATCAGGTCGACACCGGCGAATCGCTGCGCGATCATGCTCAGCGGCGCGTCGCCGAAATCACGGATAAATATTTCTCGCGCTCGGTTGGCGCCAACGTGACTTTCGGACGAGGGCCGAACAACGACTTCACCTGCGACATTGTGGCCCCCGCGATGCAGGGCGTGGTGCTCAAGGCGTCGCACAGCGCGCGCGATGCGGAGATGGCCTTCAACGGGGCCGCGGACCGCATCGAAAAGCAGCTCCGCCGCTACACCAGGAGGCTGAAGGACCATAAGGTCGACGAGGATGCGCAGGCCTATGTCGAAAACGCAGCCTACACCATCTTCTCGGGCAGCCCGCGCAACGAGGAACAGGCGGATCACCCGGCAATCGTTGCCGAAACGAGGGTCGACATCCCTCAATCCAGCGTGTCGGACGCGGTCATGCTGATGGACCTTCGAAACACGACCGCGCTGATGTTCAAAAACAGCGCGACTGGCGAGTTCAACATGATCTATCGCCGCGAGGACGGAAACATCGGCTGGGTTGAGCCGCACGCGGACTAAGCCATCTTCGAAACGAGCGACCACGGTGCGACCGGTCGCACCAGTCACGAGTTACGCTTCTATGCAGCTTGCCGATTTCCTCGACTGCGACGCGATCAAGACGGGGCTACCCGGTGGGAACAAGCGTTCGCTGATGAAGCAGCTGGCGGAACTCGCCGGGCAGCGGCTCGGGCTCGAGCCCGCCGCGATTCTCGCCGGACTGAATGAGCGCGAGCAGCTCGGAACGACCGGCTTTGGTCACGGAGTCGCCATTCCGCACGCGAAGATCGAGGGCTTGGACCGGATTTATGGACTGTTCGCGCGGCTCGGCGAGCCGCTCGACTACAAGGCCATCGACGGGCGGCCGATCGACCTCGTGTTCCTGCTGCTGTCGCCGCCCGACGCCGGAGCGGAGCATTTGAAAGCGCTCGCGGCGATCAGCCGCGTGACGCGCGATGCCGCTACCCTCGAAAGATTGCGCGGCGCGCGCAGCCGTGACGCCGTCGCCGCGGTCCTCATCGGCGCCGATGAACTGGACGCCGCCTGAGCAGCGATCGCCTTCCCACCCATGTCGAAGTGGCCGCAATCCTTCGGCGAGTCACGGCAGAGGGAGGTTTCGCGACCGTGCTTCGCCGCGGTGATCCGGACAGGGGATCGCTGCTCCTGCTGATCACCAATCGTGGTGCGCATGTCGCGGGTCTCGAGCGCGTGTTGAGTCTCGACGGCGCCTATGGCTGGCGCCGGGTGGGACCCGCCGAATCGGCAGGTTCCGCGGAAATTGCCGATTTCCTCGCTCGGCGTGAACGGTTCGACGAGGATTCGTGGGCAATTGAACTGGACATCGCGGAGCCCGAACGGTTCATCGCTGAAACGACCGCTTCAGGTTGACCTGCCGCGCAGGGCGCGAAACAACCCGTCTCGACAACAAGAGCGGGGGGCATTTCTTCCAGGCAACAGCTGCCGGAAATGCCACGCGAGACGGGGAATAACCAAGGGCGTCGGCGATAATCATCGCCAATAATCGACGCACCTGTTCGGCGATTCACCGCACTGTTTACGGCCAGAATATTGCCTTCTTTTCGTTCAGCATTGCTGATGCTTGCTGCGCTTACCGTCACGGGTATTGCGCCGGCCAAAGCAGGACCTCCGAGTGAGCGCCTGGTCCAGGTTGCAAACCAGACCCTGCCCCAGGTTCACGTCGAGGATCTCATGGATCCGAATGGGGTACCGACGCTGGCACAGCCGGCCCAGCCGGCCCAGCCGCAGGCAAGCAGCGATGATGAACAAGCGGTCGCCAGGCCGACCGGGGACCTCCCCTCGATGGTCGCGCAACTGCGCGCTGCCGATGCCGGCAACCATGAGCTCGAGTGTCTCGCCACGGGCGTTTACTTTGAAGCGAAGGGCGAACCGCTGGCCGGCCAGCTCGCGGTCGGCCGGGTAATCGCTAATCGCGCGGCGAGTGGCGGTCGGTTCCCCGACACCTATTGCGGCGTGCTGTTCCAGCGCGGCCAGTTTTCTTTCGTCCATGGCCACTCGCTTCCGAACGTCTCGCACGCGAACCGGCAGTGGCAGACCGCGGTAGCGATCGCCAAGATCGTTGACGAGAACCTCAAGCAGTCCGAAGCCGGCGACGCGCTGTTCTTCCATGCGCGTTACGTCTCGCCGGCGTGGCACGCCAAGCGCGTGGCCTCGATCGGCAACCACGTCTTCTACCGCTAGGCGGCTCTTCCGGACGGACGTGCAAGCGGGTGGGCTTCGGCTCGCCCGCTTTCTTTTTGGCCACGATTTGTTCTAGGTGAACGGATGGCCACGCTGCCCGAGTCCCACTGCTTTGTTGACGCTCCGCCGATCGCCGCCGAAGTCGCGCGCGGAGTCACCCGCCTGCTGTGCCGACAGGATCTGTTCGCCGTCTGCGAGATGCCGCTGCCGAACGGCCGGCGCGCCGATTTGATGGCGATCGACGGCAAGGGCGCTTTCACGATTGTCGAAATCAAGGTCGCCAGGGCGGACCTGCTCGGCGATTGCAAGTGGCGCGACTATCTCGATTATTGCGATCGCTTCTTCTGGGCCGTGCCGCCGCATCTGGCGCGAATCCTCGAGGAGGAACGCTATCTGCCCGGAGAGGCCGGGCTCATCGTCGCCGACCGCTATGATGCCGCCGTCGTTCGCGACGCCGCGCATCGGCCACTGTCCCCCGCGCGTCGAAAGGCGGAGCTGCTGCGCTTCGCCCGCCGCTCGGCCCGAAGGCTGGCGGCGCAGGTCGATCCCTCGCTTGGCGACCTTATTTAGCGGCGGTTGCCGAGGGCGACGGCTTTCGGTCGTTGATCAGCTTCAGGATATCGCGGGAGTGAGCGTCGCGTGACGCATAGTCGCGCGCCGAATAGCCGGCCGCGTGATCGGTCTTGTCGGGATCGGCGCCGTGCTGGAGAAGCAGTCGGACGATCGGCGTTTCGCGCTGCTGCACGGCGATGATCAGCGGCGTCTCGCCCATGCGGTTGGTCGCATCCACCTTGGCGCCGAGGGTCAACAACCACTCCATTGCCTGCTCCAGGCCGACCCGCGCCGCGGCGATCAGCGGCGTATCGCCGCCCTTGCCCGCGAGGTTCGGGTCGGCGCCCTTGTCGAGCAGGAAGCCCGCCCACTGGTCGTCGCCGCGGTTGATCGCGATGATCAGGCTGGTGTTGCCGTCACCGTCCTTGGCGTCGACAATTCCCTCCGGATGGCTGGACAGCAGCGAGGTCGCTTTGTCGCCGTCCTTCTTCTTGACCGCGTCGATCAGGTCGTAGCCGGGTGTCGACATCCCCTGCGCCGCAAGCGGGGAAGCGATGAACATGGTCCCTGCGAGTATTGCAAAAGCCAGCCGTTTCACAATCTTAAGCCCCAATTCACCCGCTTGATTGCTGCGGCTTAGCAGAGCAAGGCTCGACTTGTCATGAACAGCGCCACGCCATTTTGGGAAAAGCCGCTCGCGTCGCTGGATCGCGGCGAATGGGAAGCGCTGTGCGACGGCTGCGGCCGTTGCTGCCTCCATAAGCTGGAGGATGAGGAAAGTGGCCTCCTCTATCCGACCAACGTCGCGTGCAAGCTGCTCGACCGGCGTAACGGCCGGTGCCTCGACTACAAGCACCGGATGAAGCTGGTTTCGGACTGCGTGAAGCTGGATCGCAAGAATCTCACGCGCCTGGACTGGCTCCCTTCGACCTGCGCCTACCGCCTGCGCGCCGCGGGCGAGCCGCTGCCCGAATGGCATTATCTGCAATCGGGAAGCTTCGAGACGGTGCACGAAGCCGGCCAGTCGACGCGCGGCTGGACGGTCAGCGAGGACGACGCGGGCGATCTCGAATATCATGTGGTCGACGGCGCGCTCTGAAGCCGCGTTGGCGGCCGCGCTGCCGGCGCCGATCGACATCCGTCCGATGCGGGCAGCGCGGCGATTGCGACTGCGCTTCGACGAGGCGAACGGCACGTTCAAGCTCACCTGCCCGGCGCGCACCAGCCGGCGCGCGGCGCTCGCCTGGGCGCTCGATCAGCGCGAGTGGATTGACGCGCAGCTTGCGCGGGCGCAGCCGCCCGAGCCGTTCGCGGCCGGCGCCATCATCCCGGTCGAAGGCCGCGAGGTCCGGATCGCCTGGGACAATGCAGGCCCGAGAACTCCGATGTTCGCTGGAGACGAACTGTGCGTCGGCGGTCCGGAAGCTGGGCTATCGCGCCGCGTTGAGCTGTTCCTTAGACGGCGGGCGCTGCAGATCATGTCGGCGGAGGTGGCGGATTATGCTCGCCTGGCTGGCGTCACAGCGTCATCGGTCAGCGTCGGCGATGCCGGGACTCGCTGGGGAAGCTGCTCATCACGCGGCAAGATCCGGCTCAGCTGGCGCCTGATTCTCGCCCCTCCGGAGGTCCGTCGGTACGTCGTCGCTCACGAAGTCGCGCACCTCGTCCACCTCGACCACAGCGCGAGCTTCAAGGCGGTGGAGGCGCGCCTTTACGGCTCCGGGCTCAGCGAAGCGAAGGCTTTGCTACGCCGCGTCGGGCCGCGGCTGCGCCGCATCGGGCGGGGGAGCTGAATCGGGCGGCGGCTGCCGCGGCGGCGGATACGGCTGCTGCTGACGTTGCGGGTAAGGTGAACGCTGTTGTGGCGGGAACGCCTGGTCCAGCTCCTGCTGGGTTGGCTGACCCGACCCGTCGGGCCTGACCATCGGCTGCTGCTGCTGCGGCTGCTGTGGATAGCCCTGGTCCTGCTGGGGCGAATTGGGCAGCGGCATCCCATTTTCATCGACCATTGGCTGCATCTGATTCGAATCGACGGTCTGGTCGCCGTACATCTCTTCTTCCGGGGTGAGCTGCCAGTCGGGCATCGGCACCTGCGTTTCGAACTGCTCGACCGGTCGGTTGGCGACCGCGACGGTCATGAAGTCGTGGAACGCCCGCGCCGGCGCGGTCCCGCCCTGCAGCCCGCCGACGGGGCGCGCGTCGTCACGGCCCATCCACACACCGGTCGTGAGACCGCTCGAAAAGCCGATGAACCAGCCGTCCTTGTTGAGCGTGGTGGTCCCGGTCTTGCCCGCGACGGGCCGTCCGATCTGCGCGGCGCGGCCGGTGCCGGAGAGCACCGCGGATTGCAACAGGTCGGTCATCTCGGCCGCGACCCACGGAGCAACCAGGACGCGCTGGTCGTCGCCCTCATGCTGGTAAAGCATGCGTCCATCGGCGGTCACCACGCGGCGGATCGCGTACGGCGTGACGGCGACGCCCTTGTTCGCCACCGAGGCGAACGCCCGGGTCATGTCGATCAGCCGAACGTCGCTGCTTCCCAGCACCATCGACGGGTAGGTCGAGATCGGAGTGGTGATCCCGAACCGCCGCGCCATGTCGGCGATCGTCGAAAAGCCGACCTGGGCGCCAATCTTGGCGCTGACCGTGTTAATCGATCGCGAGAAGGCTTCGCGCAGGCTGACGGGGCCCAGGTTCTCCCGCTCGGCGTTGCGCGGGCTCCAGCCGTCGATCGTCACCGGCTCGTCAACGATGGTGTCGGTCGGCTTCATCCCGGATTCGAGCGCGGTGAGGTAGACGAACAGCTTGAAAGCGGATCCTGGCTGCCGCTCCGCCTGCGTTGCGCGGTTGTAGATTGAAGAGACATAGTCCTTGCCGCCGACCATGGCTCGAACGGCGCCGTCGCGGTCGATCGCGACCAGCGCCCCCTGCGTGCCGTCAGGAGCGTTCGCGCGAACCGCCCGGTCCGCCGCCACCTGCATCTTCGGATCGAGCGTGGTCCAGACATCGATCGGCTCGCCGGTCTGATCGATCAGCGTGTCAAGTTGCGGCAGCGCCCAGTCAGTGAAGTAGCGAACGCTGTTCTGGCTGGTGGCTTGCTGGATTCGAACGGCCGCCGGGTTTGCGGCGGCGGCCGTGTCGGCAGTGATAAATCCGTTGCGGACCATCGTTTGCAGCACGACGCTGGATCGCGCCCGCGCCGCTTCGATATCCGCGGTCGGCGAATAGTTGGATGGCGCCTTGACCAGTCCGGCCATGATGGCCGCTTCGCCGAGGCTGAGGTGATCGGCGCCGTGGCCGAAGAACTTCCGGGACGCGGCGTCGATTCCATAGGCCCCGCCACCGAAATATTCACGGTTGAGGTAAAGCTCGAGGATCTGATCCTTGCTGAACTTCCGCTCCAGCGCGAGCGCCAGGATCGCTTCCTTGAACTTGCGAATATAGTCGCGCTTGTTGGTCAGGAAGATGTTGCGCGCGAGCTGCTGTGTGATCGTCGAGGTGGCGCGCACCCGATGGCCCTGGACGACGGCCGAGCCGACGGCGCGAGCGATCCCGATCGGGTCGATTCCGATGTGGTCTCGGAACCGCCGGTCTTCGGTCGAGATCAGCGCCGCGCGCATTTCGGGCGGGATCTGATCGTACGGAAGCCACTTGCCGAAGCTTGGGCCCATCGACACCAGCACCTGTCCGTTGGCGGCGCGGACCCGAATCATCTGCCCGAGATCGTTGCGCTTGGTGAGTTCGCCGAAGCTCGGCAGATAGGCCGTCGCGACCGCGACTGCGACGATCAGCGCCAGGACCGACAGGAGAGCTGCGTAACCGAAGCCCTTGATGATCTTCATGAAGGTGGAGCGTCCTCTGGGGCTTGGGGCGGGGCGCGGGCGGGCCATTCGAGTGTGGGGATAGAAAGCTGCGCGAGCGGCGACAATAGGGCTACGGCTGACAAGGTTAGCCGCGGCTTAACCCTGTTTTAGGGCGCGGCCGCTAGGTTGGCGCCGTGAAACCTCTCAAGCACCTCGTCGGAATCGCCGTGGCGGTGGTTGCGACAGCTGGATCGGCGCCTCCGCTCCTGGCGCAGTGCCGCTTGTGCGACGCGCCGACCACGCAACTGCCGATTGCCAGCGCAGACGGCGATGTGCAGCTTCAGATCGAAACCTCGCTCAGCTTCGACCGGCTCGTCCTTTCCGGAGCGGGAAGCGGGGCGGCGACCATCCGGCCGGATGGGGTCAACAGCAGCGAGGGCGCGGTCGTCGCCGTCGGGCCACGCGCCACCGTCGGGACAGTGACGGTCCATGGCGCGGCGAATCGTGCCCTTCGGGTCGACCTCCCGCGCCGAATCGAGCTCTATTCGCTCTCCGGCGGACGAATTACGCTCGATGACGTCACGAGTGATTTGCCGCCTGCGCCAAGGCTCGACGCGGCCGGCAACCTCAGCTTCCGTTTCGGGGGACGGCTGCTCGTCAGCGGCGATTCGGATGGCCAGTATCGCGGCGATCTGCCGATCACCGTCGAATATCTCTGAACCACTGCTCCGGACCGGACCGAATCCTAAGGCGCCGTTAACCATAAGATTGAGCGAAGCCGTAAGCGGTTCTGGTTAATGCGATGGTGACACAATTCCCGCTTTGCGCGGGGCTTGCCAGATCGAGTGGGGACCCGATGACACGACTTCTTGCAACGGCGGCTGCGGCTGCGCTGCTCATCGTGGCGGCGGGCCCGGCTGGCGCCGTGAGTCCCGCGACGCAGGCCACCGCGACCGCCAAGATCTTCAAGCCGCTGACGATTTCGAGGGTCCAGGATCTCGACTTCGGCACGATTGTGCTGACCGGCGCCAGCTTCACCAACGAAGTGCTGTCGATCAGTCAGGCCGGTGTCCTGACCTGCGGCAGCAATCCGGGCGTCCTTCTCACCTGCACCGGTGCATCACAGCCGGCCAAGTACACGCTGGTCGGGACCAACAACGCGACCGTGACGATCAGCTCGCCCGGCTTCAATCTGACCGGTCCCAGCACCTTGGCCTTCACTCCGAGCGCGCCCGCAACCGTCAACCTTGGCGCCAGCGGTTCGACGACGGGCGTTACTTTCGCGATCGGCGGATCAATCACGCTCGCTTCGACCACGCCGGACGGTGTGTACACCGGCACCTTCACCGTCACCGCCGATTATCAGTAAGCTCGAGGCACGGACTTGAGCTCGCGAAAGGCAAGATACTGGTGCGGACCGGCGGCGGCGCTTGTCGCCTTGTGCAGCGTTCCTCCCTGCTCCGCCGCGACAATCAACGCGCAGGTCACCGCCAACAACGTCAAGCCTCTGGTCATTGCGAAAATCCAGGATCTCAACCTTGGCACGGTGACCCTTGGACCCGGTGTGTGGAGCAACGCCACCGTGTCGCTCTCCCAGGCGGGCGTCCTGAGCTGCGCCAGCGGTAATCTAACCTGCTCGGGCGCAACGACGGTCGCTCAGTACAATGTTCAGGGATCGAAGCAGCAGTCGGTTCAGATCAGCGCACCGAACGTGACGATGGTGAATCAGAACGATTCGACGCAGACGCTGACCCTGACGACCGACGCGCCAAAGTCGATTGTCCTGGCGAACTCCGGTTTTCCAGGGTCGAACTTCAGCATCGGTGGCTCGGTGACCGTGAACTCCAGCACGGTAGCCGGGACCTATGTAGGTACATTCAACGTGACCGTGGACTATTGATCGGTCGAAACGGACTGGTTTCCGGTCATGGTTGACTGAATATCAACCATTCTGGAGCAAAACTCGGGCGATGGTCCCCAGCCGGGGACAAGTGGGGAATCGCCGTCATGAGTTTCTGGACCAGGTCCATCGCCGCCGCGTGCGTCTCGGCAGCGTCGTTCATCGCTTTGCCTTCGAGCGCCAGCGCCGGCGTGGGCGACCTGCTCGTCGCTCCGACCCGCATCGTGCTCGACGGCCGCAAGGGCGCCGAAGTCGTTCTCAACAACATCGGCGACGAACCCGCGACCTACCGCGTCTCGATCGAGTTCCGCCGGATGAACGAGAATGGCGACCTGGTCGACGTGGCCACACCCACCGACGCCGACCTGAAGGCGCAGGACATGATCGTCTATACACCCCGCAAGGTCACTCTCCCGCCCCACGAGCCGCAGGCGATCCGGATTGCCGCGCGCGCTCCGCAGGGGCTCCCCGACGGGGAATATCGTGTCCACATGCTGTTCCGCGCAATTCCTCCCGCGACCCCGGTGGTCCAGCCGGCTGGCGAGGCGCCGAAGGGCGTGCAGTTCAAGCTCACGCCCATTTACGGGGTGACCATCCCGGTCATCGTTCGTCTCGGCAACCTCCAGGCGACGGCGGCAATCAGCAACGTTCATCTGGAGACGACACCCGCGGGTCCGCGCGTTTCGCTGGATCTCGCGCGGCAGGGAACGCGATCGACCTATGGCGAAGTGCGCGTGCTGAAGCCCGGCGTGAAGCAGCCCGTCGCGCTTGCGAAGGGAATTGCCGTGTACACCGAAGTCGGCAAGCGTCACGTCAGCGTGGCGGTTGCGGATGCTTATAAGGCCACCATCGCCGGCCCCGTGACGGTCCAGTATGTCGAGGCATTCGACGACGGGAACCAGCTCCTCGCCGAAACCCAGGCGGTGCTGCGCTAGAGCTGGGCGGGTAGCGCGGGACGCGTCCGATGGCGGGCGGCCGTCGCTGGCTGCGCAAGGCAGCAGCATTGCTGGCGTTGTGCGCAACCGGCCTCGCCCGTGGCGCACCCGCACCCGCACCCGCACGGGCGCCCGCTGCGGCCGTCGCCTGGACAGCCGATCCCGATGAGCAATTCGTCCTCGACGTCACCATTCACCAGCTGCGGCTCGGCGATACGGTGCGGGCCTACAATGCTCCCGAAGGCACCTGTGTCGTCTTAGGCGACTTTCTGACTGCCCTGAACCTACCGATCCGCGTCGACTTGAGCGCGAAGACGGCGACCGGGTGGGCGTTCAAGGAAAGCAACCGCCTCGCGATCGATTATCGGACGGGCCACGTTAGCTATGGCGTCAAATCGACCGAGGCGATCGCTCCAGGGGTCATCCGCGAAATTCCCGAGGGCTGGTGCGTCCAGGCCTCGGCGTTGTCGCGCTGGCTCGGAATCGGCGTGAAGCCGGTCACTTCCGGCTCCGTCCTGGTGCTGTCCTCGGACGAGAAGCTGCCGATCGAGCTGGAAATGGAGCGGCAGAAGCGCGCGGCGCGGATCCACCACGCGAGCTTCGATCTCAAGAGCCTACCGCAGGTGCGCGTTCCGTACCGGATGTGGCGCGCGCCGGCGCTCGACTTCGTGGTCAGCGGCGGGGTGACCTATCGCGCCCGAGATGGCGTCAAGGTGGATCGCGAAGCGTCGGTATATGCCGCGGGTGAAATCGCCAAGATGTCCTACGATGCCCAGATTACGACGACCTCGACCGGCAAGCCGAGCCTGCTCCGGCTCCGCGCCTTCCGCTCGGACCCGGACGGGCATCTGCTCGGGCCGTTGAAGGCCACACATTTCGGTGTGGGCGATGTCGAGGGATTCGACGGCAGCCTGGCCGGCTCGCTTGCCGCTGGACGGGGCTTCGTGGTCACCAATCGGCCGCTGACGGCGCGCACAGCGTTCGATCACACGCGCGTCGAGGGCGATCTGCCCTCCGGATGGGAAGCTGAACTCTACCGTAATGGAGAGTTGCTCGGCTTCGCCAGGTCAGACGGTTCGCAGCGCTATGTCTTTGACGACGTTCAGCTTCTTTATGGCGAAAACCGCATTCATGTCGTGCTCTACGGGCCCCAGGGCCAGGTGCGAACGCGCGATGAAATCTACAACGTCGGCCAGGACGACGTGCCAAAGGGAAAGACCTGGTACTGGCTGGGCGCCAATCAGCCTGGGCGGGACCTCGTCATGCTCGAAAAACCTCCCGACGAGCTCGGGCTGCCAAAGGCGCAAGCGGCGGTGTCGGTGGAACATGGGCTCGATGCCCGCACGTCGGTCGGCGTGCTGGCTCGAGCCATGCTCATTGGCGACGAGCGCCTGACATTCGTCGAGGGAACGGTGCGACGCTCGATCGGCGGCGCGCTGTTTGCCGTCACCGCGGCGCGCGAGTCGAATGGGGGAACCGCTGCGCATGCGCAGATGCTCGGCAAGGTCGGGCCGGTGTACGTCAATATCGACGCACTTATCGCGAACGATTTTCATTTGCAGGGCGGCGAGGAAGTCAGCTCCAAGGAAGCGCGGGTCTCCCTCGACGCGCCGTTGAAGGTCGGCACGCAGAGCATCCCGGCCCACGTCGAAGCTCATTTCGCCAGGCGCGTTGACGGATCCCGGCTTCTCGAGGCTGCCGCACGCCTTTCGGCGAGCCTGGGGCGGTTCAACCTCGGCAGCGAGATGAGCTATCGCAAGCAAACGGTACCGGTCGGGCAATCGGCCCCGGCCGAACTCATGGTTGGTATGCTTGGCAGCGGCCACATCGGCCGTGTGCGGGTCCGGGGCTCGACCGATTTCGACATTGAGCCGAGGCCGCGGTTCCGGGACGCGGAAATCTCGGCTTACTGGTCTTCTTCCGACCGCAGCGACTGGGAAGCCGTGCTGACCTACGATTCGGTCGAGCACCGCGCCCGGGCGCGCTTCTCCCATATCCTCCGCTTTAACTCGATGGCGGTGGCGCTGACCGGCGAGGCTGCGAGCAACGGAGATCTCGCGATTGGGTTCAACCTCAATTTCTCGCTTGACCCACGCCATGGCGTCACTTTGTCGCGCCAGCCGCTCGCCGCCGGCGGAATGGTCCACGCGATCGTCTATCGCGACCTCAACGACAACGGCATTCGTGATCCTGGCGAGCCGCTCGAGAAAGGTGCGCTGATCACGACGGGCGCCCGCCAGTCCGAGCGCAAGACGGACTCGAGTGGCTCGGCGACGATCGGCGGCCTCACTGCCTATGTCCCGGTCCCGGTCGGCGTCGACACCACCAGCCTCGACGACCCGATGCTCACGCCCAAAAAGGCGATCCAGGTCGTCGTACCGCGGCCAGGCATTGCCGCGGACGTCGAAATCGGCCTCGTCGGTGGCGGCGACGTGGAGGGCGCGCTGATGAAGAGTGGCGAACTCGGCTTTGAAGGTGTCGACCTCGAGCTGGTCGACACGACCGGAAAGACCGTCGGGACCGCCCGAACCGACTTCGACGGCTTCTTCCTGTTCGAACGCGTCGCTTATGGACACTATCGATTGCGCGTGAGCACGGCCGCGGCGACGGCCGCGAAGATCGCCGTCAATCTTGGCGTCAGCCTCGACGTCACACCGGAAAAGCCCGTTGTACGGCTCGGATCGCTAACAGCGCGTCCCGCACAGCAGATTGCCGCAGCGACGGACATCAGCGCGCCGGAGCATCCAAAGAGCAGGTAAGCGCGGGCCTCGCTCGCCGATCGCGCATTCCGCCAACCCACTGGACTGGCATGGCTTCGTGCTGGTGCGGTCGAGAAGACTCGAACTTCCACGGCCTTTCGGCCACAGCGACCTCAACGCTGCGCGTCTACCAGTTCCGCCACGACCGCACGTCATGAAAAGACCGGCCCAGGTCGGCCGGTACTGGCAAGGCGCGGCCCCTAGCAAAGGCGTCCGGAGCGCGCAATGCCGGTCGGTGGGTGGCGAATTCGCTCCACAATGGCACAATCCCTAACAAGACGTTTACCATTGGCGGGTGAGTGCGTTAGCGCTCATGCCTATGCTTCTCATCGCCGCCGCAGTTGCGCTCGCGAGCGTTCCGGCTCCGCCGTCGAGTCCGACCTCCGCGACGGCGCAGGCGACCGCGACAATTCGGATCGTCGAAGCGGTCCGGATCAGCTTCGCTGCCGGGGACAACCTTGGCGCGCCGCCGGCGCGAGACTCGGTCATCAGAGCCTCGGATGGGACTATTAGATCAGCAAGGCTCGTTGAGTTTCAATAACTTAGCTGTTTCGCCCAGCGGCTCCGCCAAGCGTAATCGTCAATTCCTCGCCAGTCGGCGGCACGCTGACCTCGGCGCTGTTGAAGCTCGCGCTTGCACCTGGCGCAAGCGACGGCGCCGGCGGCTGGATGGTCCAGCTATAGACGACCTGTCCGCTATGGTTCTTGAGCTCGGCCTGGATTGGCGGGACCGTCTGCTCCTTGCCTGACGGATTGATCACCCGCCCGGTCAATGTCAGCAGGTCATTGCCGCTCTCCAGGTGCTGCCGGTCCATGTGCGTGGTGACGATCTGGAGCGGAGTCGTTCCCACCGCCGCCAAACCGAGCTTGGCCTTGAGCCCGACGGGCGCGAAGAACCAGATCCCGGCGACGACGATGACGACGAACAGCGCAATCAGAAGCAGCGTCAGCAGCGGGCTTCGGCGCTCCGGCTCGAATTCGTCCTCCGCGGCAAACGGGCTGAATGTGTCGGGCACCGCCTCCGCCTCCGGAGGTTCATTCCAGTCGGTGTTGGACTGCGCAGCTTCGACGGAAGTCGTCTCCCGCGCGGGCGTTTCGGGGGGCGGCACAGTCGCGGCCTGATCGGCGACGGCAGCATCGGCATCACCGTCAATGACCGCCTCCTCGTAGGTCCGCTCCTCCGACTCGGGGCCGTTTCGCGGATCGATCATCGTCGCTTCGGCGAGCGTCTCGTCCTCGGCGCCGCCGCGTTCCTCGGGGCTCCCGCCCGCAGCTGCCTCATCCGCAACGGATGTATCGGTTTCGGAGGTCTGGGCTTCCTCGTTGAATGCCTGCGGCTCGGGATTCTGGTGCCAGCTGTGCTTGCATGCGGCGCAGCGCACCTGGCGTCCTTCCGGTGGAATGGCGCCGTCCTTCACCACATATTGCGTGCCGCAATTCGGGCAGGTGAGGATCATTTCAGCAAAACCCTCTTCCGGGACGGTAAGTGGACGGTAAACAGGAATGACTGCGGCTTGGCAAGTTCCCGTCGGGACTTGCCGGCCGGCGAGCGGGTGGGGAGTGTTTGAGTGGCGGCAGTCGCCGAATTCGACAGCGTTGGGCTGCGCTACGGGACAGGCGCCGAGGTGCTTCGCGACCTCGATTTCCGCCTTCGCAGCGGGTCCTTCTATTTTCTGGCCGGCGCATCCGGAGCCGGCAAGACGTCCTTGCTCAAGCTGCTCTACCTCGCCCAGCGTCCGACGCGAGGGCGCATCAAGCTGTTCGGCGAGGAACTGAGCGAAGCGCCGCGCGAAGCGCTGCCGCCGTTTCGCCGCCGGATCGGCGTGGTCTTCCAGGACTTCCGCCTGATCCGGCATCTCTCGGCATTCGATAACGTCGCGCTGCCGCTGCGGGTTGCCGGCGCGACCGAGAGCGACATCGAAGGCCCCGTCCGCGAAATGCTCGCCTGGGTCGGACTCGCGGACCGCGCCAGCGCCCGTCCGCCGACACTCTCGGGCGGAGAGCAGCAGCGTGTCGCGATCGCCCGCGCGGTGATCAACCGCCCCGAGCTGCTGGTCGCCGACGAGCCTACGGGCAACGTCGACGCCGAAATGGCGAACCGCTTGATGGGCCTGTTCACCGCGATGAACCGGCTGGGTACGACGGTCGTGGTCGCGACGCACGACACCGGCCTCATCGAGGCGACCCCCGGCGCGCAGCTGATCCGGCTGGAGAACGGCACGCTGGTCGATCCGGCGGGAACGCTTCGCCCGTCGGCGCGGCCGCCGCGAAGGGCATCCTGATGCTCCGCTGGCTCTTCGTGTCTCCGGCGCAGCGCCGGTTGCTCGGCGCTGAGGCGCGCCGCGCACCGACTCCATGGGTAATCGCGATCATGAGCTTCTCGATCATGCTGATCGCCGCGACCGGCCTTGCACTGGCGAATACGGCCGGCTTGCTGAGCCGGGCGATCGAGACCCGTTACGCGATCGAAGTGCCGCCCGGCACCGCCGACCTCGAGAAACTGGTCGCGAGCCTCCGCTCGTCACCCGGAGTGACTGCTGTTCAGGCTGTTCCCGAAAGCGCGATGCGCCAGACGCTTGCCCGCTGGCTCGGACCGGCAGCGAGCAGCCGTGACCTGCCGGTGCCTGCGCTGATCAACTTCGACACGGGTCCCGGATCGAATCTCTCCGCCATCGAGAAGCAGGCGCAGGCCATCGCGCCAGCCGCGCATTTTGCGGCGCATAGCGAGACCGTAGCACCGCTGCTCCACTCGCTCGATCTGCTCCAGGCGGTCGCATTCGGGCTCGTACTGTTGCTGAGCGCGGCGGCCGCGGCCGCTGTCGTCCTGGCGGCGCGCAGTGCGCTCGATACGCATCGCTTCACGATCGAAGTCATGCACGGCATCGGCGCGACCGACCTCCAGGTCACCCACCTCTTTCAGCGCAAGATCGGCATCGACGCGTTCATCGGCAGCATCGCCGGCGGCCTCGCCGCTGCCCTGGTGCTGTTGCTGCTTGCCGGCGGTGCAGCTTTCGCGGGCGAACTGACCGGAGGCGCGACGCTTGGTGCTGTCGACATTCTCATTGTTGCGCTCCTGCCGCTGGCGCTGACCGCGCTCGCCACCTGGGTCGCGCGCGCCGCCGTGCTGCGGGCCTTGCGGGAGGCGCTATGATCGCTCGCCTCGGGGCTTTCCTGCTCCTCCTTTACGCGCTCGGGTTCGTCCTCTTCGCGTTTACGCTCGGGAAGCCCGCACCGGCCGACGCTCCGGCGAGCGACGCGGCGATCGTGCTCACCGGTGGTCCCGGGCGGATCGAGCATGCGATCGACGTCCTGCGCAACGGGAAGGCGCGTCGGCTGCTCATCGCCGGTGTCGATCCGGCGGTGACCAAGCCCGATCTCGCCCGCCGGATTCCCGCAAGCGGCAAATGGCTCGCCTGCTGCGTCGATCTTGGCAGCGAGTCCGTCGATACGCGCTCTAATGCCGAAGAGGCATCGCGCTGGCTCGCGAAGCACGATTACAAGTCGCTGCGGCTGATCACCAGCGACTGGCACATGCGCCGCGCCCGCTACGAATTTAGGAAGGTGCTCCGGTCGAACTACAGGCTGACCACCGACGCCGTCGCGACCGAGCCCGGCTTCCTCCTGCTGTTTGGCGAGTACAACAAGTATCTGCTGCGCCGGTTGGCCGTCTGGGCGGACATCTGATGGCGGTTCTTCGATCGCTGCTTTACGCGATCCTCTTCTATCCGCTGACACTCGCCTGCGTCTTGGCCGGCATCCTCGCGACCGCGATCGGACCGCGGCCGACGTTCGCGGTCGTGCTGTGCTGGGCGGGACTGAACCATTGGCTGGTTGAGCATGTCCTCGGGATTCGCATCCGCGTCGAAGGGATCATTCCCACCGGCCCCCACCTGATCGCGGTCAAGCACCAGTCGATGCTCGAGACTCTCGAGATGTTCCGGCTGACCGATTTCCCGGTGGTCGTGATCAAGAAGGAACTGGCGGATCTTCCCCTCTTCGGCTGGCTGACGCGGCGCTACGGCATCATCGCAGTCGAACGCACCGCGGGCGCGAAAGCGCTTCGCGCGATGCTCGCAGAAGGCAGGCGGGCGCTGGCAAGCGGCCGGCCGCTCCTCATCTATCCCGAAGGGACGCGGGTGCCCGTGGGTGAGGCGCCCCCGCTGCGCTCGGGCTTCGCCGCGCTGTACCGGGCACTTGATGTGCCGGTCGTTCCGATAGCGGTGGACAGCGGGCGCCTGTGGGGCCGCGGCCTTGTCCATCGCAGCGGGACCATGACCATCAAGGTGGGGAAGAGCATCCCGCCGGACCTCAGGCGAGAGGAGGTCGAGGCGCGCGTGCACGCGGCGATCAATGCGCTGGAGCTACGTCCGGAGGCGAGCGCCTAGCTTCTCCGCCGCCGCGACGATGCGCTTCGAAATTTCCGCGATCTGCTCGTCGGTGAAGCTCTTGTCGGCCGGCTGAAGGGACACCTCGAAGGCCAGCGACAGCCCGTCGGCGGCCTCGAAGCGATCGAACAGGCGGACGCCGCTGATCAGGGCCTTCTCGGCCCCACGAATGGCCCGCTGCAGCTTGTCCGCGGGCAGGTCCGCCGGGACGATGAACGCGAAGTCACGAGTGACCGCTTGCAGTGCCGGCGGCGTGAACGGCGGTCGGGCGCGGGCATTCGCGCGCGCTGGCGGGATGGCGTCGAGATAGATTTCCGCGCCGATCGCTCCGGCCGGTGCATTGAGGGTCTTCGCGAGGCTCGGGTGAAGCTCGCCGAAGACGGCAACGATCGTTTTGGGCCCAAGGCCAAGCCTTGCCGAGCGCCCCGGATGCCATGTCGGGCCGGCATCGGGCAGCACCTGAAGGTTGCCTACCGGCGCCCCGGCGGCGTCCAGCAGCGCCAGAACTTCGGCCTTGGCGTCGAATGGGTCGAACGGCAGCGCCTTGCCCGATTGCCAGCCACGCGCCTGCCGCTCGCCGGCCAGCAGTAGTGCGACACTCGGATGCTCCCGGTCTCCCAGATAGCGGCGGCCGATTTCGAACAGCCTGACCGAGGCAATGCCGCGATCGAGATTGCGGCGGGCGGCGGCAATCAGTCCAGGCAGCAGCGAAGGCCGCATGACCTTCATTTCCTCGCTGATTGGATTGGCCAGCCGCCAGTCGGCGCCCCCGAATGCTTCCGCCTGCGCGTCGGAAATGAAGCTCCAGGTGACCGCCTCGTCCATTCCCCGTGCTGCCGCGGTGCGCCGCACTCGCCGCTCGACAAGCTGCGAGCGGGTGGCGGTTGCCCTCGCGACACCTGCGCCGCGGTTGAGCGGTGTCGGAGGGACGCTGTCATAGCCGACAATGCGGGCGACTTCCTCGACCAGATCGGCCGGTCCGTCGACGTCACGCCGCCACGAAGGAATCTTCACCTCGTCGCCGCGAAGCTCGAAGCCGAGGCTCTCGAGAAGCTCGCGCTGGCGCTGTTCCGGCACGTCGATGCCGCCAAGCGCCTTGGTGCGCGCGAAATCGAACCGGATCGTCCGTCCTTCGACCGGCGGCTGCCCAACGCGCTCGGCCGCCGACGCTTCGCCGCCGCAGATATCGAGGATGAGGCCGGTCAGGATCGCGAGCCCCTGGTCGAGGAAGGCGGGGTCGACGCCACGCTCGAAGCGGGTTCGTGCATCGCTTGTGAGACCGAGCGCCTGCCCGGTGCGCGCAATCCGTTCGGGTGTGAAATAGGCGACTTCGAGCATGACGTCCGTGGTGCCGGTGCTGACGCCCGAGTCTTCGCCGCCCATGATGCCGCCGATGTCGTGCACCTGCCTGTCGTCGGCGATGACCGTCATGAACGGCTGGAGGAGATATTCCTTCTCGTTCAGCGCGAGCACTTTTTCGCCTTCATGGGCAGCACGGGCGGTGAGCCCGCCGCTCAGCTTGGCGATATCATAGGCGTGTGCCGGCCGGCCGTGATCGAGCATCACATAATTGGTGATGTCGACCAGCGCGGAGATCGGGCGCTGGCCCGCCGCGTTGAGCCGGCGCTGCATCCACTCGGGGGAGGCACCGTTCTTCACGCCGCGAACCGCGCGGCCGAAAAAGGCGGGGCAGCCGTCCGGGTCGTCGATCCGGATCGGCACCGGATTGGGGAAGCTTCCCTCGATTTGCGGCACGGCGAGCGGTTTCAGCGTACCGATCCCCGCCGCCGCCAGATCGCGGGCGATCCCACGCACGCCCATGCAGTCCTGCCGGTTGGGCGTGATGTTGACGTCGAACACGGGGTCGTCGAGCCCGGCGTAGGCGGTGAATGCCTGGCCAACTGGTGCGTCGTCGGGAAGCTCGATGATCCCGCTATGATCCTCGCCGAGCTCCAGCTCGCGCGACGAGCACATCATGCCGCGGCTCTCGACTCCACGGATGGCAGCGACCTTCAATGTGATGCCGCTGCCGGGGATGTCGGCT
>JAICXF010000045.1 GCA_025981625.1 Sphingomonas sp. | reverse complement strand
GGTGCGTCGTCGGGAAGCTCGATGATCCCGCTATGATCCTCGCCGAGCTCCAGCTCGCGCGACGAGCACATCATGCCGCGGCTCTCGACTCCACGGATGGCAGCGACCTTCAATGTGATGCCGCTGCCGGGGATGTCGGCTCCCGGTGGGCCGAACACCCCAAGCATTCCGGCGCGAGCGTTGGGCGCGCCGCAGACGACCTGCACCGGACCCTCGCCGGCGTCGACAGTCAGGACCTGCAGCTTGTCCGCCTGCGGGTGCTTTTGCGCAGTGAGTACCTTCGCGATCCGAAACGGCGCCAAGGCCTCGCCTGGGTTCGACAGGCTTTCGACCTCCAGGCCGATCGCCGTCAGCTTGTCTGCGATCTCGGTAGCAGAAGCCTCGGTCTCCAGATGCTGCTTCAGCCACTCCAGCGAGAACTTCATGCGCCCACTCCGCCGGAGAGCGTCGGTACGTCGAGCGCCCGGAAGCCGTAGTGCTTCAACCAGCGGATATCGCCATCGAAGAAGGCGCGGAGATCATCCATGCCGTATTTGAGCATCGCCAGCCGGTCGATCCCGCAGCCGAACGCGAAGCCCTGCCACTCGTCCGGGTCGAGCCCGATATTGGCGATCACGCGGGGGTGGACCATCCCGCTGCCCAGCACTTCCATCCAGCCTTCCTGGCCGCCGACGACGCGCCGGCCCTTCTCCATCGACCAGCCGACGTCGACCTCGGCCGACGGTTCGGTGAACGGGAAGTAGGATGGGCGCAGGCGCAGCACGACGTCGTCGCGCTCGAAGAACGCCTTGAGGAACGTCTCGAGCGTCCATTTGAGGTGGCCGAGCGTGATGCCCTTGTCGATGACGAGGCCTTCAACCTGGTGGAACATCGGCGTGTGGGTCGCGTCGCTGTCCGAACGGTACACGCGGCCCGGCGCAATCACGTAGAGCGGGGCTCCGAGGCTCTCGCCGGCGCGGATCTGGACCGGGGAGGTGTGCGTGCGCAGGACATAGGGCTCCTCCTCCGGCGTTCGCGGCTCGAGATAGAAGGTATCCTGCATCGCCCGCGCCGGATGGTTCTCGGGCATGTTGAGCGCGCTGAAATTGTACCATTGGGTCTCGATTTCGGGCCCTTCAGCGACCGAGAAGCCGAGGTCTGCGAAAATTTCCGCGAGTTCGTCCATCACCTGGCTGACGGGGTGCACGGTGCCGGACAAATTGTCCGGAGCGGGCAGCGAAAGGTCGATCCTCTCGGTTGCGAGCTTGCGGTCCAGCTCAGCGCTTTCGAGCGCCGCCTTGCGTCCGGCCAAGGCGTCGGTGACCTGTTCACGCAGCGCATGGATTCGGGGCCCTTCGATTGCCCGGGTCGCCGCGTCCATGGACCCGAGCGATTTCAGCAGGGCGGTGATCGCGCCCGACTTGCCCAGCGCCGATACGCGCACGGCTTCGAGGTCGTTGAGGCTGTCAGCCGCGGCGATCCGGTCGAGCATGGTTTCGGCGTCGATCATGGTGTGCGGCCTCTAGCAATGCCGCGCCGCAAAATGCAAAAGTGTGGGTGCCATGAGCGACTGGCCTCAGCTGACCGTCGAACGCGACCACGGGACGTTGGCCATCCTTCACCTCGCCGCGCAGATGCTCGGCAAGATCCGCGTCGCACACGCGCCGTGGATGAACCACGGCTGGCATGTCGCGCTCCAGCCCAATGCGCGGGGCCTCGCGACTCTCCCCACGGCTGCGACCAATGGACGGACATTCACCCTGACGCTCGACCTCTGTCGCCACGCGATGGTGCTGTGGGTCAGCGACGGATCGCGCGAGGAGGTCCCGCTCAACGCCGGAAGCGTCGCAGGGCTGCACCGACGGCTGATCGCCATCCTCGAGGAGCATGACCTCTCGTCGAGCTTCAACGCACGACCGAATGAGATCGCCGACGCTGTCCCGTTCGCCGAGGACATTGCGCCACGGGAATATGACCGCGATTCGGCCGCGCGGCTGCGGGAAGCGCTGGCGGCGATGCTGCCCGTGTTCGCCCGCTTCCGCGCGGGCTTCAGCGGCAAGGCGAGCCCGGTGCATTTTTGGTGGGGCAGCTTCGACCTTGCGGTGAGCCGCTTCTCCGGCCGGACCGCCCCGCCTCATCCAGGTGGCATGCCCGGCCTGCCCGACCGCATCGCCCGCGAGGCGTACAGCCATGAAGTGGCGAGCGCCGGCTTCTGGGGCGGCGGAATGGTCGCCGCGGAGCCGTTCTTCTACAGCTACATCTATCCCGAAGCGCCTGGCTATCGTGACGCCAAGGTGTCGCACGGCCGATTCGATACGACTTACGGCGAGTATGTCCTGCCCTATGACCAGGTCCGCTCAGCGGACGATCCCGCGAGGATGCTGAGCGAATTCTTCGACTCGGCCTACGAGGCGGGCGCGAACCTCGCGAAGTGGGACCGTCGCGCGCTCGAGCGGGAGCCGGTCGCCCCCTGACCCGATTTGCCATTGCGAGGAGCCGAAGCGCGACGCGGCAATCCAAGGCAAGGCTGGATTGCCTTCGCTATGCTCGCAATGACGGCTACGTCGGGACGAACGGGTATGGTGAAATCGACTTGCGGTTCTCCTCGACCGCCAGCATCCGCCCCGCTGGCGGCGTCGCTCGATAGGCGCATTGCAGCCGCGGGCAGATCGCACAGGCGGGACCCACCGGCGTTGCCGACGTGTTCGTCAGGTCGAGGCCGTCGGCGTAGGCGATCCGATGTGCATGCTTGACGTCACAGCCGAGCCCGATCGCGAGCAGCGCATCGTCGCGTAGATCCGGCCTGATCGGCCGCTCGATTGTCCGGCTGAGCGTGAAGTAGCGCTGCCCGTCGGGCGTCTCGATCAGCTGGCGCAGCGTTTGTCCGGGCGTTTGAAAGGCGGTGTGCAGGTGCCAGCGCGGGCAGGTGCCGCCGAAATGCGAAAAGGGAAAGCTCTCGCCCGCGTACCGCTTCGAAATGTTGCCGGCGGGATCGACCCGCAGCATGAAGAACGGCACGCCGTTGGCGCCCGGCCGGCTGAGGGTCGTCAGCCGGTGGGCGACCTGCTCGACGTTGGCGCCGAACTGCGCCGTCAGCCGGTCGATCGCGTAGCGATGCTCCTCGGCGGCGCGGAGGAACTTGCCGTAGGGCATCATGATCGCGCCCGCCGCATAATTGGCGAAGCTCATGTGCAACAGGCGCCGGCTTCCCGGATCGGGCGGCCGCGCGCCTTCCAGCATCGTCGCGATGATCGGCGCGAATTCGAGCAGCGCGAGCTGGTAGGCAATGCCGAACGTGCGATTTTCCGGGCGCAGGAGCGACGAGAGCATCAACGTCCGCCGCTGCGGGTCGTAATGCTGGCTCGCGTCCTCCAGCACCTCGGGATCGACGACGCGAACTTCTACGCCCCAGGCTTGTTTCAATCGCTGCCGAAGCGGCTCCGATAAGGACAGCGGGTGAACCAGTGCTCCGCCCAAGGTCTCCGACGCGTCTTCCAGCTCGGGATAATGGTTTCGCTGCGCCTGGATGTAGTCGCGGACCCAGGTTTCGGGGGTGATCAGCACGCGCGGGTCTGAGCCGCCGGTATCGTTTTCCTCAGGGTGACGGCGCACTTCCCGAAGCGCCGTGTACAGCCGCGCGACGCCCTCGGCGACGGACGGCGCATTATCGGCGAGTTCGACCAGCTCGTACCGGCTGACGCCAAGATCGGCGAGCATCGGGTCGGAGAAGATTTCCGCCAGCTGCGTGGCGCCGCCGCTATCCCCGCCGTCCGAGGCGAAGGCCTTGACGTCCACATCGAACGCCTCCGCCAGGCGAAGCAATATCCCCGCGGTGACCGGCCGCTGGTTGCGCTCGAGATGGTTGAGATAGGAACCCGAAATGCCGAGCGCGTCGGCCATTTGGCTCTGGTTCAGCCCGCGCTCCCGCCGAAGGCGCTTGAGCCGGGCGCCGAGGAAGAGCTTGCGCTGAAGCATCATCGGTGAAGCTGTCAAGAAATTTACAAGTGCACAAGTCTGAATCCGACAGTGCCTCTCTTGTTCGTGCGACTTTTACGGGCAGCATGGGTTTCCCTGCACCTGTTCAACCAAAGACAGGGACTCGGCCATGGCGGATTTCGGACTGGTAGTGGCGGCGCCCGAAGGCCGCTTCGAAGGCATTGAGCGGCCCTACAGCGTCGACGATGTGCTCAAGCTCCGCGGCTCGATGCCGATCGAGCATACGCTGGCCCACCGAGGCGCGCTGAAACTTTGGGAACTGCTGCGCCAGGATGAGCCCGTGCGGGCGCTCGGCGCGCTCAGCGGCAATCAGGCGATGCAAATGGTCAGAGCCGGGCTGAAGGCCATTTACCTCTCGGGCTGGCAGGTCGCGGCGGACTCGAACGCCAGCGGGTCGATGTACCCCGACCAGTCGCTCTATCCGGCCAACTCGGGGCCGGAGCTCGCGCGCAAGATCAACCGAACCCTGCAGCGCGCCGACCAGGTCGAGCATCTCGAAGGCGGAGCCAAACGCGACTGGTTCGCGCCGATCGTCGCCGATGCCGAGGCCGGCTTCGGGGGGCCGCTCAACTGCTTCGAGATCATGAAGGCCTACATCGAGGCGGGCGCCGCGGGCGTTCATTTCGAAGACCAGCTCGCGAGCGAGAAGAAATGCGGGCATCTCGGCGGCAAGGTGCTGATCCCGACCCAGGCGGCGATCCGCAACCTCGACGCCGCGCGGCTCGCGGCCGACGTCTGCGGCGTGCCGACGATCCTGGTCGCCCGCACCGATGCGGAAAGCGCAAAGCTGATCACCAGCGACGTCGACGAGCGGGACCGGCCGTTCATCACCGGCGAGCGCACGCCCGAGGGCTTCTTCCGGCTGAAGGACCGCACCGGCCTCGACCATTGCATCGCCCGCGGTCTGGCCTTTGCCGCGCACGCCGACCTGCTGTGGTTCGAGACCAGTCATCCCGACCTCGAGGATGCGTGGACCTTCGCCGACGCCATCCGCTCGCGTTTCCCGGGCAAGATGCTTGCCTACAATTGCTCTCCAAGCTTCAACTGGGCCGCGCGGCTCAACCCGGCAATGATCGCTCGCTTCCAGGCCGAACTCGGCCGGATGGGCTACAAGTTCCAGTTCGTCACGCTGGCGGGCTTCCACAGCCTCAACCACGCGATGTTCGAGCTGGCGAGCGACTACCGCGATCGTGGCATGGCTGCTTATTCCGAGCTTCAGCAGGCCGAGTTCGCGAGCGAAGCGGCGGGCTATACCGCAACGCGTCACCAGCGCGAGGTCGGCACCGGCTATTTCGACGCGATCGCGACGGCGGTGGCCGGCGGCCAGTCGTCGACGGTCGCGCTCACGGAATCCACTGAAGCCGCGCAGTTCGTCGCGGCCGAGTAGGAGAGGAATGATGGGACAGCGCTTTTGGGTGATCGGCGGCCATTACGCCGATTGCGGCTTCAGCGAGCTGGAGCCGGGGACCGAGGTGATCCACGGCCCGTACAAGGACGAGCTGAAGGCGCGAATGGAATGGCAGCGCCTGACGTTCCGCGACCGCTGCGCCGCGACCGAGCGCTACTCAATTTGTGTGGAGCCGGTGCTACAATGAGCGCAGAAGCTGCGGCCGTGCTGGACCGCCCCCGAATCATCGCCGAGCCCTCCGCCGTCGCCGCGGCCGATGAAGTTCTGACCGACGCCGCCCTCGAGTTCCTGATGGAGCTTCACGAGCGATTCGACGGCCGCCGCCGCGACCTGTTGAAGGCGCGAGAGGAACGGCAGGCACGCTTCGACGCGGGCGAACTCCCGGATTTCCCCGACGACACGCGCGATATTCGGGAGGCTGAGTGGACCGTGGGCTCCATCCCGTCCGACCTGCTCGACCGCCGCGTCGAGATCACCGGTCCAACCAACGCCAAGATGGTCATCAATGCGCTCAACAGCGGCGCCAAGGTGTTCATGGCGGACTTCGAGGACGCGACCTCGCCGGTGTGGGACGAGCTGATCCAGGGCCAGGTGAACCTGGGCAATTACTGGCAGGGGCGGCTGCACCACACCGATCCGGACAGCGGCAAGCATTATGCGGTCGGCGACAATCCCGCGGTGCTGATGGTTCGCCCGCGCGGCTGGCACCTGCCCGAAGAGCATGTGACGGTGAACGGCGAGCAGGTATCGGGCGCGCTGTTCGATTTCGCGCTCTACCTCTGGCACAACGCGCGGGCCGCGCTGGCGAAGGGTTCGGGGCCGTATTTTTACCTTCCCAAGCTCGAGAGCCGCCACGAGGCCGCCCTGTGGAGCGACGTGTTCGCGTTCGCCGAGGCCAAGCTGCGGCTGGAGCGCGGGACCATCAAGGCGACGGTCCTGATCGAGACTCTGCCCGCGGCGTTCGAGATGGACGAGATCCTCTATGCGCTGCGGGAGAACATCGTCGGCCTGAATTGCGGCCGCTGGGATTATATTTTCTCATACATCAAGCGCCTCGGCCGCAGCCCCGACCGGCTGACTCCAGACCGCGCGTTGATGACCATGAATAAGGCGTTCCTGGCCGCTTACTCGCTGCGGCTGGTCGCGACCTGCCATCGGCGCGGCGCCTGCGCGATGGGCGGGATGTCGGCCTTCATCCCGGTCAAGGGTGACGAGGCCGCCAACGCCGGCGCGCTGGAGAAAGTCCGCGCCGACAAGCTGCGCGAGGTCGGCAACGGCCACGATGGCACCTGGGTCGCGCACCCTGCGCTGGTGCCCGTTGCGGCGGAGGTGTTCGCGTCCGTCGCGCCCAACCAGCTGTCGAAAATGCCCGAGCATATCCCCGGCCGCGACGAGATGCTGGATCTGCATGAGGGCATCCGCACCGAAGCCGGCGCGCGCGAAAACATCCGGGTCGGAGTCCAGTATCTCGCCGCCTGGCTCGGCGGGAAGGGCGCCGTGCCGCTCTACAATCTGATGGAGGATGCGGCGACGGCGGAGATCTGCCGCACGCAGCTGTGGCAATGGCTGAAATTCGAAGCGCCGCTCGCGGATGGGAGGGCCTTCACCCTCGACCTGTTCGAGCAATGGTTCGACGAGGAACTCGGCCTGCTCGCCAAAGTGCCCGACATCGCCGAAGCCGCGCGCCTGATGCACAACATGATCGTCGGCGATGATCTGGTCGAGTTCCTGACTCTGCCGGCGTACGAGTTGCTGGACTGAGCATTGCCGACATTCGGCTGTAGTGCGACAAACAATGCACGATGTTCCGGACACTGCTTCTCGCCGCTTTGGTCAGTTCGTCACCCGCTGTCGGCAAACCCAACGCGGACTTTTCGCGAAGCTATGCTGTGTGGGTATCAGTCGATCAGGGGAAATGCGTCTACTGGCTCACGGATGTTGGCCTGAATGCCACGCAACTGACTGAGGCGCTTAGCAACGGCTACCAGACGAAACTTGGAATAGAGATACTGACTTCTGCAGAGACGCCCGCTCGGTGTGTTGTTGAGGCTCGTGGAGCTGTAACGAAGGCAGGCTTCACGCTCATGCGATCTCGTCGGGGCACCGATAAAGACCGTCTTCACGGCATCCCCTAACCGGCAACAGAAAGGACGCCGGAATTGCTCCCGACGCCCTTCCTTGTTCTTGGCTAAGAAAACTTAAGCCGCCTTGTTCTCCAGCGCGCTCTTCGCTTGGGCGATGATCGCGCTGAACGCCTCGCCCTCGTGCATCGCGATATCGGCAAGCACTTTGCGGTCGAGGGTGATGCCGGCGAGATTCAGCGCGTGGATGAACTGGCCGTAGGTCAGCCCCTCGGCGCGGACCGCGGCGTTGATGCGCTGGATCCACAGGGCGCGGAAGCTCCGCTTCTTCACCTTGCGGTCGCGGTAGGCGTACTGCCCCGCCTTCTCGACCGCCTGGCGGGCGATCCGGATCGTGTTCTTGCGACGGCCGTAATAGCCCTTCGCCTGATCCAGGATCCTCTTGTGCTTGGCGCGGCTGGTTACGCCGCGTTTGACGCGTGCCATGTCTTATCCGCTCCTTACTTGAGGCCGTACGGCGCCCAGCCCTTGACCCGCGCCACATCGGCGTCGGCAAGGATCTCGGTACCGCGGTTCTGGCGGATGTACTTGGCGTTGTGGCTGATCAGCCGGTGGCGCTTGCCAGCGACCCCGTGCTTGATCTTGCCGGTCGCCGTGAGCTTGAAGCGTTTCTTGACGCCGCTCTTGGTCTTCAGCTTGGGCATTTTCGTCTCCTTTGTGCATCCCGCAGGACGCGACGTTATCCAATCGCCACGGCATGCCTTTTGGCCGGGCCATTGGTTTTCCAACGATCTGGAAAGCGCGCGCCTATAGAGGGGGAAGGCTGTCCGCGCAAGCAGTTACCAGGGGATGCGGCCGCCGTCGTAGCCGAAGAATTCGCCGCCGTCGTTCGGCTGAAGCCGGTCGATCACCCGGCGCATCCCGCCGACGCTCTCTTCCGGCCGAAGCGGCGCGGAGCTTCCGCCCATCCGCGTCTTGACCCAGCCCGGATGCAGCACGGCGGCGACCACCCCGCGCCGCCGGACATCGAGCGCGAGGTTGCGCCAGGCCATGTTGAGCGCGGTCTTCGACGAGCGATAGGCGAGATAGCCGCCGGAGCTGTTGTCCTCGATCGAGCCCATCCGCGTGCTGATCGCGATGAGCTTGCCGCGGCTCGCCTCCACCAGCGCCAGGACGGAGCGCGCGAGGAGGTAGGGCGCGACGGTGTTGACCCGGAAGGTGTCCAGCCAGTCGATCGCCTGCTGCGCGTCGTCGGCTTCCTTCGGCCCGTAAGTGCCGGCGTTGGCGATCAGCAAATCGAGACAATCGATTCGCTTGCCGAAACCCGCGACGGCATCGACGTCCATCATGTCCAGCTGCTCGATGCGGACACCTAGCTGGTTAAGCTCCGGACTCGGCTCGCGCGCCGTCGCTACGACGTCCCACCCGTCGGCCGAATATTGCCGCGCGAATTCCAGGCCGAGGCCGCGGTTCGCGCCGGTGATCAGGACGGTGGGCATGGATTCCTCTCCTCGTCATTCCGGCGAAAGCGGGAACCCAGCTTCGGTTCCTTCGGCTGGTGAAAAGCGGGACCCCTGCCCGCGCAGGGGTCACCCGCCTTAATCGAACAGGCTGGAGACCGAAGCTTCGTCCGAAATGCGCCGAATGGCCTCGGCGAGAAGCGGTGCAATGGTCAGCCGCCGAATCCTGCAATCCTTGGGATCCGGCTCGCCCGTCCAGATCGTGTCCGTGACCACCAGCTCGCTAAGCTCCGATTTGGCGACGCGGGCCGCGGCGGCGCCCGACAGCACACCGTGGGTGCAGTAAGCAAACACTTCCGTCGCGCCCTGCTGGCGAAGCGCCGCCGCGGCGTTGCATAGCGTGCCCGCGGAATCGACGATGTCGTCGATCAGGATGCAGGTGCGCCCATCGACATCGCCGATGATGTTCATCACCTCGGATTCGCCCGCGCGCTCCCGGCGCTTGTCGACGATCGCCAGCGGCGCGTTGTTGAGCCGCTTGGCAAGGCCGCGCGCCCGAACCACGCCGCCGACGTCGGGCGACACGACCATCAGCTCGCGGTTGCCGAAGCGCGCCTGGATATCGGTCGCGATCACCGGCGAGGCGAACAGATTGTCGGTGGGGATGTCGAAAAAGCCCTGGATCTGCCCCGCATGCAGGTCGATCGACAGCACGCGGTTGGCGCCGGCGGTGGTGATCAGATTGGCGACGAGCTTGGCCGAGATCGGCGTTCGCGGGGCCGGCTTCCGGTCCTGCCGGGCATAGCCGAAATAGGGCAGGACCGCCGTGATCCGCTTGGCCGAGGCGCGGCGCAGCGCATCGATGCAGATCAGCAGTTCCATCAGATTGTCGTTGGCCGGATAGCTGGTCGACTGGATGACGAAAACGTCCTCGCCGCGGACATTCTCGTTGACCTCGACGAACACTTCCTCGTCGGCGAAGCGGCGGACGCTGGCGTCGGTCAGCGGCACCTCGAGATAGTCGCAGATCGATCGGGCCAGCGGCAGGTTGCTGTTCCCGGTAAGCAATTTCATCGGTCGTTTCCCCAGCGGAGACTCGGCTTTAGCGAGCGATTGCCGGATTCGTAAGCACCCGTTGGTGCTGAGCTCGTCGAAGCACCGTCTTCGATCTTCCATCCGCAAAGTGAAACGCAGCCCTTCGACAAGCTTAGGCCGAACGGACTAAGGGGCAGCCATGGCCGACCACCTGAAGATTGCCTTCGCACAGATGAACCAGCGGGTCGGCGATCTCGACGGCAATGCCGAAGCGATGCTTGAGATGCGGCGGCGGGCGGCGGGCGCCGACCTGCTGCTCTGCCCCGAGCTTCAGCTGGTCGGCTATCCGCCCGAGGACCTGGTACTCAAGCCGGAGTTCGTCCGCCGGGTGCACGAGGCGACCGACCGGCTGGTGCAGGCAACCATCGAACCGGGACCTGCCATCCTGATCGGCACGATCGTCCATGAGGACGGACAGACCTTCAACGCGATGGTCCTTGCCGACGCCGGACGGGTGCTCGCCCGAACCCTCAAGCGGGAGCTTCCGAACTACGGCACCTTCGATGAAAAGCGCGTATTCACGCCCGGCCCGATGCCCGAGCCGATCGAGTTCAAGGGCGTGAAGATCGGCGTCCCGATCTGCGAGGACATCTGGCAGGAAAATGTCTGTGGGCACCTGGCCGACGCAGGGGCCGAAATGCTGCTGGTGCCCAATGGCAGCCCGTACGAGCTCGACAAGGACGACATCCGCTACCGGCTGGTGCGCTCGCGGGCGCTGCAGACGAGCCTGCCGATCGCCTATCTCAACCGGGTCGGCGGGCAGGACGAGCTGGTGTTCGACGGCTCCTCGTTCGTCATTCACCCAGACGGCGAACGGGTCGTCCAGCTGTGCGACTGGAACGAAGCGCTGCTGGTCACCGATTGGGAGCGTACGGCCGCAGGCTGGCGCTGCACCACGCGGGAGACCCATGAGCTCGATGCTTTCCCGCAGGATGTCTATCAGGCGATGATCGTGGGCCTGCGCGATTACGTCACTCGCAACGGTTTTCCCGGCGTGATCCTCGGCCTGTCCGGCGGGATCGACAGCGCGCTGTCGGCCGCCGTGGCGGCGGACGCGCTCGGGCCCGACAAGGTCTGGTGCGTGATGCTGCCGTCCAAATATACCAGCGAGGAGAGCCTCGAAGACGCGCGCGAGTGCGCCAGGCTGCTCGGCTGCCGTCATGACGTCGTGTCGATCGCTCCGGGAGTCGAAGCGCTCAACCAGATGCTTCCCGACATGAGCGGGCTCGCGGCGGAGAATGTTCAGGCGCGCCTCCGCATGGTGGCGCTGATGGCGCTGTCCAACTCGGGCGGGCAGATGCTTCTGACCACCGGCAACAAGAGCGAGATGAGCGTCGGCTACGCAACGCTCTACGGCGACATGGCCGGCGGCTATTCGGTCCTGAAGGACGCCTACAAGACGACGGTGTTCGCGCTGTCGCGCTGGCGCAACCGGAACAGGCCCGATGGAGCATTGGGTCCGAATGGCCCGGTTATGCCGGAGCGAGTGATTACCAAACCGCCGACCGCCGAGCTTCGCCCGGACCAGAAGGACGAGGACAGTCTTCCGCCCTACTCGGTGCTCGATCGGATTCTCGAGGGCCTCGTCGACCAGGAGATGTCGGTGACGGAGGTCGCCAACGCCACCGGCGAAGACGTCGCCCTGGTCGGGGACATCGAATCGAAGGTGCTGAAGGCCGAGTATAAGCGGCGACAGGCGCCGCCTGGCGTCAAGATCGGCAACCGCAACTTCGGCCGCGACCGCCGCTACCCAATCAGCAATTTTTTTCGCACCGGCAAATAGCTGCTACAGCTGCGTCGTTCGGGGGAGGGCGACGGGAATGTTCCGGACAGTCCGGCACTGGTGGTTCGAGGGTAACGGCCAGCATACGGCGCGCCTTTTCGTCTTTGAATTCGTGGTCGTTGTGGCCGGCGTCCTCGTCGCTCAGTCGCTTGGCGAGTGGATGCACGATCGTGAGATCGATCGCCAAGTCACGGAAGAAAATGCACGGGTCGAATATCAGATCGGCCGTACGCAGCAGTTCGACCGCGTTTGGAGCGTTGCTGCCCCTTGCTTCCGCGAGCGTATGCTTTCCATGATTGCAGCCATCGACAGCGGCCAGAGGTACCCAGACGACTATCTCACCCTGCCGGCCCTTGCCGGTTACACTGTTGAACCGGTCTCGCCCGCGATCGCTCTTCCGATGCGCGACAAGTACGGCGCAAAGCGCATGGAAGACTTTTTTGCGGCCAACGGCATTGCGGGAAGCGGTCTAACCGCAGCCAAAGATCTCGGGGATCAATGGACGAAATTCGCGGTGCTGAACCCGCGATATGGAACGCTCGACGGTGCTGACCGGGCGAGTATGCGCACCGCCGGTGCGCAGGCACTGCGAGACCTCGGCCGAATCCAGCTGGACGCTGCCTCGCTCGAAACCCTCGGAACAGGACTTCGAATTGCTCCGATTGCTTCCGCGGACGGCCACGGCGGCCAAGCCATCTTTCCCGCCCACAATTGTGATGAAATTTGGCGAAGCGGCAACATCGGACGCTCTTCGCTCTGAAAGCCTGCAAAGCGACCTCGACGCAGCAGCCCGCTTTCGACGACACGCTAGTCATGTCGGGGTTCACGCCTTAGTCCGCGCTCATGTCCGTCGTCACCCGCTTCGCCCCCTCGCCGACCGGACGCCTGCACGTCGGCAATATCCGCACCGCGCTGCACAATTTCCTGTTCGCGCGGAAGCATGGCGGCACGTTCATCTTGCGCATCGACGATACGGACCGCGAGCGCTCGACTGCCGAGTTCGACCAAGCGATCCGCGACGACCTCGCGTGGATGGGCCTCAATCCCGACCAGCTTGTCCGCCAGTCGGAGCGGTTCGATCTCTACGAACGCGAGTTCGATCGGCTGAAAGCGACGGGCCGGGTGTACCCGTGCCACGAAACGCCCGAAGAGCTGGAGGTGCGCCGCAAGGTGCTGCTCGGCCGCGGACTCCCGCCGGTTTACGAGCGCAAGCCCGCCGATGCGCCCGTGCCGGAGGGGCGCGCGCCGCACTGGCGGTTCAGGCTCGATCATGACGCACCGATCGTGTGGAACGACCTCATCCGCGGCGAGCAGCGGTTCGATCCCAGGCTATTGAGCGATCCCGTCGTGCGGCGGGAGGACGGCAGCTGGCTCTATCTGCTGCCGAGCGTGATCGACGACGTCGATCTTGGCGTCACGCACATCGTTCGCGGCGAGGACCATGTGTCGAACAGCGCGACCCAGATCCAGATGTTCGAGGCGCTTGGCGCAGAGCCTCCGAAGTTTGCGCACGAAGCGCTGCTGGTCGCCTCGGAGGGCAAGCTGTCGAAGCGACTCGGTTCTTATGGAGCCGAGCATCTGCGCGCGGAGGGCGTCGAGCCCATGGCCCTGCTCGATGTGCTCGCCCGCATTGGCACCTCGCAGCCGGTGGAGGCGGCGACCAGTCTCGACGAGTTGGCGGCGGAATTCAGCTTCACGACTTTCGGCCGTGCACCGGCTCATTTCGACACGCACGAGGTCGAGCTGGTCAACGCCCGGCTGCTGCACAAGCTCGATTACGCATCGGTTGCCGACAAGCTTCCGGCGGGCGCGACCGAGGAAGACTGGCTTCTGTTGCGCGGCAATCTCGAACGGCTTTCCGACCTCGGCGGCTGGCTTGGCGTGCTTCACGGCGAGATCGAGCCGCCCGAGCTCAGCCATGAGGAGCGCCTGCTGGTGAAGGATGCCGCGGCGATCGCGGAGAAACTCGACTGGGCGGACGAGCCGTGGCGTGCGCTGACGGGCGAGCTCAAGCGCATCTCCGGAAAGAAAGGCCGCGAGTTGTTCCACCCGCTGCGAAGTGCCCTCACCGGCCGCGAATCCGGTCCCGAGATGGCCGGTCTGCTCATTCGAATGGGGCGGGACCGCGCGCTCCGCCGCCTCGAAGCCGCTGCCCGGCGGTAGGCTGGCGAAGGGGCACGTCGTCCCCTATCTTGCAGCCATGTCCGTCTTTCCAAAGCCGACGAGCCCGACCGCGGCATTCCGCGACCTCGCGGCCTTCATGCGCCAGCGGAGTCGTGAGCAGCTACTCGGCGGCATCATGGCGGTGCTCGTCACCACGATCATCGTGATCATTTTCCTGGTCGATCCGAAGGTGAACACCGCGCCGCCCGAGCAGGTGACCGAGGTCGAGCTCTATCCGTCGAACCGGACCGACGCTCAGATCATCGCCGACCAGAAGAAGGACATGGCCGAGCGCGCGGCGGCCAAAAAAGAGAAGCAACGGCAATTCCAGCAGCTCGAGAAACAGCTCGGGATGTAGCGCTCGCCGACCGGCGCTTCATGGAGGAGGCGCTGCGACTCGGCGACGGCGCGCGCGGATCGAGCGCGCCCAATCCCAACGTCGGCTGCGTCATCGTGTCGGCTGCGGGTCGGATCGTCGGCCGGGGCGCGACCGCGCGAGGCGGGCGACCGCACGCCGAGGCGATCGCCCTTGATCAGGCTGGGAAGCGGGCGAGGGATGCGACCGTCTACGTCACGCTCGAACCCTGCGCCCACGAAAGTCCTCGCGGCCCCGCGTGCACCGATCTGCTGCTTGCGGCCAAGCCGGCGCGGGTCGTGATCGCGCTCAAGGACCCGGATGCCCGCACGTCGGGCAAGGGGATTCGCCGCCTTCGCCGCGCCGGCATCGAGGTGGTGCTGGGAGTTGGCCGGGAGGCGGCGAAGCGGTCGCTTGCGGGATGGCTCACTCGGCTGGAGCTCGGCCGGCCCCGCATCACGCTCAAGCTGGCACTATCGATCGACGGGAAGATCGCGCTGCCGTCCGGTGAGTCGAAGTGGATTACCGGCGAAGATGCAAGGCGGCAGGTCCACCTCGAGCGTGCGCGGAGTGACATGATCCTGGTCGGGCGCGGCACTTTCCTCGCCGATCGGCCAAGCCTCGACGTACGCCTTCCGGGCCTCGAAGACCGCTCACCGAGACGTGCGTTACTGACCCGGGGCGAGGCGGTGGATGGATGGGAAATCCTGAGAAATCCGCGAGATGTGTTCGGACTTCATGACGTCAACGACCTGCTGGTCGAAGGCGGCTCGGCGACGGCGACGGCATTTCTCACCGAGGACCTCGTCGACCGGATCCTGATCTATCGCGCGCCAATCATCGTCGGCGAAGGCAAGTCGAGCTTCGGCTATGTCGGCCTCGACGCGATCGCCGATGCGCATGGCCGGTGGCGCCTCGTCGACGAGCGGCGGCTCGGCCCCGACCGCCTCGAAGTTTACGAGCGGGTCCCTTCGATACGCCGGTCCGCGGCTACTCAGGATGAGCGGCTTTCCTTTCCCCGATCATCCTGAGTAGGGACTGAGCCGGCGAAGCGGGTCGAAGGCCAGTATCGAAGGAAG
>JAICXF010000017.1 GCA_025981625.1 Sphingomonas sp. | reverse complement strand
CGCTGCCCCATGGGACTTCCAACCGCAAGGCAGCTTTCGTCAACGTTTGCCGACAGGCATTTGGAGGTCCCTTGAATTGCACCACCACCATCGCGCGCTGGGGCTAGCCGCCGCCCCGTCCGGCAGCCGGGGGGCTGCCGCTATCGCCAAGCAGCGTCCGGTTCAGCCGGTGACTTTGCTGCGTCCGCACGCCGCGCGGCGCGCCGCACGCTTTTTCGTCGAGAAGTTCCCGGGGCGGTCGCTCTACGCGGTAAAGGCGAACCCGTCGCCCGACCTGCTGCACATCCTGTGGGAAGCCGGCGTCACGCATTACGACGTCGCCTCGATCAGCGAGATTCGGCTGGTGCATCAGGCGCTTCCGGACGCGGTGCTGTGCTTCATGCACCCGGTGAAGGCCGAGGAGGCGATTGCCGAAGCCTATTTCGCCCATGATGTGAAGACCTTCAGCCTCGATACGATCGAGGAGCTGGAGAAGATCGTCCGCGCCACCTCGACCGATGGCGTTCCCGCCACCGATCTCAACCTGCTGGTGCGAATCCGCGTCAGCTCCGAGCATGCCAAGCTCAGCCTGGCGTCCAAGTTCGGCGCCGACCCGCGCGACGTCAGCACCCTGCTGATGGCCGCGCGGCAGGCCGCCTATGCCCTCGGCATCTGTTTCCACGTCGGCAGCCAGGCGATGACCTCGGCCGCGTTCGCCGAGGCGATGACCTGCGTTCGCGAGGCGATCGTCGAGGCCGCCGTTACGGTCGATATCGTCGACGTCGGCGGAGGCTTCCCCTCGTCCTATCCGGGCATGGAGCCGCCGCCGCTCGAAACCTACTTCGCGGTCATCCACCAGGCCTTCGAAGCGCTGCCGATCAGCTATTCGGCGGAGCTGTGGTGCGAGCCTGGCCGAGCGCTGTGCGCGGAATATGCGAGCGTCCTCGTCCGCGTGGAAAAGCGTCGCGGTGACGAGCTGTACATCAACGACGGCGCCTATGGCGCGCTGTTCGATGCCGCGCATATCGGCTGGCGCTACCCGGTTCGTCTGGTGCGCGAGCAGGAGTCGCATACGCGCCCGATGGAATTTAGCTTCTACGGTCCGACCTGCGACGACCTCGATCGAATGGCGGGACCGTTCGAGCTTCCCGGCGACGTGGGTCCTGGGGATTATATCGAGATCGGCATGCTCGGCGCATATGGCTGCGCGATGCGCACCCAGTTCAACGGCTTCGGCGTGACCGAATCCGCGGTCGTCGACGACGAGCCGATGGCGAGTCTTTATGGAGCGGCGGGCGACGGCAAGCGTTCGAACGTGGTCACGCTTTAGAGGAACTCCCCCTACCGCTTGCGGGAGGGGGTCGGGGGGTGGGGCTGTCCCCTCCCGTAAATGCAACGACATGCCCAATCACTGTCCTGCCTTGGGCAGGCAAACAGGCCCACCCCTAACCCCTCCCGCAAGCGGGAGGGGAATGTTTGGAGCATGAAATGACGACCGAAACACTGAACAAGGTTCAGGAGCCCGAGCTCATCAACGACACGCGCAAGGCGGAGCTGCTGGCGAGCCCGGTCGAGCATATCGACATCACGACCTTCGATGCTCGCCCGGTGATCGACGCGATGGGCAAGATGAGCTTCACCAGCCGTGACCTCTCCCGCGCGACCAAGATCGACACTACGATGCTCGAGGACCAGAGCTGCTCGATCATCCTGGTGGTCGCAGGCTCGACGTCGGCCGGCGGCTGCATGGACCTTTATGCCGAGCTCGTGCGCTCGAACATGGTCGATGCGATCGTCGCCACCGGCGCCACGATCGTGGACATGGATTTCTTCGAAGCACTTGGCCACAAGCACTACCAAGCCAATGAAATCCCTGACGATGATACGTTGCGCTCGCTGTACATCGACCGCATCTACGACACCTACATCGATGAAGAGCAGCTGCAGGATTGCGACCATACCATCGGCCTGATCGCGAACAGCCTGGAGCCGCGGCCCTATTCGTCGCGCGCCTTCATCCGCGAAATGGGCAAGTGGCTGAGCGAGGGCAACGCCAAGAAGCCGGGCAGCCTCGTCCAGCTCGCCTACGAGCATGACGTGCCGATCTTTTGCCCCGCCTTCGTCGACAGCTCGGCCGGCTTCGGTCTGGTCAAGCACCAGGTTGACGCCATGAAGGCAGGCAAGCCCTACATGGTGCTCGACGCGATCGCCGATTTCCGCGAGCTGACCAACCTCAAGATCGAGGCAGGCACCACCGGCCTGCTGATGATCGGCGGCGGCGTCCCCACGAACTTCACCCAGGACACGGTCGTCTGCGCCGAAATCCTCGGTCACGACGATGTCGAGGTGCACAAATACGCCGTCCAGATCACCGTCGCCGACGTTCGCGACGGCGCCTGCTCCTCCTCCACGCTCCAGGAAGCAGCGAGCTGGGGCAAGGTCTCGACGGCGATGGAGCAGATGGTCTTCGCCGAGGCGACTTCCGTGCTCCCGCTGCTCGCCAGCGACGCCTGGCACCGCGGCGCCTGGCGCAACCGCGAAAAGCGGCGCTTCGCCAAGCTGTTCGACTAAGCTTCAGCCCCGCTCTGCCAGCGGCGGCGCAGCCCTTGCCGCTGCGGCTGCATGGAATAGAAACGGCGCATCTCTTTTGCGGAATCCCAAGATGCGCCGTTTCCTGAGTTCGCTTGCCGTTGTCATGACCCTCTTCCTGTCCGCACCCGCGCTTGCGGCAGACCCGCCGGCCAAGGAAGCGGACGCCAAGGACAAGATCGAACTTCCGCCGATGTCTCCGGACAAGTCGGTCGAGCAGTCGGTCCAGGTTGACGGGCGGGTCCTCCGCTATCGCGCGACCGTCGGTCACATCGACGTGCGGGACGAGAAGGGCAAGGTCATCGGTCAGGTCGTCTTCACGGCTTACACCGTGCCCGGCGCGGCGCGACCGGTGACGTTCGCCTTCAACGGCGGTCCCGGCGCTTCGTCCGTTTTCCTGAACATGGGCGCGGTCGGCCCGAAAAGGGTCGGGTTCGGGGTCGAGGGCGACAGCCCGTCGGACTCGGCCGTCCTGCGCGACAATCCGAGCACGTGGCTGGGCTTCACCGATCTCGTCTTCATCGACCCGATCGGCACCGGCTTTTCGCGCAGCCTGGTCGATCCCGACGAGAGCAAGAAAGACTTCTACGACGCCAAGACCGACATCCGATACCTGAGCCGCGTCGTCTATGACTGGCTGGTCAAGAACGGACGGCTCACCAGCCGCAAATATCTGATCGGCGAAAGCTATGGCGGGTTCCGGGTCCCGAAGCTTGCTTATTACCTGCAGAGCCGGATGGGCGTCGGCGTTTCGGGCATGGTGATGGTGTCGCCCTATCTCGACCCCGCGGCGGTCGGAGACGAAACCGCGCTTTCGCCGCTGCCGTGGATGATCGACCTGCCCGCGATGGCCGCCGGCCATTTGGAGCGCGAAGGCCAGCTCACGCCCGAGCGCATGGCCCAGGTCGAGAATTACACCCGCACCCAATTCGTCACCGACTTCCTCGCCGGCACCGCCGACAAGGCCGCGACCGACCGCCTTTCCGCACAGGTCGCGAGCTACACCGGACTCGATCCGGTCTTCGTCCGACGACTCAACGGCCGCGTCGACATTGGCACGTACCTGCGGGAAATCCGGCGCAGCACGGGCCAGGTCGGAAGCGTCTATGATTCCAATGTCACCGCCTGGGACCCGTTCCCCGGGTCGGCCGAGCCGCGCTACAACGATCCGCTCCTCGACGGGATCATCGCCCCGACCACCAGCGCCGCCGTCGACTTCATCACCAACCAGGTCGGCTGGAAGAGCGACGCGCATTACGAGACGCTGTCCTACGACGTGAACAAGGCGTGGAAGCGCGACGATACCGACTCGCCGGTCACCGACCTGCGCAAGGCGATCGCCAATGATCCCAAGATGGCGGTGATGATCGTCCACGGCTGGGACGACCTCTCCTGCCCCTATTTCGGGTCCCGGCTGATCGTCGACCAGATGCCCGACCATGGGCCGTTCAAGCGTGTCCAGCTTCACGTCTATCCGGGCGGCCACATGTTCTATGCCCGGCCCGACAGCGCCCGGAACTTCAAGCGCGACGCGATGGCGATCTACGGCGTCCGCTGAGCTCGGTTGCCAAGCGTAACGATCTGAAGCACCCTTCCTGACCGGGAGGATCTCTCATGACGCACAGTCCGCTGCTCGGCCCGATCGTGGCGCTCGTCGCCTGGTCGCTGGTGATGCTCATCTGGCTCTCGATCGCACGCGCACCCTATGTCCGCGGGCATGTTCCAGACGGCAGCCGCGGGGCTGACGTCGAGCGGGCGCATCCGGGGAAGCCGAACTGGCCGGCGCACAATTACCAGCACCTCATGGAGCAGCCGACGCTGTTCTATGCAATCGTGCTGGCACTGGTCCTGATGGGCTTTGACGCCGCGATCAACGTCTATCTGGCCTGGGGCTACGTAGTCTTCCGGATCCTCCACAGCATCGTGCAGGCGACAGTGAACATCGTCCGGATCCGGTTCACCTTGTTCGCGCTTTCAAGCTTGTGCCTCATCGGTCTGACTACGCACGCGGCCATCTACCTCATTCACCACGGGTGAAGCAGGCGGCGAGCTCAACATGCGTCAACCAGCGGAACTGTCCGACGGGCGTAGCCCACCGAAGCGAATAGCCTCCGTCCGCCAGGGTCTTGGCGTCACGTGCAAAAGTCGCCGGATTGCAGCTGACATAGGCGATCCGGCCAACGCCTGATCGTGCAAGGCCCACCACCTGCTCCTCTGCGCCGGCGCGAGGCGGGTCGAGGATCACCGCGTCGAGCGCCTTCAGCTCTTTGACGTCGAGCGGCCGCCGATAGAGATCGCGATGCTCGACATCCATCGCCGGAGCCGCTCGCTTGAGGGCCGCCGCCGCGTCTCGCGATGCTTCCGCCGCGTACCGAGCGCGTGAAGCGAGAGCGAAGGTGCCGAGGCCCGCGAACAGGTCGGCGACACTCCCACCTCCCGAAACCGCCTCCTGAACGAGCATCGAAAGCTCGGCCTCGCCATCCGCGGTGGCCTGCAGGAAGGCGCCGGGAGCAAACGCCACCGGAATCCCGCACAAGGTTACCGTCGCGGGCTGCGGCTCGTAAATCGCTTCGGGGCCGAGCCCACGGTCGAGGCTCAGTCGCGCCAGGTCATGGTCCATCGCGAACGACGTCAACTGCTCGATTTCCGGCAACCTGCCGGCGGGAATGCCCTTGATCGTCACGTCGATCCCGCGATCGATCAGGGTCAGCTGGATCTCCGCGACGCGTTTGGGCAGGAGCATCGCGCCGAGCAGCTTTCGCAAGGGCTCCACCAGCGCGAACAGCTCGGGGCGAAGGATGTGGCACTCGTGCATGTCGACGATCCGGTGCGACATCTCGGCATTGAAGCCGATAACCGCACCCTGCCCCACCTTCAGCGCCTTCAGCGTCGCCCGTCGGCGGCTGCGCGGCGGCGAGAGATATGGTGCACGGATTTCCGTCGCCAGTCCGTGGTGCGCAAGTGCCATCTCGATCCGCGACACGAGATAGCCGGCATAAGCCTCGTCGTCGGCATGCTGGAGCTGGCAACCGCCGCATTCGGGGAAATGGCGGCAGGGCGGCTGCTGGTGATGCGGGCCGAACGCGAGGGCGCCATCGTCGAGAACAGCGTCGCCGGGCACGCCGAACGGAATGTGCCTGCCGCTTGGAGTTACCCCGTCGCCGCGGGCCGCGATCCGGATGATCGGCTCGCTCGTCACAGAAGCTGAAGCGCCCGCGGAATCGCACTGGCGAGATCGTCCGCGATCATCTGCGGGCCGGCGATTTCGGCCGCCCGGCCATGCAGCCACACGCCGGCACAAGCGGCTTCGAACCCCGGCAACCCGCGCGCCCGCATCGCCGCAATGACGCCGGCGAGCACGTCGCCCGTCCCTGCGGTGGCCAGCCAGGCGGGCGCCGGCGGAGCAAAGCCGACTCTCCCGTCGGGCGCTGCCACCAGCGTGTCCGGTCCTTTGTAAACGACCACTGCGCCCGATCGGTGCGCCGCCGCCGCCGCGCGTTCCGGCTTGGTTCCCGGGAGGTCACCGAACAGCTTGCGGAACTCGCCTTCATGCGGGGTGATGATCGCATCCTGCCCCCTCAGGCGTTCCGCTTCGCCAAGGTGCGTGATGCCGTCCGCGTCGATGACCTTCGGAGCCTTCGAGGTCATCGCCAGAGTGAGCACCTGAGGCAGGTCGCCGAGGCCCGGGCCGACCAGGATGCAACCGATCCGCTCGTCATTGACGGGCGCGGTGTCCATCTGGACAATCGCGGCAGGCAGGCCGTCGATGTGCCGCGAGGTGCTGAGCCGGACATAGCCGGCCCCGGCTAGCGCCGCGGCCCTGGCCGATAGCGCGATGGCTCCTGGCATCGCGCCGGCGAGCGCGTGAACGAGCCCGCGATCGTACTTGTGACCGCCGGGATCGAGCGCGGGCAGTTCGGGCGGGGCGATTTCGTGCCAATTGCCGTCAGCTGCAGTTCCGATATCCGCCAGCACCAGCCGGCCGCATATGCGCATGGAGGGAAACAGCAGGTGCGCGGGCTTCAGCGCGCCGAAGGTCACCGTCGCGTCGAATGGCGGGACTGGGTTGAGCTCCTCTCCGCTGTCGCTCGCGACGCCGCTCGGCACATCGCAGGCAATGCTTGCGACTGCTCCGGCACACAGTCTGGAAAGATGTTCCGAAACAAATGGTTCGAGGCCGCGCTTAAGTCCTGTCCCGAACAGGCAATCGATCAGCAGCGGCGCGGGAATGGTCTGGGTTGAAAGCGGCTCGATATCGCCGGTCCACCGCGATCGTGCCGATTTTGCGGCCTCGCTTCCCGGGTCCGCGAGCGCAGCCACCCGGACCGCGACACCGCGTTCGGCCAGGTGACGCGCTGCCACATAACCGTCGCCGCCGTTATTGCCTGGCCCGCACAGGATCAGCGTCGGCATCGGGCCGGCGAAACGGTATGCCGCTTCCGCCAGCGCTGCTCCGGCGCGCTCCATCAATGTTTCAACGCTCGTACCGGCCTCGATCGCCGCCTGTTCGGCAGCGCGCATCGCCTCGGCGGTCAAGATCGGACGTGCCGTCATGCGGAGCGCCCTAGCGCACGAAGGTCGCCAGGCGCCACCATTCGCGCGGAACCGCTTCGGAAGCGGCATCGCGCGTTTCCTCGCTTTCGAAGAATGCGAAGCAGGTCGCCCCGGAACCCGACATCCGGACGAACCCGGCGCCGGCTTGGACTCTGAGCCACGCCAGCACCGTCTCGATCTGCGGAACAAGTGCGATCGCCGGTGCCTCCAGGTCGTTTCGCCCGTTTCTCCAGTCGCCGAGGGCTCCGCGATCATCGCCGTCCCAGCTCGCGAAAACATCGGCGGTGGAGAGCGCCACGCGCGGATTGACCAACAGCACCGGCGTTCCCGAGAGCTCTGAAAGATCGATAGGGGATAGCCGGTCCCCCGCTCCTTCGCCGCGCATCGGCAAGCTCAGCAGGCAGGCGGGAACGTCGCTGCCGAGCTCAGGCGCCACAGCTTGAGCATGAGCGGGGGCGATCTGCCACAATGACGTCAGCAGCCGAAGTGCCGCGGCCGCGTCCGCCGAGCCACCGCCGATGCCGGAGGCGACCGGCAGTTGCTTATCGAGGGTCAGCTTCGCGCCTGCTTCAACGCCGGCTTGTTCTGCCAGCAGCCGCGCCGCTCTCATCACCAGATTGCCCGACACGTCCCCGAGGTCACCCGCGAACGGCCCTTGAACGTCCAGCGAAAGCCCGGCTGCCGGTTCGGCGCTCAGGCGGTCCCCGTCGGCGCAGAAGGCGAATATGGTTTCGATCGCATGTCGGCCATCGGCCAGCTTGCCGCGCACGTGGAGAGCAAGGTTGAGCTTGGCCGGCGCAGTCTCGCGGGCGGCGGCGGTCAAGGGGCAGCGTTAGCCGGGGAAAGCCCGCCGGAGAGCTTCGCCTTCACCCGTTTCGCCATATCGTCTTCGGCGGTGACCAGCGCGGCATTCCAGGCGAAGCGCGCCTCGTAATGCCTGCCGGACCGGTACAGCGCATCGCCGAGATGCTCCTGGATTTCCGCCTGCTCCGGGTCCTTCTGGGCCGCCTCCTGCAAGGTCGCGATCGCTTCTTCGACCTTGCCGCGCTTGTACTCAGCCCAGCCAAGCGAATCGGTGATCGAGCCGTCGTCGGGCGCGAGTTCGCTCGCCTTGCGGATCATCGCCTCAGCGGAATCGAGATTCTCGTGATGCTCGAGCTGCGCATAGCCGAGGAAATTCAGCAGCAACGGCTGGTCGGGTTGAAGCGCGATCGCTTGCCGGAGCGCCGCCTTCACCTCCGGCCACCGCCCCGCGTCGTCCAGCGCTCCGGCGCGCAACAACAGCAGCGACCATAACTCCCCCTGGAGATGCTGCGCCTGGGCAAAGGCTATTGCGCGCCCGTACGCGTCGGCGGCGGCATCATGCCGCTTCATCGCCTGCAGGACGTCGCCGAGCCGCGAATAATCGCTGATGTCGGCTGTGGTCGCGGCCGCGGCCGAGGCGGCGACCTGATAGCCCTCGTCCAGCCGCTTCTTGTCGGTGAGGATACGCACCTGAACGTCGCGGACCTCGGATCCCAGCGGGTCATCGGCCGGAACCGAACGAAGGAGCGCGAGTGCCTCGGCGGTACGGTCCTGCCGCGCCAGCAGCAGCGCCAGGAGGGCGCTGGTCCCGCTGTCCTGCGGGTTGAGATAATGCGCGACCTGCATCAGCCCGATCGGCGCGGCGGCGCGCTGCATTCGGGCAATGTCCGCCGAAAATGCCGTGAGCACTTCGGCAAAGGCCTTCGGCAAAGAGTCGATGGCTTCGCCGGAATTCTTGCCGGCCATGATCCGTTGCCGGGCGGCAACTTCGCCGGCCCCCATCCCGTCGACGATCATCAGCGCCCGCTGCCGGTCTCCGGCGGCCAGGAATCCATCGGCGAGCGCCAGTCGAAGCCGCATTTCGCGCCCGCCGGCCGCGCCCACCGCGCGCCGGGCAAACGGTTCGGCGTCGGCGGTGCGACGCGCCTTCAACAGAATGAACGCACGCTGCTCGGCGGCAAGCGGCGCCAGCAGGCCGCGCGACGGCCACTGGTCGACGGTCGTCAGCGCCTGGTTGACGTCGCCGCGATCGGCAGCCGTCCAGGCAGTGATCAATGGCGTGAGGAAGCTCAAATCCCCGCCGTCGCCGGAACCGGACAGGAAGGGAGACGCGCGGTCCGGCCGCCGGTGCCGGATCGCATCCGCGACCAGCAGCAGCCGCGCGTCGGTCGGCAGCTTGGCCACGGGAATATTGCGCGCGAGGCTCAGGGCAATGTCCATCTGCCCAGCCCCGATCGCCTCGGTGAGCGCCCTTCGGGCAAGGTCTGTCTGGCCCGGCTCGGCTTCGGCAAGGGACGCGAGGAGCGCCGCGGCACGCGCATGCTCGCCGCTCATCGCCGCCGCGCGTGCCTCGACATAGGTTCGTGCGGGGTCCGATATCGTCAGTCGAACCGCCGCGCTTGCGGGAGCCGCCGCGAGGGCCATCAGGCCGATTCCGGCCAACCACTTACATGTTCGGGTAATTGGGGCCTCCGCCGCCTTCGGGAGTGACCCAGTTGATGTTCTGGGTCGGGTCCTTGATGTCGCACGTCTTGCAGTGGACGCAGTTCTGGGCGTTGATCTGGAGTTTCGGTTCGCCATTCTCAGCATCGACAAACTCATACACGCCGGCGGGGCAATAGCGTTGCTCGGGCCCCGCATAGACCGGAAGATTGATGGCCGTCGGTATGTCGGCGTCCTTGAGCGTCAGATGAACCGGCTGGTCTTCCTCGTGGTTCGTGTTCGACACGAACACCGACGAGAGGCGGTCGAAGGTGAGCACCCCGTCAGCTTTGGGATAATCGATCGGCCGCGCCGCCTCCTTGCGCTTCAGCGAGAGATGGTCGGGCTTGTGCCTGAGCGTCCATGGCACGCCGATCCTCAGCTGATTCAACCACATGTCGAGGCCGGCGTAGAACGTTCCTAAAGTACCGCCCCAATGCGCGACGGCCGGCTGAACGTTGCGGACCGAGTAAAGCTCGGTTGCTACCCAGCTGCCGTGAAGCGCCTTGGGATAGGTGTCCAGCACATCCCCGGAACGCTCCTCCGAAATCGCTTCGAACGCAGCTTCGGCCGCAAGCATCGCCGACTTCATTGCGGTGTGCGTTCCCTTGATCCGTGGGACGTTCACGAACCCGGCCGAGCAGCCAATCAGCCCGCCGCCCGGAAAGACCAGCTTTGGAATTGCCTGGTAGCCGCCCTCGTTGATCGCCCGAGCGCCATAGGACAGGCGCCGTCCGCCCTCGATTTCGGCGCGGATTGCCGGATGCGTCTTCCAGCGCTGCATTTCCTCGAACGGGGAAAGATAGGGGTTCGAATAATCGAGCGCGACCACGAAGCCCAACGCGACCTGGTTGTTTTCCTGGTGGTAGAGGAACCCCCCGCCCCATGCATCAGACAGCGGCCAGCCCTGGGTGTGGATAACCCTGCCGGGCTTATGTCGACCGGCAGGGACTTCCCACAATTCCTTGATTCCGAGGCCGAATACCTGCGGGCCGCTCTCGTCGCGAAGACCGAATAGCTCGGTCAGCCGCTTGGTCAGGCTCCCGCGCGCACCCTCGGCGAACAAGGTGTATTTCGCGTGCAGCTCCATTCCAGGCTGGTAGTCCGGGCGGTGGCTGCCATCGCGCGCGATCCCCATGTCGCCGGTGGCGACGCCCTTCACCGAGCCATCGTCGTTGAACAGGATTTCGACCGCCGGAAAGCCGGGGAAAATCTCGACGCCCAATTCCTCCGCCTGCAAGGCGAGCCATCGGCAGAAATTGCCGAGGCTTAGCGTGTAGGTGCCGTGGTTGTGCATGAACGGCGGCATGAGCATCTCGGGAATGCCGAACTTGCCTTTGCCGGTGAGCACCCAATGGTGGTTTTCGGTCACCGGAACGGTCAGCGGCGAGCCCTTGTCTTTCCAGTCTGGGATCAGCTCATCCAGAGCCTTGGGGTCGATTACCGCGCCCGACAGGATGTGCGCCCCCACCTCACTGCCCTTCTCGAGGATGCAGACGCTGAGTTCGGTCCCGACGGCGCTCGCGAGTTGCTTCAGGCGAATGGCCGCGCTCAGTCCCGCCGGTCCTGCTCCGACGATCAGCACGTCGTAAGCCATGGATTCGCGGTCGCTCATCTTCCTCCCGTCGCGCTGTCCACACAATTCGACTCGAATGCCCTGCCCGTTCCTTGACCGGAACGTCAATGGCGGGTGAGGATCACCGGCGTGGGCGGGGAAGTGAATCCGATCGGCATTGCCGAGGCGCGCAGCGCGTTGGCCTGGTGGCTCGAGGCCGGGGTCGATGTCGTCGTGCAGGAGCAGCCGCGCGACTGGCTGAAGCCGCCGGAATCGAAAGCGCGCCGCAGCGTCGCAGCTCGGCCGGAGGCCGCGGTCGCAGAGCCCAACGTTGCTCCGCCCGGCCACGACACGCTCGATGCGCTCCAGCAATGGCTCGCCAGTAGCGTCCAGCTTCCGCTCGCTTCGAGCACCGCCCGGCGCATTGCGCCGCACGGGCCCGAACAGCCCGCAATCATGCTCCTGAGCGACGCGCCGACGCTCGACGATTTCGCCGCCGGCCAGCCGATCGGCGGCGAGGCGTGGGAGCTCACGAAACGGATGCTGGCGGCCATCAACATTCCGGCGGACCAGGCGTACAGCGCCTCGCTGTCCTGCTTCTATGCGCCAGGATCGAGGCTCAGCACCGCCGATCGCGACGCCTGCGCCGAGGTCGCTCGACAGCACATCCGGCTAGTCAAGCCGAAGCGGCTGCTCCTGTTCGGCGGCGGACCGGCGCAAGCGCTGCTCGGCAAACCGCTGCCCTTAGCTCGAGCGCACGTTCATACGATCGAAGGGGTGCGGAGCGTTGCCACGTGGCACCCTCGCGACTTGATTAAGCAACCCTCAAACAAGTCCTTGGCATGGAAAGATTTGTTGCTGCTGATGGAGAACGAGTCTTGAGGGCAGGTCTGCTCGCGTTTGGAACCCTGGTTTGCGCGGGGCCGCTGTTTGCCCAGGCAGCGCCCGACCCGCTCGCTCCGCTTCCGGTGACGCCCGTCCCGTCCCCGCGTCCTACTTCTCCGATTTCCCCACCCGTTGCCGCATCGCCTGTCCCAACCACGACGGATCAGTTGGTGCCGGCGCCGCTCACTAGTGGCAGCCGAGCTGTCGTTCGGGCGATCCTAGTGGTCCCGAAGGACTGGCGCGGCGTCTTCGACGCGATCGACAGTGGCGCCTGGGCTTCGGCTCAGGCGGGGATTGCATCTCTGCCACCCGGCATTCTGACCCCGGTGGCCAAGGCCGAGCTCTACACAGCGAAGGGATCGCCGCTCGTCGACCTCGCCTCGCTCCAGGCGCTGCTTGCCGAAGCGCCCGAGCTTCCGCAGGCCGAGCAACTCGCGGCCATGGCGGTGAAGCGGGGCGCGACGTCTGCTGTCCTGACGATTCCCGAGAAGCCGATCTACAATCTCGGCTCGGCGCCGATCCGCTACCGAGCGCATCCGGTGCAAGGCGAACCCTATGCCGACCAGCTCCGGTCAATCCTCGATCCGCTGATCAAGTCCGACGACGCTGCCGGCGCCGAAGCCCAGCTGCTGATCTATGCCCCGCAGCTGTCGTTCGAAGCACGCGCCGAGGCCGGGCAGCGGGTCGCCTTTGCCTATTACGTCAACGGCCTCGATGTCGACGCCCGGCGGGTTGCCGATACGTGGCGCCAAGGTGCGACCGGCGAGTGGGCAAGCCAGGCCGCGTGGATCTCGGCACTCGCCTCATGGCGCCTTGGCGATTGGAATTCCGCGTCTGCGGCATTTCAGCAGGTGGCGCGGATCGCCGATCAGCGCGAGCTTCGGGCGGGAGGTTACTACTGGGCCGCTCGATCGGAGCAGGCGGCGGGTCGTCCGGCCTCGGTCGAGCGCCTTCTCAAGGCGGCGGCGACGACGGCGGAATCGACCGAAAGCTTTTATGGGCTGCTGGCCCGCGAGACGCTCGGCATGCCGACCAGGCTCGCCGGTGATCCGTTCACCGGCCGCGATCCATCGATCGACCAGCTGCCGAACGTCCAACGAGCAATGGAACTCGCCCGAATCGGCGAGCCGGCGATGGCCGAGGAGATGCTGCGTCACCAAGCGAAGATCGGCGCGCCTGGCGAGCACCACGCGTTGATTCAGCTCGCCCGGCGGCTCGATCTTCCGGCCGCCCAGCTGTGGCTCGCGAACAACGGCCAGTGGGGCGCCCGCTCCGATGCGACGGACCGTTACCCTAATCCGTCCTGGCGGCCGGTCAGCGGATGGCGCGTCGATCCCGCGCTCGCCTTCGGCCACATCATCCAGGAATCGGCCTTCCATCGCACCGCGGTAAGCGCCGCCGGCGCCGTCGGGCTGATGCAGGTGCTTCCGATCACCGCCCAGCAAATGGCGAACAGCCGCGGGCTCGCCTACACGCGCGGGAGCCTCACCGATCCCAAGTACAACCTCGAGTTCGGCCAGAGCTTCATCGAGACGATGCGCGGCTCGTCCGGCACCGCCGGCCAGCTCCCGCGGATCATCGCGTCCTACAATGCGGGGCCGCTTCCGGTCGCACGCTGGGCGGGCATCAACGACAAGGGCGATCCGCTGTTGTGGATCGAGTCGCTGCCTTATTGGGAGACGCGCTATTACGTTCCGGCGGTTCTGCGGAACATGTGGGTCTATCAAGGCCTCGGCCAGGAACCGACAGATACGCTGAAGGCGATGGCCGAACACCGCTGGCCGGCATTGCCCACCAACACGGGACGGATGATCAGCTACAGGTAAGCCGACGCCTGCAGCACGCGCTTTGTTCTAGTTATGTTCCTCTGATGCAGTAAATTGGCCGGATGCCGGTCGAGTCGAACCACGGACGCGGGGCGACCCGCAATTTCACGCCTACCCGCTTCAACCTGCAGGAGCGCACCACCGAGGGCGAGTGGCTGGACCAGGTCGAAGCGCTCGACGGCGTGCCGCGTCGCCGCACGACGGTGACGATCGAGCGCCCCAAATCGATCCTCATCCGCAACAGCTCGCCGGACATCGGCTTCGACCGGTCGGTCAACGCCTATCGCGGGTGCGAGCACGGCTGCATCTATTGCTTCGCGCGTCCAACCCACGCCTATCATGACCTGTCGCCGGGCGTGGATTTCGAATCCCGCCTGTTCGTCAAGCCGAACGCCGCGCAGCTGCTCCACGCGGCTCTGTCCCGCCCGGGCTATGAATGCCGGCCGATCGCGATGGGCACCAACACCGATCCGTATCAGCCGATCGAGGAGCGCTGGCGAGTGACTCGGTCGGTCGTCGAACTGCTTGTTGAGACGCGGCATCCCTTCACGATCACGACCAAATCAGACCGGGTGCTTCGCGACATCGACCTGTTGAAGCAGGCCGCCGACCTCCGCCTCGCGTCAGTCGCGCTGTCGGTAACATCACTCGATCCGAGGATCGCGCGCACGCTGGAGCCGAGAGCGCCGCAGCCAAGAAAGCGCCTCGGCGCGATGAAGGCGCTCAATGACGCGGGAGTGCCCTGCTACGTGGCAATCGCTCCGGTCGTCCCGCAGATCACCGATCACGAGCTCGAGCATATCGTCGCGGCGGCCGTCGAGGCGGGTGCTCCGGGCGGCTTCTACCTGCCGGTCCGGCTGCCGCACGAAGTCGCGCCGTTGTTCCGCGCGTGGCTCGACGAGCATTTTCCCGATCGGGCGAGCAAGGTCATGGCGACGATCCGGTCGCTTCGCGGCGGCCGCGACAACGACCCCGATTTCTTCAGCCGCATGCGGGGTCAGGGCCCCTGGGCCGACCTGCTTCGCACGCGCTTCGAAATCGCGGCGAAAAAACATGGCCTCAAACAGGCCAAGTTCCCGTTGCGCACCGACCTGTTCCGTCCGCCAGAAGGCGACCAGATGCGCCTCCTGTAGAAGCAAAATCGAATCGGGACCGAAACAGCCCAATCGGCGTTGAGCCTTCCAAAAACCAGGGAGAACCCAATGCGCATTCTCATCGCCGTGCCCGCGCTACTGCTGCTTGGCGCCTGCAACGTCAGCAAAGAGGGTAATGCGGTGACCGTCCAATATGATCAGAACAAGGCCGAGAACACCGCCGCCGATGTCGGCAACACCGCCGAGAACATCGGCTCCGATATCGGCAATGACGTCAAGAAAACGGCAGACAAGCTCCAGAATACCGACGTGAACGTCAACATCGGCAAGGACGAGCACACCAACACGACCGAGACGAAGACCACGACGACAACCGAGAAAAAGTCGAAGTGAGGCAAGCAGCGGTTCGCGTCGGACACCGCAACGCTGCTGCCACAAACTGCAAACAGGGCGAGGCCCCAGTGATCGGGCGGAGAGGCCGTCGAGCCTGATGCTTGGCACTGGAGCCCGGTTTGGGCATTAGTCCCGTAGCTGATGCAGGTTAAAAGGCTGCCTCGTCCATGGTGATAGAGCACGTCCATGGCTGACGCCGGAACAGTTCGCCCGGACGGAGCGCTCTCGCAGCCGCCCCGTGTTCCAATTGACGGCCATGACGAGTTGCGGACGCTGCCGGTTTTCGCCGGACTGGATGGCCAGCTCGTCGACCGGCTTCTCGATCGCTGCACCACGCGTCAGTATCGGGCGGGAGCGCTGATCGTTTACCAGGGCGAGGGTGCGCCCGCGCTTCACATCGTCTGCCGCGGCATTGTCGATCTGACCCATTTGTCGGCCAGGTCGGAGTGCGGTGTCCTGCTTCTGTCGTCGAGGGACTTGCTGCTGCCGGCGACCACCTTGTTCCATGAGCCGGCCCTGGTGTCGGCGCGCGCGCTCACCAACACCAAAATCGCGACTCTCGATGGCCAAGCCGTCGAACGGGCGGTCGGCCAATCGACTGTCTTTGCAGCCAATCTCATGAAGGCGATGTCGGGCCAGTGGCGAATGGCGGTTCGCAACATCCTCGACCTCAACTGTCGCAATGCTGCCCAGCGCGTCGGTGCCTTCCTGCTGAGGCTCGCCGATCTGCAGTCCGACACCGTCGCTCCGGTGCTGCCGATCGCCAAGCGCCACCTCGCGGTCCGACTGGGAATGACGGCGGAGACGCTGTCACGCATGCTGCAGACCGTGGCGGACCACGGACTGCATTTGCGCGGGCGCACCATCGTGATCCGCGACCGCGCCGCGATCGAGGAATTCTGCGGCCCCGACCCTTATCCAGTGAAAGACGAGCGAGCGCTGGACGTCTTCGCGCTTTAGCGCCGATTGCCACCTCCGCCCTGGCGCCGGCGATCTGCGGAACGTGAAGCTCCTCGCATGGGCGTCGATCATTTCTACACCTGTCGTTGGCCGCCCCCGCGCTGCCACGGCCAGCGCCCTTCGATTTCGGTCTCGAGGCTGAAGCTGAGAAAGGTCCGGATCACCACGATGCCGGCGAGCACCGCGACGCTAACCAAAGTCGGCTCGACAGCAACCGTGTTGATGATGTCGGCCGCAACCAGGAACTCGAGGCCAAGGAGGATGGTGCGGCCAAGGCTTGACCGGAAATTGGCCACCGCCTGATCGCGATCCTGCAGCGTGGCGAGCCGATAGAGAAAAATGATCAGAGTCGCGAACGCGCCGAACGCGATAATCGCAATTCCGGTCAGCTCGACGATGCGCGTGACGGTGTGGGCCGTGGCCACCGCAACTCGCTCCACTTCGTCAAGCATCGGGACTGAATGCGTCAGCATTACTTGGCGTTCCGCGGATTGATAATCGTCAACACTTCCCGGTGAATCGCGATTTAATGGATCGGAACAGCCGCGAATCCGTATGTGCAAGGCAGGTTCTTAGCCCCCACGCGGCTTGATCCCGATCAAGTGTGGGAACGCTGAACTGCAGTGGCTCGCTGTCACGGAGTGTGCGGCCGGTGTGGTGCTTCGAAGTGAAAACCGGTTCAGCCGATGAGCTGCAGCATAGTGCAGCAACCGACCTGCGTCTGTGAACCGGGGCGCCTGAGTGCCCCAGGTCTTCTCGAGGACCGCGGACACCTGGCTGCGCGCCATCGCCCTCGGCGCGCTGGTTCTGGCGGCTGCATTGTTTCTTGGAGCGCTCGCGTTCGCCCGGTCCCAATATTGGGACGTCGTCGCGCGAACGCCGCTGCAGCCGGTCCCCTTCAGCCACAAGCACCACGCCGGCCAGCTGGGGATCGACTGCCGCTATTGCCACACCACCGTCGAGACGAGCGCCAATGCGGGGTTTCCGGCGACGCATGTCTGCATGACCTGCCACTCGCAGCTGTGGACCAACGCTGAAATGCTGGCCCCCGTTCGTCAGAGTCTTGCGGAGAACCGGCCCATCGACTGGCACCGCGTCGCCCGGGTGCCCGATTACGTTTACTTCCGCCACGATATCCACATCGCCAAGGGCATCGGGTGCGTCGAGTGCCACGGGCGTATCGACCGGATGCCGCTGACCTATCGCGCCAAGGCGTTCGAGATGAAGTTCTGCCTCGATTGCCATCGCGACCCGGCGCCGCACCTGCGGCCCCGGGACGAGGTCTACAATTTCGACTGGAAGCCGAGCGCGGAGCATGTGGCGCTCGGGCGCAAGCTCATGTCCATCTACCACATCAAGTCGCCGGCCGAGCTCACCTCCTGCGGGACCTGCCACCGATGAGCGGCAAACGGGTCTGGCGCTCGCTGAAGGAATACCAGCACAGCGATGCCTTCGGCGAAATGCTGAAGGCCGAGTTCCCCTCGATTTTCGAGCTGTGGACAGTCGACCGCCGACAGGTCCTGCAGGTGATGGGAGCTTCGCTCGCACTCGCCGGCATGAGCGGATGCAAACCCGTGCGCTCGGACGACGTGGTTCCATTCGTGAACCGGCCGGAAGGGTTCATCGAAGGCCGCGTCGACCATTACGCGACCGCGGTGCTGTTCGAAGGATATGCCCAGCCGGTGCTGGCAACGACATCGGCGGGACGGCCGATCAAGCTCGATGGCAATCCGGAGCATCCCGCATTTCGCGGCGGCAGCACCCCCTTCATGCAGGCGGCGATTCTCGACCTCTATGATCCCGACCGCAGCCAGGCGCCGCTGATGGGAGGTCATCCGGCGAGCTGGGCCGACTTCGACGGGCAGATGACGCAGTGGCGTCAAGCGTGGGCGAAGAGCGGCGGCGCAGGCCTGCGGATGCTGATCGGACCGACCACCTCCCCCACCCTGCTCCGGCAGCTCGACGATCTCCGCAAAGCCCTCCCCCAGGCCCGCGTGCATCTGTTCGATCCCATTGCCGGATATGGCAGCAATGCGCCGAGCTCGACTCGTCCGAACCTCGATCAGGCGCGGGTCGTGGTCAGCCTCGATGATGACCTGCTGGGACCGGGGCCGTCACAGGCGATTCACGGCCGCGCGTGGGGCAATCGGCACGGCGACATCCCCCCTGGCGAGCGGCTGAAGCTGTTCATGGCCGAAACCACGCCGACACAGACCGGAGCCAAGGCGGATAGAAGGCTGGGCATCCCGCCGTCGCGCCTTGCGGTCCTGGCGCACGCGATCGCCGCCGAAATCGGTCTCCCCGGCGCCGAGGTTCGCTTGACCGCCGGAGAGCTCGCCTGGGCCAAGGAAGCGGCAAGCGCGCTTTTGCGCGCCGGTGGCAGCTCGGTGTTGACGGTCGGCCGCTTCGCCGCGCCGCAGTTGCTGGTCCTGGCCACACAGATCAACCAACGCCTTGGAAACGCCGGAGTGGCTTGGGACTTCGCCCCCTCTCCGGCTTTCGTGCCCGGGCCCGGCGAGTCGTTCATCGATCTTGCGCGCGACATCGAAGCTCGGCGAGTGTCCGCGCTGTTCGTGCTCGGCGCCAACCCCGTCTATCAATCCCCGGGCGACCTGGATTTCACCAGGCTCTACGCCAGGGTCCCGTTGCGCATTCACGCCGGGCTGCACGTCGACGAAACCGCCGCGCGGAGCAATTGGCATTTGCCGCTGCCCCACGCGCTCGAGGACTGGAGCGACGCACGCTCGCCGGATGGAGCGGCGACCATCATCCAGCCCGTCGTGCGCCCGATGTACGACAGCCGATCGATCCACGAACTGGTCGCTGCGCTGACCGCCGACCAGCCGCCCCCCGCCAGGGACATCGTGCGCGAGACCTGGGCAGGTCAGCTTGCTGGAGACACGGCTTGGGCGGGCGCGCTCAAGACGGGATTTGTTTCGTTGCCCTCGGCACCGGCCGCCACCGAGCTGCCCCCCGCGTCACCTCCCGCGAGTTCCCGCGAATTGTCGGCGGGCGAAGTCGAGATCGTCTTCCGCCCCGATCCGACTATCCACGACGGCAGCTTCGCCAACAACGGCTGGCTGCAGGAATTGCCCAAGCCGCTGTTCAAGACGACCTGGGAAAATGTCGTCGCGATCGGTCCCGCCATGGCCCGGCAGATGAGCGTCGACAGCGGGGACATGGTTCGGGTTGAAGCGAACGGCCGCGCCATCGAGGGGCCCGCCTGGGTGCTTCCCGGCCAACCCGATCGCGTGGTGACGCTCTTCCTCGGCTATGGCCGGACGCGTGCGGGGCGTATCGGCACCGGCATCGGCTATGATGCATACCGTCTCCGCAGCGCCGCCAGTCCCTGGAGCGCGAGTGGCACGATCCGGCCGAGCGGCGCACGCGCGCTGCTGGCGACCACGCAGGAGCACCACATGCTCGACGCCGAAGGCGAAGGCGTGGTGCGGACCGTGACGCCGGAGAAGCCCTCAGCGGTGCGCGACGAAGACCGCGACCAGGACAGCTTTTATCCGCCGTGGAAGGGCGACAAGCCTGCCTGGGGCATGGTCATCGACCTCGATCGTTGCATCGGCTGCAACGCCTGCGTCGTCGCCTGCCAGGCCGAGAACAACATCCCCGTCGTGGGAAAGGACCAGGTCGCCAAGGGCCGCGAAATGGCCTGGCTTCGAGTCGACCGTTACTACGCCGGCGATCCCGAAGCGCCGGAAACCTATTTCCAGCCCGTCCCCTGCATGCACTGCGAGCAGGCGCCGTGCGAGATGGGCTGCCCGGTCCACGCCACCGTCCACAGCCCCGAGGGGTTGAACCTGATGGTGTACAACCGCTGCATCGGGACCCGGACCTGCTCGAGCTACTGCCCGTACAAGGTGCGGCGGTTCAACTGGTTCGACTGCACGTCCGACGCTCCAACGCCGACCGAAGCCCAGCGCAATCCGGACGTCACCGTGCGCGGCCGCGGCGTGATGGAAAAATGCACCTATTGCATCCAGCGGATCGAGGCGGCGACGGTGCAGGCCGACATCGAAAACCGCCCGGTCCGCGACGGCGAAGTGATGACGGCATGCCAGCAAGCCTGCCCGGCCAAGGCGATCACGTTCGGAAACCTGGCTGACGTGGACAGTGCGGTTCGGAAACAGCGCTCGAGCGAACGCAATTATGCGCTGCTTGCGGAACAGGGCACGCGCCCGCGCACCACCTATCTGGCCCGTGTCGCCGAGGAAGACACCGATGGCGAGTAGGACTCCGGCACTACCGCTCGACCAGTCGCTGCGCGACATCACGACCGATGTCGCGCGCATACCCCTGCGCATGCCGGCGCGCGTCCCGTGGCTGATCGCCTTCGTCCTCAGCCTCGGTCTGCTCGCGCTGTTCCTCGGCTCGATCACTTACCTGTTCGCCCGCGGCGTCGGCATCTGGGGCCTCAACATCCCGGTGAACTGGGCCTTCGCCATCCACCTGTACGTCTGGTGGCTCGGTCTCGGGCATGCCGGGACGCTGATCTCGGCGATGCTGCTGTTGATGGGGCAGGACTGGCGCAACAGCCTCAACCGCTTCGCCGAGGCGATGACCGTCTGCGCGGTGATCTGCGCCGGCATGGAGCCGATCATCCACCTGGGACGCCCGTGGTTCCTCTACTGGATGTTTCCGTACCCGGCGACGATGGCCGTCTGGCCGCAGTTCCGAAGCCCGCTCGAATGGGATGTCTGGGCCGTCCTCACCTACCTGATCGTTTCGATCCTCTTCTGGTACATCGGCCTCGTTCCCGACCTCGCGACCGTGCGGGACCGGGCGAAGAAGCGCGGTTGGCAGCTCTTTTTCGGCATCTTCGCGCTCGGGTGGCGCGGATCGGCGCGGCACTGGGCGGTGTGGAACAAGACCTATCGCACGATCGCCGCCATCGCCGTGCCGCTGGTCGTCTCGGTCCACAGCGAAGTCTCGCTGCTGTTCGCCGCCGGGCAGATCCCGGGGTGGCACTCGACCATCTTCCCGCCCTATTTCGTGCTCGGCGCCGCTTATTCGGGTTTCGCGATGGTGGCGATGATCGCCATCGTCATGCGGCACACGTTCCAGCTCAAGGAAATCGTCACCGAACGGCACCTGGATGTGCTCGCCAAGGTCGTTCTCGCGATGGGGATGATGACGGCCTACGGCTACATCTTCGAGGTTTTCGACGGCTATTATTCAGGCGACGCGCACGAGATCGCCACCATCCACGACCGCTTCTTCGGCATTTACGCGTGGAGCTTCTGGGGCGCGGTCATCTTCAATTTCCTGCCGATCCAGGCGCTGTGGTTGCGCTCGGTTCGCCAAAGCCCCGTGCTGCTGTTCCTGATCAGCACCTCGTCGGTGATCGGCATGTGGCTGGAGCGCTACATGATCCTGGTCACCAGCCTCTACAAAGACTTCCTGCCCTCCTCCTTCGGTCACTACACGCCGAGCTTCTGGGACTGGAGCACCTACATCGGGATGCTCGGGTTGTTCATGACCCCGTTCCTGCTGTTCGTCCGCTTCCTGCCGTCGATCTCGATCTTCGAGGACAAGGAAGTGCTCGCCCGCGAGAAAGAGGAGGCGGCTCATGGCTGAGCCGATCCTCGGCCTACTCGGAGAATTCGGGAGCGAGGAAGCGCTCCTCGAGGCAACCAGGCGCGCGCGCGGCGAAGGCTTCCGCGATATCGATGCGTTCAGTCCTTTTCCGATCGACGGCATGGCCGAGGTGCTGGCGCTCAAGCGCGATCACCGCATCGGCTGGATTACGCTTGCCGGCGCCGCCTTCGGGTTCTTCGGCATGCTCGCCGTCCAATTGTTCGTGAACTGGGACTACCCGATCGAGGTCGGCAACCGGCCGCTGTTCGCCTGGCCGGCATTCTTCGTCGTCGATTTCGAATTGATGATCCTGTGCGCCGTTCTGTTCGCGGTGATCGGCATGTTCGTCATCATCGGCCTGCCCAAGCTTTACCACCCGTTGTTCGCGGCGCCGCGGTTCGGCCTCGCCTCTGAAGACCGGTTCTTCCTCTACATCGATGCCCGCGATCCGAAGTTCGACCCAGAGACGACCCGCAGCTTTCTTGGAAGCCTGGGTGCATGGACGATCAACGCGGTGCGGCCATGAGACGCGCCTTGCTCATGGCCGCGCTGGCGCTGCCCTCCTGTCACCAAAATCTGACGATGAGCGATCAGAAGAAGCTCGCCGAATGGGAACGATCCGACGTCTTCCGCAACGGCAAGGTGTTGCAGAGCCCGGCTCCGGGCAGCGTCTCGCGCGAGCAGGACACCGGCGATGTGCTGACCGAAAAGCCGCCGATGACGCTGGCGCTGGTCCAGCGCGGGCACGAGCGATTCAACATCTTCTGCTCGGAGTGCCACGGCTATGGCGGCGATGCCGACGGGATGGTCGTCCAGCGCGGCTTCCCGCGTCCGCCAAGCTTCCACGAAGCGCGTCTCGTCAATGCGCCCGACGAGCATTTCGTCGACGTGATCACCCATGGCTATGGGGTGATGTACAGCTACGCCGATCGGGTGCCGCCGTCCGACCGTTGGGCGATTGCGGCGTACATCCGCGCACTCCAGCGAACGAAGCCGCCGATCCCGTCGACCACGCCGTTCCAGGGACCGATGCGGTGACTCGCGACCGCGCCCTCCTCATCGGCGCCTCGGGCCTGCTCTGCTGCATCGCGGGCGTGCTGCTCGCGCCGCGCGATGCGCTGATCGCGTGGCTTGTCGCGTGGCTCGGCTGGGGTTCGATCCCGATCGGATCGCTTGCCGTGCTGATGCTCGTTGCCCTCATTCCGGGCAGCTGGCGTGCGCTGTACGTGCGGCCACTGACGATCGGGACGACGCTGATGCCGCTGGTGGCCATCGGCATGATCCCGCTGCTGGTGGGCATCGCACTGATCTACCCGTGGACGGACGTTTCCCTAGTTAATTTCACGGGGTTCAAGGGCGCGTGGCTGTCGACGGCTTTCTTCGTCGTTCGGACGATCATCTACCTGCTGGTGCTGAGCCTGCTTGCATGGGGGATGCTAACGGCCAAACCTGAAATGCGACCGCGGATCGCCGCCGTCGGCGTAATCCTCTACGCACTGATCGGCTCGCTCATCGGCATCGATTTCGCCGAATCGACCGAGCCGCGGTTTCACTCGTCGATCTACGGCTTGCTGGCGCTCACCAACCAATGGCTCGCGGGCATTTCGTTCGCGATCCTGGTCGGCTTGTGGAGCGAGCACGGCAAGGCGCCGCGCGCCGCCGCGGGGGTGCTCGTCACCGCGATCCTGATGTGGGCCTACATGCACGCGATGCAGTATATCGTGATCTGGGCCGGCGACATTCCGAAGGAGGCGCACTGGTATCTGGAGCGCGGGCGCCACGGCTGGTGGGCGGTCGCGTGGACTCTCTACGGCGTGCAGGGCCTGTTCGCCTTCGGCGCGCTGCTGTCCCCGTCGGTGCGCAACAGCCGCCATGCGATGATGGGGCTCGCCGCGCTGACGCTGCTGATGCGCCTGATCGAGAACGCCTGGCTGGTGCTGCCGGGGATACCGGGACTGACCTGGGCCGTTTTACCGCTGATCCTGGCCGCTTCCGTCGCGATGCTTGGTTTGGGCTGGGTGACGGCTGCCGCGCTGCGGCCGCGGACGATCGAATGGAACGAGAGCGGGTGGGCACATCAGACGAGGAGTGCGCCATGAGTACAGCGAAACCCGAAACCGTCGTCATCACCGGAGGAACCGCCGGCATCGGCCGGGCAGCGGCGCGCGAGTTCGCCCGGCACGGCTGCAACGTCGCCGTCCTCGCCCGCGGACAGGACGGACTGGACGCGACGAGGCGCGACATCGAGGAGCTTGGCGGCAAGGCGCTGGCCGTCTCCACCGACGTCGCCGACTGGAATGCAGTCGAAGCGGCCGCAGACCAGGTTGAACGCGAGTTCGGACCGATCGACATCTGGGTCAACAATGCCTTCGCAGGCATCTTCTCGCGCTTCATGGACGTGACGCCGGACGAATATGAGCGGGTCACGCAAGTCACCTATCTCGGCCAGGTCAACGGCACGCGCGCCGCGCTGAAGCGCATGCTTCCGCGCGACAAGGGCGCGATCGTGCTGGTCGGATCAGCCCTCGCCTACCGCGGCATTCCCCTCCAATCCGCCTATTGCGGCGCCAAGCACGCGATCCAGGGCTTCATCGATTCCGTCCGCTGCGAGCTGCTGCACGACAAGTCGAAGGTGACCATCACCATGGTCCAGATGCCGGGCGTCAATACCCCACAGTTCGACTGGATCAGGGCGAAGCTGCCGGGTCAGCCGCGCCCCGTCGGCAAGGTCTATCAGCCCGAAGTCGCCGGTCGGGCGATCTATTTCGCGGCGCACGACGGCCGCAAGGAAATGCTGGTCGGATTGCCGACGATCGAGGCGGTCTGGGGCAATAAGGTCGCCTCCAGCATGATGGACGATTATCTCGCCGCCACCGGCTTCGCGTCGCAGCAGCGTCCGGAGCGGGTCAGCCCGAACCGCAAGGACAATCTGTTCCAGCCGGTCGGCGGCGATCATGGCGCGCACGGCAGCTTCGACAGCGAGGCGGTCGACAGCAGCGCCGAGCTATGGGTCAGCGAGCACAAGAAGGAGCTCGGTCTCGCCGCCCTCGGTGCCGCGGCGATTGCGGGCGCCGGATTCATGCTCGCGGGCATGGGCAAGCGGCAGGAACCGCCCGCGCGTCCGAAAACGCGGACGCGGAGCTGAGCCTTGCTTGCACGCACCCAACCCGAGCCTTCGCGCCGTCCGCTGATTGCGGTCGGAGTCGCCGGGGTTGCCGCTGCGACGGCCATCGGCTGGCTGCTGCAGCGGGCGTGGCGCCCATCCGAGAACCGCAATTTGAGAGCGGCCGAAGCGCTCGGCGCCGGCGCGACGATCCTGTGCCTCAGTGTCGCGCTCGATAGCGGGATCGAGCACTACCGCGGCCAGTTCAAGGACCGGGCGATGTTCGTCGGGCCGACCATGGCGCTGCTCGGCCTTGCCGCGGCGGCATTCGTGGCGTTCCGGCCGGAGCGGGCGCGTGCAACACCGGTGAAGATTGCGTTCGCGACCGTGGGCGCGACCGGTCTCGTCGGCCTGGGGTTCCATACCTACAACATCCTCAAGCGGCCGGGCGAACTGGATGCGCTCAACCTGTTCTACGGCGCGCCGATGGGCGCGCCCGCCGCGCTGACGCTCGTCGGGCTCTACGGGATCATCGCCGGCGAGATGCTGAGCGGCCGTTCGTACGTGAAGACGCGCCTTCCGAAACACACGGCCGGACTGGTCGCCTTTTCGCTGCTTGGGACGATCGCCGAGGCTGGGCTGCTCCACTTCCGAGGGGCGTTCCAGGACCCGGCCATGTACGCGCCCGTCACCATCCCGCCGCTCGCTGCGATGTCGATTGGCGCCGCGGTGTTCGCGCCGGGAGCCGTCAGGATTGCCGAACCGCTGCTCAAGTCGACCGCGATCCTCGGCATCGCCGGGCCGATGTTCCACGCCTACGGCATTCACCGCAACATGGGCGGCTGGCGCAACTGGAGCCAGATGATCCTCCAAGGCCCGCCCCTGCCCGCTCCGCCGGCCTTCCTCGGCATCGCCGTCGCCGGCCTCGGCATTCTTCCGGCGCTCGCCGGCGAGCAGCCATGACCGACTTTCGCACCCCCTATCTGACCTACGACGTGCTCGACAAATGGGACTCGCCGTCGTGGAACGAGCAGACCCGGGCCGTCGTCAGGGAGCGCCTCGATCGGGTTCCGGGACGGCGATTCCTGAGCGAGGAGCAGTGGTCGCTGCTGCAGGCGATTGTGGACCGGCTGGTGCCTCAACCCGACCGCGAAGAGCCGGTCCCGATCGTCCCGTGGATCGACGCCCTGCTCCACCACAATCACACGCCCGGGTACCGCTACGCCGACATGCCGCCGATGCGTGAAGCGTGGCAGCACGGTCTTAACGCGATCGCCGCCGAGGCCCGCAACCGCCACGGAAAATCGTTCGAGGAGCTCTCGCCCGAGGGCCAGGACTCTCTGCTTCGGGATGTCGAGAACAACCGCGTCGAGAGCCGCTACTGGGGCGACCTGCCGGCCGGCGGCTTCTTCAGATACCATCTGCTGAAGGAAGTCGTCGGCATCTATTATTCGCACCCGGACGCCTGGAGCGAGATCGGTTACGGTGGACCGGCGTCGCCCCGCGGCTATGCCCGGCTCGGCCCGGACGAGCGGGATCCCTGGGAAGCCGAAGAGCTCGACTTCGAGGCCGCCGATGCTTGACGTCGCCGAGCCTCGCGCGGTGAACGGCCGCGCCCCGGACGTATTCCGGCGGGGCAAGTGGGTGCCGATGCGGACCTATAGCGACAGCGAGGAAGTGGACTTCGCGATCGTTGGAACGGGCGCCGGTGGCGGGACGCTCGCCTGCAAGCTGGCCGAGGCCGGCTTCTCGGTCGTGGCGTTCGACGCCGGGCCGTTCTGGCGCCCGCTCGAGGATTTCGTGTCCGACGAAAGTTGGCAGGCCGGGCTTTTCTGGACCGACGAGCGGATCACCGGCGGTGCCGACCCGGTGGAGCTCGGCTCCAACAACAGCGGCCGCGGCGTCGGCGGAAGCACGGTCCACTACACGATGATCGCGCTGCGCTGGCGGCCCGAATGGTTCAAGTGCCGCTCGACGCTTGGCTACGGACGCGACTGGCCGATCAGCTTCGACGAGCTCGAACCCTATTACGAAGAGGCCGAGGAAGCGCTGAAGATCTCCGGGCCGCTCAAATATCCGTGGGGCCGAAGGCGCAAGCGCTATCCCTACCGTGCGCATCCGGTCAACGCGCCCGGCCTGGTCATGGCGCGCGGCTGCGAGCGGATCGGGATCAAATGGTCGCCGATCCCTTTGGCGACCCTGTCGGCGCCCCGCGGGATGGCGCACCCGTGCGTCTATCGCGGCTTTTGCGCTTACGGCTGCTCGACCAATGCCAAGCAAAGCGTGCTCGTCACCTTCATCCCGCGCGCGATTTCAGCAGGCGCCGAGGTCCGCGACCTTTCGATGGTCGGCAAGATCGACATGGGCAAGGACGGCCGGGCAACGGGCCTGACCTATCGCCGGAAGGGCGAATGGCGGCACCAGAAGGCGCGCAACGTCGTCGTTGCGGGATACGCCATCGAAACCCCGCGCCTGCTGCTCAATTCGAAATGCGATCGATTCCCCGACGGCTTGGCCAACGAGAACGGCCTCGTCGGCACCCATGTGATGATTCACTCCGGCCCGGGCGTCTGGGGCACGATGGACGAGCAGGTGCGGCAGTACAAAGCGCCGCCGTGCATGGCCGTCACCGAGCACTGGAATTACGACGACAGCGACAAGAAGGATTTCCACGGCGGTTATGCCTTCATGAGCCAGGGGCCGCTGCCCGTGGGCTGGGCCCAGGCGATGTCGGTCCAGCGCGGCCTGTGGGGCACGGCTCTGCGCAACGAGATGACCCGCTACAACCACGTCGTGGGGCTGCGGATCGTCGGCGAGACCGAGCCGCAGCGGCACAACCGGGTCGAGGTCGCGGACGAAAAGGACCAGTACGGGCTCGCGATTCCCCGCATGACGTTCAGCTATTCGGAAAATGACCGCAGGCTGATGAAGCATTCGATCGGATCGATGCGCGCGGTGCTCGAAGCGGCGGGCGGCAAGGAATTGTGGGACGACGACGACACCTCGCACCTGATGGGCGGTTGCCGCATGGGCGACGATCCGGACGACAGCGTGGTCAACAAGGACGGTCGAACCTGGTCCATCCCGAACCTGTGGGTGTGCGACGGTTCGCTGTTTCCGAGCAGCGGCGGGGTCAACCCGTCGCTCACCATCCAGGCGCTCGCCTGCCGGATGGGCGACCGCATCGCCGATATGGCGGCGCGAGGCGAGCTATGAGGAAGGCCCCGCGCAACATCGCCAGCATCGAGGACCTGCGCCGGCGCGCGCACGCGAGGGTGCCCAGGCCGTGCATGGATTATCTGGAGTCGGGCTCGTTCTCGCAAATCACCCTGCGCGAGAACCGCCGCGATCTCGACTCCATCCGCTTCCGCGAGCGCGTGATGTTCGACGTCTCGAACCGCAAGCTCGGCACCACGATGCTCGGCGAACAGGTCAGCATGCCCGTCGCGATCGGCCCCACCGGCATGTGCGGCGCAGTCTGGTCGAACGGCGAGATCCTGTCGTGCCGGGCGGCGCACGACTTTGGCGTTCCCTTCTCCCTCTCGACCAATGCACTCCTCTCGATCGAAGATGTCCGCAGCTCGGTCGACCGGCCGTTCTGGTTCCAGCTCTATCTCGAGAAGGACCGGGGCTTTTCGAAGGATCTTCTGGAGCGCGCGAAGGCGGCCGGGTGCCCCGTGCTGATCCTCACCATGGACCTCCATGTCGAGGGCACGCGCTATTGCGACGTCCACAATGGCCTCGGCGTGCCGCCGAAGCTCACGCCCGCGAACATTTGGAGCATCGTCTCGCATCCGCACTGGGCGTTCGCGATGCTCCACTCCAAGCGCTGGAGCTTCGGCAACTATGCCGACAAGATCAAATCCGGGAACGTCAAGGAAATGGCGGAGCTGGTCAAAAGCCAGCTCGATTCATCCTTCGACCTGAAGACTCTCGAATGGGTGCGCTCGCTCTGGCCGGGCAAGCTGATCGTCAAGGGCATCCTTGACGTCGAGGACGCGAAAATGGCGGTGAACGCCGGCGCCGACGCGATCCTCGTGTCGAACCACGGCGGACGCCAGCTCGACAGCGCGCCATCCACCGCCTCGGTGCTGACTGACATTGTCGATGCGATCGGCGACCGCGCCGAAGTGTATGTCGACAGCGGCGTGCGCTCGGGCCTCGACGTGCTCAAGTTTCTCGGCCTCGGGGCCCGCGCCTGCTTCATCGGCCGGGCCTATCTCTACGGCCTCGGCGCTTATGGGGAGGCAGGCGTCACCAAGGCGCTCGATATCCTCAAGGACGAGCTCGGCATTGCGATGGCGCTGACCGGCGTGACCGATGTCGCCAAGGTCCCGCGCGACATCATTTTACGCCCGCCACCGCAACCGTCGGCACCAGCGGTTGCAAGCAGCGGCGGACCCTTTCGCGACATTCGTGTCTTTCAGGACAGTTAGCAGGAGTACCGATCATGGCGAAAACCGGCGGCGACATTCTCGTCGAAACGCTCATCAAGTGGGGCGTGGACACGATCTTCGGCATTCCCGGCGATGGCATCAACGGCGTCTTCGAGGCGCTCCGCACGCGGCAGGACAAGGTCAAGTTCGTCCAGGTCCGGCATGAAGAAGCCGCCGCGTTCGCCGCCTGCGCCTACGCGAAGTTCACCGGCAAGCTGGGCGTCTGCCTCGCAACCTCCGGCCCGGGCGGAATCCACCTGCTCAACGGCATCTACGACGCCAAGCTCGACAATCAGCCGGTGCTGGCGATCACCGGCGCGCAACACCACGACCTGATCGAGACCTACACCCAGCAGGACGTCGCGCTCGACAAACT
>JAICXF010000011.1 GCA_025981625.1 Sphingomonas sp. | reverse complement strand
GTTGAAATATTCTTGTATCCAAGGATGGTCCAAAGCCAATAGTTCCGGAATCGTTCCGACCGCGACTACCTTCTTGTCCGCGAGTACAGCAATGCGGTCGCAGATCGCATGAAGCGTGTCGAGGTCATGCGTGATCAGGAATACCGTGAGATCAAGCCGCTTTTGAAGCGAGCGGATGAGCTCGTCGAAACTTGCCGCGGCGATCGGGTCGAGGCCGGACGTTGGCTCGTCCAGAAACAAAAGCTCGGGATCGAGCGCGAGCGCGCGGGCGAGCCCCGCCCGCTTGATCATGCCGCCCGAAAGCTCGGCCGGATATTTTGGCCCGGCATCGGCCGGCAAGCCGCCCATGGCGATCTTGTAGGAGGCCATTTCGTCGAGCAGCGGCGGACGAATGCCCGGAAAATATTCGCGGATCGGAACCTCGACGTTCTCAGCGACCGTCAGGGTCGAGAAAAGGGCGCCGTTCTGAAACAATATGCCCCAGCGGCGGCGGATGTTCTTCGCCTCGTCCTCGCTGCGGCCAACCATGTTTTCGCCCAACACCTCCACCTCCCCGGCATCCGGGGTCTGAAGGCCAATGATCGAGCGAAGCAGGACAGACTTGCCGGTGCCCGAACCACCGACGACGCCGAGGATCTCCCCGCGACAGACGGTGAGGTCGAGCCCGTCGTGAACCACCTGCTCGCCGAAGCTGTTGCGCAGGCCCCTCACCGTAATGATCGGCTTGCAGTCCTTCGCAACGAACGTGGGATCGAGCTTCTCCGGGAGCTCTGTCATACCCAGCCAACCGAGCTGAAAAAGACGGCGAACACGGCGTCGAGAACGATGACCATGAAGATCGATTGCACAACCGCAGTGGTCGTGCGCGAGCCGACTTCCTCGCTATTGCCCTCAACCAGCATGCCCTGAAAGCAGCCGGCAAGCGCAATGATGAAGCCGAACACGGGGGCCTTGATCAGCGCGATCCACAGGTCGGTCAGCGGAATGACTTCCTGCAGGCGCTGGATATAGGTCGCGGGCGGATAGCCGAGGTCCAGCCAGACGAATATACCGCCGCCCAGCAGCGCGCTCAGCATCGCCCAGAAAGCGAGCAGCGGCATCATGAGGATGCAGGCCATCATGCGCGGCAGGACCAGCGCCTCGATTGGCGAAACCCCGATCGTGCGCATGGCATCGATCTCCTCGGTGATCTTCATCGTGCCGAGCTGGGCGGCGAAGGAGGAACCCGAGCGGCCCGCAACCATGATCGCCGTCATCAAAACGCCGAGTTCGCGCACCGTAATTCGGCCGATCAGGTTGATCGTGTAAACTTCGGCACCGAACTGGGCGAGCTGGACCGCTCCCTGCTGCGCGATGACAATCCCGATCAGGAAGCTCATCAGGAAGATGATCCCGAGCGCGCGTACGCCGACGACGTCGAACCGCTGGACCACGGCGTTGAGCCGGAAGCGGCGTGCTGGCCGTCGGATTACGTTGGCAAAGCCCAACAGCGTCGCGCCGAAGAAGCCGAGCAGACCGACGAGGGTGACCCCAGTCTCCGCGACCCATTTGCCGAGCTCGGCGATCACTGACGCAAGATTGTGCGGAATGTCGGGGACGACACGGGTGGGAACGTCGAACTCGCCGACCTGCTTGAGCAGGCTGACCTCATCGCGGCTCGCGCCGATCACCTTCGCGCCGCGGTCGCGGACCGTGCGATAGACGATCCAGGCCCCCACCGTGTCCATCCGGTCGATGTTGCTCAGGTCGATGGTGATCGGATCGGTAAGCGCATCGAGCTCGCGCTGAGTGGTCGCCGCGCGGCTGATGGTGAGCGCCCCCGCGACCCGATAAACCGAGCCGTGCGGCTGATCCCTGTCCTGCTCCGTGACCTCGGCCATGCGCGGCGGATTAGTGCGCGAAATGGCGGGAGGGGGCAAGTCGCGGTAGGCGAGCGGCCCTTCCCTGCACCCGAGCGGGCCATTATGCCGAGGAGATGACCAGCCGCGGCGGGCACAGGAGCGGGACGGTCGAACGGGCCGCCCATGATGCGGCGTTCCCGCGCGTTGGCGACGCGCTGATCCTGTACCTATGGCGCAGACCGGCCTTTTATCTGACGCGTACGGCGGGCGGCGCGGGACTGAGCGGGAGCATGATGGCCCTTCTCGAAGCGCTGCTCTGCGTCCTCACATTCTGGCTGTTCTGGAACGCGGACTATTGGGTCGGTCTGCTGGCTGGATTGGTGGCGGGACTATTCGCTCTCGCCGCAATGATGCTCAACCGGTTGGGAAGCGCACCCCGATCGTCCCGCTATTTCGCTCACGCTATTGAGCTCATTGCCCCGCCATTCTGGTGGTGGGCGTGGGAGCATGGGCTTCGCTCGGCCGGGCATCCGATCACGCCGGTTTACGCGACCATGGTCCTGTGGGTGGTGGTTGGCGGCTATGTTGCCGATCAGGCCATCGACGGGCTGTCGGTCCAGCGCTTCGGCGGGATGTCGATCCATGCGTGGCGACCGGTCGACAGCTATTTCCGGCTGGTCGCCGCCGCACCCAACGTGAACCTGGTGATCCTCGCGGCGTCCTTGCTGTTCGCTCGACCCGATGTCGGCTTCGAAGCGGTTGCGTGGTGGACGCTCATCAGCCTCATCTTCCACTCGGTGCGGTTCGCCCAGGCGACCGAGTCCCAGGCACGGCGCGAGAGAATCGTCTCCTGGCTTCACCGATGAGCGACCTTGCCGTGTACGACATGGACAAGACCGTCACGAGGCGGCCGACCTACACCGCCTTCCTGCTGCACGTCGCCAGCCGGCGGTCGCCCTGGCGGCTGCTGCTCATGCCGTTGGTCCTGCTGGCGCTGCTTGCCTACGCGGTGCGGCTGATCGATCGAGCGCGGCTCAAGGAGATCAACCAGCGGCTGCTGATCGGCCGGCGCGCCCCCATGGCCGAGTTGCGGCCGCTGGTCGAAAGCTTCGCCGACAGGCAGCTCGGGACCAACATTCGACCCGGAGCCCGCGCGGCCATTGCGCGCGACAAGGCCGAGGGCCGCCGCCTCGTCCTCGCGACCGCTTCCTATCGCCTGTACGCGGATGCGATTGCCGAGCGGCTCGGCTTCGACGACGTGATCGGCACCGGCTCCGTGATCGGCCTCGACGACCGCGTGCATGCCAGGATCGGCGGCGAGAATTGCTATGGCCGGGCGAAAATGCGGATGATCGCCGGGTGGGTGGAGGCATCGGGCTTGACCGGGAAGCACGGCCATATCCGCTTCTACTCGGACCATGTGTCCGACCGGCCTGCGTTCGAATGGGCCGACGAGCCGGTGGCGGTGAACCCACACGGCAAGCTCAGGCGACTGGCGGAGGATCGCGGTTGGGCGGTTGAAGATTGGGGCTAATGTCTGCTTCTGGACCCATTGCAGACATTAGCTAGTTGTTCGACAACTCTCGACATGCACGTTTACAGCTGGATGTCATTGCTGCCTCTACTCAGCGGTTGTGGCCAAGAGGGGCAGGTTGATTGTTCGGCTATACAATGGCCGACACTCAGCAAGTGCTTTGAGGCGCACAAATCCCAGGGCGACAACGCAAGTTTCTTGGCGTGCTTCCCATTCTCACAACCCATCAAGACAGAAGGCACGTGGGTTGTCGGCTTCGAGAAGAACGACTTCTTCGAGGGTGCACGCACACCACCGTCCGAGGTGCTTTGGACCCAATCTACGGGTGCAGAATTGATGGTGGACGAAAAGCTGTATCGGCCCACCAACCGTGTTCAAGCTTTGCAGGTCCAGCTAATTGGCAGAAGAGCAATGTGCCCGATCGGGCCAATCAACCCATACCCAATCATTGTTCAAACCCTCCACATCAAAGGTAGACTGACGCCGCCAGCCTAACGTCCGCTTTCCACCCAGAGCAGACATTAACGGCGTTCGATCATTCCCTCCGCCACTTCGGCTCGCGCTTCTCGAGAAACGCGCCGATCCCTTCCTCGGCGTCGGCGGTCAGCATGTTCTCGACCATCGCGCGGGAGGCGCAGTCGTAGGCTTCGGTCAGGCTCATTCCGAGCTGGCGAGTGACGGCTCGCTTGCCCAGCTTCAGCGCGAGCGGTGACTTGGCTGCGATCGTTGCGGCAACGGCGTTCGCGGCAGTGGTGAGGGACTCGCGCGGCACCACCCGGTTCACCAGCCCGAACTCGCGCGCCGTCGCGGCGTCGATCATCTCGCCGGTCAGCAGCAGTCCCATTGCGCGCTTGCTGCTGATGCTGCGGGTCAGCGCGACCGCGGGAGTTGAGCAGAACAGGCCGACATCGATGCCGTTGACGCCGAACTTCGCATCGTCGGCAGCGACGGCGAGGTCGCACGATGCGATTAGCTGGCACCCGGCGGCAGTCGCGATCCCATGAACCTCGGCGATGACCGGCTTCGGCAATTCCACGATTGACTGCATCAACCGCGAGCACAGAGCGAAGGTATGTTCGAAGAACGCCTTGCCGGCGTCGGGGTCGCTCCGATGCGTGGTCATTTCCCTGAGGTCGTGACCGGCCGAGAACGGCTTGCCGGATGCGGCGATGACGACCACCCGGACGGTGGCGTCGTCGCGTGCGGCGTCGAGCTGCGCCTGCAGCGCTTGCATCAGCGCGACCGAGAGCGCGTTCGCGGGCGGGCTGTTCAGCGTCAGGCGGAGGACCGGCCCCACATTGTCAGCATCGATCAATGTCGCCTTGGTCACGCTCGCGGTTTCTACACCGCGTTCAATGCGTTCGCGAAGTCGGCGATGAGGTCGTCGGCATCCTCGACCCCGATCGAAATGCGCACCAGATTGTCGGTGATGTCGAGCGCTTTCTTGCGCTCTTCGGGGACCGACAGGTGGGTCATCGCCGCTGGCGCGCTCGCCAGCGTTTCGGTGCCGCCGAGGCTGACCGCCAGATGCGCGATCTGGAGCGCGTCGAGGAAAGCGAATGCCTCCTTCTCGCCGCCCTTCAAGTAAAGCGAGAAGGTCGATCCGGCGCCGGTGCAGTGGCGGCGATAGATGTCCGCCTGGCGCGAGCCTTCCTCGAGGAATCCGAGGTAACCGACCTTTTCCACCTTCGGATGGTGGCGCAGGAATTCGCAGACTTTCGCGGCATTCTCGCCGGCGCGGTCCATCCGGAGCTCGAGCGTCTCCAGGCTCCGGAGCAGCATCCAGGCGGTGTTCGGGTCGCAGATGCCGCCCATGACATTGCGCATCATCCGCACCTTGTCGATCAGCGCGCGCTGGCCGACGAGCGCGCCGGCGACGAGGTCGCTGTGGCCGCCGGCATATTTGGTGAGGCTGTAGACGCTCAAGTCCGCGCCGTGACCGAGCGGCTTGGACCACAGCGGGCCGAGGAAGGTGTTGTCGATGGCGATCGGCGGAAGCTCGGCCTGGTCGCCGAACGCCGCCGCCCGCGCCGCCGCGACCGCCTCGACGTCGACCAGCTGGTTGGTCGGATTCGCCGGGCTTTCGAGGTAGATCAGCGCGACGCGGCCCATGGCCTTGGCGCGGCCCATGACCTCGTCGAGTTCCTCGCGCGTCGCGCCGGCGGGGAAGTCGAGGAATTTGGCGCCGAACTGGGGCAGGATCTTGTCGATGATCGTCTCGCTGGCCGCATAGAGCGGTCCGGAGTGGATCACGACGTCGCCCGGGCGCACCAGCGCCAGCAGCAGGACGGCAATGGCAGTCATCCCGCTGGAGAAGGTCAGCGCCGCCTCGGCCTGTTCCCAGATGCGCAGCCGGTCCTCGAGGATTTCCTGATTGGGACCGTTGAACCGCGAATAGACCAGGCCCTCCGCAGTTCCGCCGCCCGGCCGCTTGCCGGTAATGCCTTCGAAGAAGCGTTTGCCGTCCTCGGCCTTGTCGAAGACGAAGGTCGAGGTGAGGAAGATCGGCGCCTTCAGCGAGCCTTCGGAGAGCGCGGGGTCGTAGCCATAGCCCATCATCAGGGTGGCGGGGCTGAGCTGGTGATTGCCGATCGTCGTCGGCGTCTGCTTGGGCAAGCGGCGGTTCGACCGCAAAGGATCATGGTCTTCGGGCAAATTCTCTCTCCTCAACTTCCCCTACCGCTTGCGGGAGGGGAAGAGTCAATCAGCCAGCGCGATGGCGCTGAGTTGCCGACCGTAGTCGGCCTCGCAACGGTGGGTTGACCGGCGAAAGCTGAAGAAACGTTCGGGCTCGGCGTAGGTGTCGAGGTGCAGCCCTTGGACCTGGCCGACGCCCGCCGCCAGCAGGCGGCTCACGACATAGCCCTCGAGATCGAAGTGCGGCTTGCCGGCGGGGCCATCCACGAAGAAACGGTCGTTGTCCCGATCCGCCTCCAGGAAGCGTGCGCGAAAGCTCTCGTCGACCTCGTAGGATGGTTGCGCGATGCACGGGCCGACGACGGCATGGATGTTCTCGCGCGTGGCGCCGATCTGCTCCATGGCCGCCACCATCGAGTCCGTCACACCCGCGAGCGCGCCCCGCCAGCCGGCGTGGGCGGCGCCGATGACCTGGGCCTGGGAGTCGGCAAACAACACGGGCGCGCAGTCGGCGGTGAGTATTCCGAGCAGCAGTCCGGGGCGGTTGGTCACAATGGCATCGGCGCGCGGCCGTTCGGCTTGGCCCCAGGCATGGTCGGCGACCACCACGTCCGCGGAGTGGATCTGATGGACCGTCACCAGCTCGGCGTTAAGCGAAACCGCCGCGATGGCGAGCCGCCGGTTCTCGGCGATTGAATCGCGATCGTCGTTGCTGCCGTAGCCGACATTGAGCCCGGCGCATTGGCCGACCGATACGCCGCCGCCACGGCCGAGGAAACCATGGGGGAAGTCGCCGAGGCTTGGCGCGCGGATCACCTCGACGCCGCTCACAGCAGCTTCCTCATGATGATGTCCTCGTCGGCGTGGTTGCCGACCATGAACGCGTAGCGCCCCACCTCTTCGAAGCCATAACGGTCATAGAAGCGGCGGGCCCGGTAATTGTCCACATAGACGGTCAGATAGAGTTCCTCGAAGCCCTGCCGCCGAGCCTCCTCGATTGCCCAGTCGGTGAGCGCCGCCGCAATGCCGCTGCCATGGTGCGCTTTGAGCAGGTAGAGCTGCCGCAGCTCGATGGCCCTGGCCGTGGTTTCGATGGGCAGCGCCGATGGCCCGAGCTTCACGAAGCCGACCACTTCGCCATCGGCCTCGCTCACCCTGAAACGATAGCGTGGATCGGCGAACTCCTCCGCCCAGGCTTCGGGCGTGAACTGGCCGAGGAATGCCGCCAGGTCCTCCGGCCGATAGAGGTGCGCGAACGTGTCGCAAAAGCTCTGGCGGAAAACGCGATCGACCGCCGGCAGGTCGTCGAACGTTCCATCCCGGTGCGTCACTCGAACCCCGCCGGCGCCGGCCAGTCGGGCGAATGGATGGCGATCACCTTGAACAGCTCGCCCATTTGATCACGGCCGGTCAGCCGCTCCAGCGCGTTGCCCACATCGTCCGCGCGGTCCGCGTGGGCCCTCGAGAGCGCCTGCGCGCGCGCCTCGATACCCAGGCGGATCAGCCACTCTCCCTGCGGAACGACCGCCGTGGTCGTGGCGCCCACGAAGTTCGCGGCCTCCGCCACCGCCTCGAAATCGACGTGGCTGGTCAGGTCCTGCTCCCCCGGATCGGCGAGCACGGGCGCGAATCGGTGCCCGCGCACGGCCTGCAACGTGTCTCCGGACGCGAACCTTTCATGCCCATAGTCGATCACCAGCGCGACTCCGCCGTTTGCCGTGAGGCAAGTAGATATCGAGCGCACGACGGCCTCACGCGCCGGCGAGGTCTCGACGATCTCATCGTCGCGGTCGAAGGCCAATCCACCCGCGGCGACCGTGACGCGCCGTTCAATGCCTGCAACGTGCTGGCGAACCGGCAGCGCATCGAGAAATTCGTTGGCGACCAGCAGCAGCGGTCGCTCGGGCAGCTCGTCCACACTGTCGTGCCACACCGCATCCGGCACCGACCTTGCCTGCTGCTCCCGCAGGACCGGACTCGTCTCGACGAGGTGAACCTCGCCGCTAAAGCCGGCCGTCCGGAGCACCCGCAGCGCGTCCGCAGCCAGCGTGCCCCTGCCGGGCCCCAGCTCGACATAGACTGCATCTTCGGGAGCGCCCGCGCGCTTCCAGCAATCGGCGAGCGCGGCCCCGATCATCTCGCCGAACATCTGGCTGATCTCCGGCGCGGTGATGAAGTCGCCGCGCGCGCCCAGCGGATCGCGCGTGGCGTAATAATAAGCGTTGCACGCTTCCATATAGGTTTCGACGGTGATCGGCCCCTCGGCGGCAATCCGCTCGCGCAGCGCCCGCTCGAGCGGAGTCACGCGCCGCCACCCGCCTCCGGCGGGAGGATCGTTCTAAGCAACACTAGCGGTGCCGACCGTCGGCTCCACGCGCACCCGCCGGCCCTTCGCGGTCAGCATCAGGTAGAGCCCGCCGATGATCATCGGCAGCGATAGCCACTGGCCCATATGCAAGCCGCTGTTGTGGAAGATCGTCCCGGCGAACTGGGCGTCGGGCTCACGGATGAACTCCACGCCGAAGCGGAACAGGCCGTAGAAGAACAGGAAGGCGCCGACGAGCTTGCCCGGTTCGTAGCGCGCCTTGGTCCTCCAGAACATGAAAGCGAGGATACAGAAGAGGACGAGCCCTTCGAGGAACGCCTCATAGAGCTGGCTGGGGTGGCGCGGCGGCCCGAGCACAAGCTGGCCGAACATGTTCGGTTCCTGGAAGCGGACGGCCCACGGAACGGTCGTCGGCGCGCCCCACAATTCCTGGTTCATGAAATTGGCGATGCGGCCGAAGCCAAGACCGAAGGGGACGCAGCAGGCGACGTAATCGTGGATGCGCAGCCACGAAAGCTTTTCCTTGTGCGCGAAGTAGAAGATCCCGAGCGAGGTTCCGATCACGCCGCCGTGGAACGACATGCCGCCGTCCCACAGCTTCAGGATCTCGACCGGATGGTGGATATACTCGCCGAGGTTGTAGAACAGCACGTAGCCGATCCGGCCGCCGAAGATGATCCCGAGCGCAGCATAGAAGACAAGGTCGTCGGCATGGCGGCGGGCCATCGGTGCGCCGGGCTGTTTAAGCAGCTTGAGCAAGTACCAGAAGCCGATGAAAATGCCGGCAAGATAGGCGATGCTGTACCAGCGAAGGTCGAAGCGCCCGATGTGCAGCAGCACCGGCGACAGCCCGAGGTCCGGAAAGGCGGTGAAGCGCGAATAGTCGACGTCGTGCAAGGGCTTCCCCATGGATGTTGCGCGCCTCATAAGGCGCAGGACCGCAAAGGCAAAGGAGCGTGAATGCCCAACGAGCTCGACCGCCGCTTTGACGAGGAACTGGCGAGGGTCGTCAGGCCCGGCGGCCGGCTGGTCATCGGCGAGGACGAGCTTGGGCGGCCAACCGTGACCAATTTCCCGCCGACGCTTGCTTCCTTCTTCAAGACGTTCTGCGCGCTCAATGCCGCCAATGAAGCGGTGGTCGCCGGGGACGAGCGGCTGAGCTTCGCGGACCTCGACCGCATCTCCGACCGCCTCGCGCGCGGGCTGCTCGCGCGGGGCATCGTCAAGGGCGAGCGCGTCGCCATCGCGATGCGCAACTGCCCGGCCTGGATCGTTGCTTACATGGCAATTGTGAAGGTGGGCGGGATCGCGACGCTGCTCAACGGCTGGTGGGAGCCGTTCGAGATGGAGCATGCGGTCCAGCTCTCCGACCCCAAGCTCATCATCGCCGATTTGTCGCGCGCCACGCGGATCGGCGCCCGGTGCGCCGATCGAAATGTGGTCAGCCTCGCTATCGAACAGCCGGTCGAACAGGCGATCGCGCCGCTGCTGGCGGGAGCCGACGAGACTGTCGCGGTGCCCGAGCTGTCGCCCGAGGACGATGCGACGATCCTCTTCACCTCCGGATCGACCGGCGAAGCCAAGGGCGCGGTCTCGACCCATCGGGCGGTGACCACCGGCACCTATGCCTATTCGACGGGGTTGATCGTGCTGCTCGGGATTTTGACCGAGGACGGCAACGCGCCCGCGGGTCCGGCCCGAACGCTGCTGAGCGTGCCTTTATTCCACGTCACCGGCGAAGTGCCGGTCATGCTCAACAGCTTCGTCATCGGCCGCTGCATGGTGATCATGCCCAAATGGGATGCAACCGAGGCGCTGCGGCTGATAGAGCAGGAGAAGATCACCTATTTCGTCGGCGTTCCGACGATGAGCCTGGAGCTCATGAACCACCCCGATCGCGAGAAATATGACCTGTCGTCGCTGAAGGACATCACCGCCGGTGGGGCGCCGAGGCCGGTGAGCCACGTCGAACGGCTGCGTGCCGAGTTCCCCAATGCGCAACCGGCGCTCGGCTATGGCCTGACCGAAACCAACGCCACCGGATGCGCCAACTACTGGAGCAGCTACGCGGCCAAGCCGGCCTCAACCGGGCGCTCGCAGAAGCCGCTGGTGCAGGTCTCGATCCTCGGCACGGGGGACCAGCCGCTCGGTCCCGGTGAAATCGGCGAGATCGGGATCCGCACGGCGGCGAACATCAGATGCTATTGGGCGAACCCGCAAGCGACCGAGGAGACGATCACGGCCGACGGCACGGTCCGCACGGGCGACGTCGGCTATCTGGACGAGGACGGCTATCTGTTCATCGTCGACCGCAAGAAGGAAATCATCATTCGGGGTGGCGAGAACATCTCGACGGCGGAGGTGGAGGCTGGCTGCTACGATTGTCCCTCGATCGCCGAAGCCGCGGTATTCGGCGCTCCCGACGAGCGGCTCGGCGAAGTGCCGGTGGCCGTGATCCACGTCAAGAACGGCGCTCAGCTGAGCGAGGATGAGCTGCGCGCGTTCCTCAGCGGCAAGCTCGCCAGGTTCAAAATCCCCGAGCGCATCATCTTCTCGGCGGAATCGCTGCCGCGGCTGGGGACGGGAAAGATCGACCGCCGCGCGCTCAAGGCCCAATACGCGCGTTGAAACTCGACCGGCGCACATTGCTGATCGGCGGCGGCGCCGGCGTCGGGCTGGTCGTCGGCTTCTCGCTATGGCCGCGCCACCTTGCGAGCGAGCTCGCCGTGAAGCGCGGCGAGGAGGCGTTTGGCAACTACATCAAGATTGCGCGCGATGGGCGAATCACCGTCGCGGTTCCGCAGGTCGAGACCGGCCAGGGCGTGTGGACCGCGCTGCCGCAGATCGTCGCCGACGAACTGGGCGCCGCATGGGAGACCATCGCGGTCGAGCCGGCGCCGCTCGCCAAAGGCTACGCAAATCCGCTTGCGAAAGAAAAAGGTTGGCCTGACGGCATCCGGATCACGGCGGACGCGACCTCCGTGCGCGCGTTCGAACAGCCGCTCCGGGAGGCTGCCGCGACGGCGCGGGCGATGCTGATCGGGGCGGCAGCAGATCGCTGGAACGTCGATCGCGGCAAATGCGAGACGGCTGATGGGTTCGTCATCAATGGCGTCCGAACGGCCACCTTCGGCGAACTTGCCGAGGAAGCGGCCGATCGAACGCCGCCGCGCAAGGCGCCGCTCCGGCAATCGCAAAAGGGGCGGTTGATCGGCCAGCCGCTGCAGCGGCTCGACGGTCCGGCCAAAGCCGAGGGCAGCTGGCGTTTCGCGGCCGACGTTCGCCTCCCCGGAATGCTGTTCGCTTCGGTCCGGATTGCGCCGCCGGACGGTCAACTCAGGGGATTCTCGCGCGACAGCATTTCCCGAATGCCCGGCGTCCGCCACCTCAGCGTCAATTCGCAGTGGATGGCGGTCGTGGCGGACAGCTGGTGGGCGGCCGAACAAGCGATCAAGGCCGCCGATCCGCAATTCTCCGGCGAGCGCAGCCCGGTGGACCTCCGCCCATCGTTCGAGGAAGCACTGGCGAACGGCGAAGCGCAGCACTGGTTCAGCCGAGGTGACTACGAAGGAACGGTTCGTGGCTCCCGCCCCCTCGCCGCGACTTACTATGCGGCGCCTTCCCAGCACCTCGGACTAGAGCCGGTCAGCGCAACCGCGCGGATCAGCGAAGGCTCGGTCGAGCTGTGGGCTCCGACCCTCGCGCCGCGCTTCGGCCATGCCTACGGAGCGCTCTATCCGATGCCGCCGGGCGACCCTGCCGGCCGGGCGATGGAGCCGGATGCAGCGCCGATCGCCATCGAACTCGCGCGCGCCGTCGGGCGTCCGGTTCAGGTCGTGCTTTCGTCATCGTCGAGCCAGAATCACGATCGGCCAGCGCCGGGCGCGCTCGCGCGGATGACCGCGCTCCCTGGCGCCGGCGGGATCACCGCAGCCTGGGCGATGAAGGTCGCGACAGCGAATGGGCTCAGCGCTGCCCTGGCGCGCCTCGCCGACAAGCAGGCTCCGGACAAGCTGGACCGATCGGCACTCGATGGTTCGATCCCGTCCTATTCGATTCCCAACGTCCGTATCGATGCGGTGCGCGCGCCCCTGCCCTTCACAGCAGGGTACATGCGCGGATCGCCGCAGCGCGAGTTCGCCTTCTTCACCGAAAGCTTTATCGACGAGCTGGCGCACGCTGCGGGCATGGAGCCCTTGTCCTTCCGGATGTCGATGCTCGGCCAGAACGGCCGCCTTGCGCGCTGCCTGCAGGCGGCGACGCGGCTGGCGAACTGGGACGGCGGCAGTCCCGGGAGCACGATGGGGATTGCCGGCGCGTCGGCGTTCGGCTCGCACATCGGCCTGGTCGCGACGGCGAGCATTGGCGACAGCCAACGCGTCAAGGTTCATCGTCTCGTTGCGGCGGTCGATTGCGGCCGGGTCATCAACAGTGGCCTGGTCGAGCAACAGGTCGCGGGCGCGCTGATCTGGGCGCTGGCGCAAGCGACGGTGCCGCCCCCTGAATGGGTCGCCGGAATGCCGCGCGCTCGGCCGACTGGCGGAATTCGCCTCCCCCGTCTCACCGACACACCGGAGATCGTGGTGCAGATCATCCCCAGCAGCGACCCTGCGGGCGGGATCAACGGGCTCGGCACCCTGCCGCTAGCTCCCGCCGTCGCCAACGCGATCCACGCCGGATCGGGCAGGCGCATGCGCTCGCTGCCGTTCGATTTGAATGCCGCATGAGGCCGGGCGATCATCCGGCGGTGACCGAGCCGAACGTCGGGGTGCTGCTGATCAACCTCGGCACCCCCGATGCGCCTGAAGAGCGCGCGGTGCGCCGCTACCTGGCCGAATTCCTCAGTGATCGCCGCGTGATCGAGATCCACCCGCTCGCCTGGAAGCCGATCCTTCACGGCATCGTTCTTCGCACCAGGCCAAAGAAGTCGGCGGAGGCTTATAACCAGATCTGGACCAACGAAGGTTCGCCGCTGCGCGCAATCGCGCACCGCCAGGCCGACGCCCTGCGGTCAAAGCTGCCCGATGTCTCGGTTCATTATGCGATGCGCTATGGGCATCCGGGCATCGCCGGAGCGCTGGAGCGAATGGTGGACGAGGGCTGCACCCGCATCCTCGCGGCGCCGCTCTACCCGCAATATTGCGCGGCGACGACCGCGACCGCCAACGACGCGGTGTTCGGCGCGCTGGCGCGGATGCGCTGGCAGCCGGCGCTGCGCACGCTGCCGCCATATCATGACGATCCGCTCTATATCGACGCCTTGGCGGCCAACCTGCAACGGCAGCTGTCCGCCCTCGATTTCGAGCCCGAGCGGCTGCTGCTGAGCTTCCATGGCATGCCGGTGCGGACGCTGGAGCTCGGCGATCCCTATCATTGTCACTGCCGCAAGACGGCTCGGCTCCTTGGACAGGCACTCGGGCGCGAGGTGGATGTCGCCTTCCAGTCGAAATTCGGCCGGGCGAAGTGGCTTGAGCCTGCGACCGACGCGACGCTCGCCGCTTATCCGAAGCAGGACGTCAAGCGGATCGCCATCGCGGCGCCGGGTTTTTCGGCCGACTGCATCGAGACTCTCGAGGAGCTCGGCATCCGCGGCCGCAAGACGTTCCTTTCGGCCGGCGGCGAAAAGTTCGCACTGCTCGACTGCCTCAACGATTCGCCGGAAAGCGTCGCGATGCTGACGCAGCTCGTCACTCGCGAACTTGCAGGGTGGCTGCCGCAGCAATAAGCGCGGTCGTCAGGAGAGGAGATGCTCATGGCTCGAGTGGCGATCGTCACTGGCGGGACGCGCGGGATCGGGGAGGCGATCAGCATCGCTCTTCGGGACGCCGGAATGAAGGTTGCCGCCAATTACGCCGGCAATGATGAGCGGGCGCGCACGTTCAGTGAGCAAACCGGCATCGCCGTGTACAAGTGGGACGTGTCCGACTTCGAGGCCTGCCAGGAGGGCGCGCGCAAGGTGGAGGCGGAGCTTGGTCCGGTGGATGTCCTGGTCAACAATGCGGGGATCACTCGCGACACCACGATCCGCAAGATGACCGAGCAGCAGTGGCGGGACGTCATCGACACCAACCTCGGCGGCTGCTTCAACATGGCCAAGGCGGTGTTCGACGGAATGACTGCGCGCAAATACGGCCGGATCGTTAACATCGGATCGATCAACGGTCAGGCGGGACAATATGGGCAGGTCAATTATGCCGCGGCCAAGTCGGGCATCCACGGTTTCACCAAGGCGCTTGCGCAGGAGGGCGCCCGCTTCGGCGTGACCGTCAATGCGATCGCTCCGGGGTATATCGACACGGATATGGTGGCGGCGGTGCCCGAGGACGTGCTCCAGAAGATCGTCGCCAAAATTCCGGTCGGGCGGCTCGGCAAGCCGGAGGAGATCGCCCGCGCGGTCGCCTTTCTGGCGGACGAGAATGGCGGCTTCGTCACCGGCTCGACCCTATCGATCAACGGCGGGCAACATATGTACTAAGGCTCCGTCATTGCGAGCGCAGCGAAGCAATCCAATGAACCGGACCTCGTCTGGATTGCTTCGTCGCCGAGGCTCCTCGCAATGACGACATTTGGGACTCCAAAAAAGCGATCGGTGCTGATTGCCGGTCATCAGACCTCGATCAGCCTGGAACCGGTGTTCTGGAGCGCGTTGGAGGCTGCAGCGCGAGAACGTGGCTGCCCGGTGAATGCTCTCGTTGCCGAGATCGACGTCGCGCGGCTCGACGCGGATCAGCCGCCCAATCTGACCTCCGCGATCAGGCAGTGGCTTTTTGAACGGAGCTCAGCAGCGAGCGGCTGAAGGCGGCGCCGCCGTCGGGCGCATGATCGAGGAACAACGCGGGCTCGATCAGCTCGAGCTCCATGATTCTGAGCGTCCCCTCATCATCGGGCACGATATCGACGCGCGCGTACACCGCTTCGGTCGGTGCCGCGGCGAGTGCCTGCCGCGCGAGACGCTCGGCTCCGGGCGGCGGCGGCGAAGGGAGTGTCACTCCTCCAAGGTGTGGCTGGACCCGGAAGTCGCCGGACTTCGGACGCTTGACGACGCAATGGCTGAACTGGCCGCCGAAAAACATCAGCGAGAACTCGCCTGTCCTCGCAATTTCCTCGATGAGCGGCTGCACGATCATCGGCCGGCGCAGGCTGTCGGCGGGGAGTTCGTCGTTCGGGCCGAGCCGGTGCGTTCCGGCGGCGCCGGCCGAGACGGGCGGCTTGATCACCAGCCATTCGCTTTGGAAGCGCCGCCGCGCTTCTTCGATGTCGGCATCGCAGCACGACTCGACAGCCAGCGTCGGAACCGTCGGAACGCCGCCATCGGCAAGTTCGGCAAGATACGCCTTGTCGCTGTTCCACCGGAGCAGAGCGGGCCGATTGACGATTGGCCAGGCCTCGGCCTCGGCGCGATCCAGCAGGGCCAGCCAGTGCTGGTACTGCTGGTGGTATCCCCATGCGACGAGCGGGGTGACGAGATCGTAGGACGACAGGTCGGCCACGGCCGTCCAGACGACCGGTTCGACCGTCGCTCCGCCGGCGCGCAGCGCGTCGGCCTCGACATCGAACGCCCAGCCGTACGCCTCGGGATAGCCCGAATCGGGCACCAGCACGGCGATCCGCATCGTCAGCGTCCGAGCAGAATGCGTGCCTGGGCGGCAATCTGCGCCAGCATGGGCGCGCTGACATGGCCTTCAATGCGCGCGCGGCCGATCAGGTCGCGGAACTGGACGATCCGCGCCTGTTCCTTGCCCACCCAATCCTCGACGCACTCATCGATGGGCTTGCCCCGACAGCGGCCAAGGAATTCGATCCGGAGCTGCTCGAAGTCCCGCGCCAGGCCGGCGGTCAGCAACCGCTCCCACTGATCGGCAGGAACGAAGCGGGCGACCTGCTGCTGCGCCCAGTCGAGACCCAGGGCCTCGCCCAGGCGTGTATAGCCGCGCGTCGCCTGCAGCTCATCGAGGTTCTTGCGCGCCGACAAGGCCGCGACACCGAAGATGCCATCGAGCTCGAACAGGCGAACCAGCCCGCGAACGATATCGTCACTTGCACCGAGCGCGATCAAGCGGTCGCGCCGCGCTACGGCCTCGTTGCGCACCTCGGATCGGATGAGCTTGGCTGCGGCGGCGGAGATCTTGCGCACGCCTTGTTCCAGCAGTCCGCAGAGCTTCGCGACGCTGGTTTCGCCCGCGCCTGCCCGGATGATGTCGGCGAGATGGGCTCGAACGCTTGCCGCCGCGATCGAGAAGAGCTCGATTCGAACCGTCTCCGGAAGCGGATCGCGCTCGATTTCGGCCCAAAGCGCGTCAAGGTCGAGAAGCCGCTCGGCCACCAGGAACGCGGCAACCACCTGCTGAAGCGAAGCGCCTTCCTCTTCCGTAAGGTCGAACGCGACTCCCGGACCAAGCCGGTTGACGAGCCGATTGGCGACCTTGGTGGCGACGATCTCGTTTCGCAGGCGGTGGGCACGGATGGCGGCGGCCTCGCTCTTGCGCATCGCCTTCGGGAAGGCGTCGAACAGCTGCGGGCCAACGACCGGATCTTCGGCGAGCTGCAACTCCTCGGCCGCATCCTGGAGCACGAGCTTCGATACCGAGAGGACGACCGCCAGCTCGGGCCGGGTGAGGCCGCGATTCTCCTGCGCCCGGCGCATCAGCTCTTCGCTGCTGCCGAGGCCCTCGACCTTGCGATCCAGCCGTCCGGACGCTTCGAGCAGCTCGATCGTGCGCACCTGCGCCGGCAAGGCAACACCGCCGCCGGCTTCCGCGATCGACAGTGCGAGGCTCTGCAGACGATTGTCTTCAAGAACGATTTCGGCGACGTCCTCGGTCATCTTCACGAGCAACGCGTTGCGCCTGTCGAACTCGAGCCGCCCGTCGCGCATTTCGCGATTGAGCGGGATCTTGATGTTCACTTCATTGTCCGAACAGTCGACGCCCGCGCTGTTGTCGATGAAGTCCGTGTTGATGCGGCCGCCGCGTTCCGCGAACTCGATCCGGCCTGCCTGGGTGACACCGAGGTTGGCGCCTTCACCGATGACCTTGACGCGAAGTTCGTCAGCGCTGACCCGGAGCGCGTCGTTCGATGGGTCGCCCACGTCCGCCTGGTTTTGGCTCGACGCCTTCACATAGGTGCCGATGCCGCCGAACCACAGCAGGTCGACCGGACTCTTGAGAATTGCGTTGATGAGGCTCGCGGGGTCAAGCGCCTTGGTCTCAACGCCGAGCGCCGCCCGCGCCTCGCGGCTGAGCGGAATGGATTTCTCGCTGCGCGGGAAGACGCCGCCGCCCTTGCTGATCAGCTTCTTGTCGTAATCGTCCCAGCTCGACCGCGGCAGTTCGAACATCCGCTTGCGCTCTTTCCAGCTGACCGCCGGATCGGGGTTGGGATCGATGAAGATATGACGGTGATCGAAGGCGGCGATCAGCCTGATGGTCTTCGACAGCAGCATCCCGTTGCCGAACACGTCGCCCGACATGTCGCCGCAACCCGCGACAGTCACATCATCGCTCTGAACGTCGATTCCCATTTCGAGGAAGTGGCGCTGGACCGAAATCCACGCACCGCGGGCGGTAATGCCCATCGCCTTGTGATCGTAGCCGTGGCTTCCGCCGCTGGCGAAAGCGTCGCCGAGCCAGAAGTTGCGCGACAGAGCGATCTCGTTGGCAATATCGGAGAAGGTTGCCGTTCCTTTGTCCGCGGCCACGACGAAGTAGGGATCGTCGCCGTCGTGAATCACCACGCCGGCGGGATGGACCACCCGGTCGTTGACGAGGTTGTCGGTGACCGACAGCAGCGAGCGGATGTAGATGCGATAACTTTCGGTGCCCTCCGCCAGCCACGCGTCGCGGTTGCTCATCGGCGGCAGTTGCTTGGGATAGAAACCGCCCTTGGCGCCGGTTGGCACGATGACCGCGTTCTTGACCACCTGCGCCTTCATCAGCCCGAGAATCTCCGTGCGGAAATCGTCGCGCCGGTCCGACCAGCGGATGCCTCCGCGGGCGACCGGGCCACCGCGCAGGTGGATGCCCTCGACCCGCGGGCTGTAGACCCAGATTTCACGCCACGGCACCGGCGCGGGCAAACCGGGCACGAGCGAGCTGTCGATCTTGAAGGCGAGCGCCTCATCCGCCGTCGGGGCAAAGGCGTTGGTGCGCACCATGGCGTCGACGAGCGCGCGCAGGCGCCGAAGGATGCGGTCGTCGTCGATCGAGCGGACCTTGGCGAGACTGCGGTCGAGCTGCTCGGAAAATTTCCCGATCTGTGCCTCGCGGCCGGTGGCCGAAGGATCGTGCGCGGCGATGAACAGGCCGATCAGCGCGCGGGTCGCATTGGGCGCGCGGCGGAGCGCGTCGACCACGGTGACCAGGCCGAAGCTGCTGCCGGTCTGGCGGAGGTAGCGGAACCACGCGCGCAGCCAGACCACGGGGCGCATGTCGAGGTCCGCATAGAGCACCAGCTGGTTGAACTCATCATCCTCCGCGCTGCCGCACAGAACGTTGGCGATCGCCCGCTCGATCTCGCCGGTGCGCTCCAGGATCGAGTCGACGTTTGCCTCGGCGCCGACTTCAACCCGGAAGTCATGGATGTAGCCGAGACCGCCAGACAGCGCGGAAGGGAATTCCTCCAGCACCCGAAAGCCGAAATTCTCGAGCACCGGAACGACGTCGGACAGCGGGATCAGCCCGCCGCGCCGGTATGTCTTGAGGCGCAGCTGCCCCGCACCATCCGTATCGAATCGCGATAGGCGAACGGCGCGGTCGCCGTCGCCTTCCAGATCGGACAGGCGGATGATGTCGGCGGCGCCTTCCTCGGGCGCGGTGCGGGCTCGATAGCTGTCCGCGAAGCTGTTGATGTAGGTCAGGGCAAGCCGCATCGCGCGCGCCGAGCCGGCCGCGTCGATCAGCTCGGACTCGACCGCGGGCGCCCAGCCGCGGACCATCTCGACCACCGCTGCGTCAAGCCCGGCCGCGTCAGGCATCGGCGCGTCTTCATCGATATATTGTGTGTAACGGATCAGCGCGAGATCGCCGTCGCCGAGCTCGACCGACCAGCTGGTGATCTTCTTGCCGGCCTCGTTCTCGAGCAGCACGGCAATGGCCATTCTCCGCGCGGTGGTCAGCTCCTCGCGCGGCAGCCAGACGAAGGTGAACAGCTGCCCCCTCAGGATCGAGCGGACCTGAACCAGCGCCGGACGCGGCCGGTCGGCGAGCGACATCGCCGTCATCACCAGCTCGCGCAGGCAATCGTAACCGATCGCAATGACGAGATCGCGCGGAAGCGAGGTGACCGCGTGCCGTAATGCCTTGCCGGAGTGGCCCTTGGGGTCGAAGCCGAAATCCTTGTCGAGCTGCTTCAAGCGGTCGCGCAGCACGGGCACGCTTTCCGGCGGCACCCGAAGCGCTTCGCTCGTCCACAGGCCGGCGTGAACGCCGATGCCGGTGACCTTGTCGCCGGATTTCACCGGAACGACCACAAGGTCGAGCGGAACTCTCCGGTGGACCGTCGCGATCCGTTCGGCCTTGGCCATCAGCGGAACATCGCCACCCCGCTCGAAGTATCGCATCGCACCGATTGCTCCGCCTTCGTCGGTCGGGGCGCCGGGAATGCTGAAGATGCCGAGCTCTTCGGACGGCACCTCGGACGGCTTCTCGACATGGTAGCCGAGCAAAGTCATGGCGCCGTCGGCAAACCAGTTCAGAAGCGCCGCGCCCTCGGGGTTCGCGATGGCGGCCGCGTCCTCGCGCATGCGCCGCTGCAGCGACTCCCAGTCGCGGACCGCGAGCCGGACATCTTCGAGCACGCGGCGGAGATCGGCGGCGAGTTCCTGCCGGCCGCGCGCATCCGCTCGGTCGAGCTCGACATACATCATCGATTCGCGGCGATGCTTGTCGTCGCAGATCGGTTCGACCGACTGAAGCTCGCCCGAGGGATCGCGGGTCACGCACACGACGGGATGCAGCAGCCGATGGATGGTCAGCTGGCGCGACGCGACGGCGTTCGCGACCGAATCGACGAGGAACGGCATGTCATCGTTGACCATGCCGATGCGCATTCGGCGGTTACCGGCTTCGCCACCGGTGGATTCGATCGACAGCGCCAGTTCCCCGCGCTTGCGCTTTGACGCGACCTTGGCGAGGAATTCGGCCGCCTGGCGCTCATCTTCGCGGGCGAATCCGCGGGTTTCGCCGGGGAGCGCGTTTCCAGTCAGCGCCTTTCTGATTGACTCGACCAAGGGCGGGTCCAGGCGCGTATGGGCCGTCATGAAACGAATGAGCTCCGGAAGGCTGTCGGGATGCGCGGGCCTATAGCCCGCCCCTCAACGGCCGGACAACCCCGGCGCAGGCTCACGCGGCCTTAGGCGGCGCGGCGGATGGCGCGTTCGACCAGCGCTTGGTCGTCGATAATCGCGACGGGTTCGTGCGTCCCGTCAGCCGAGCGACGAGTCACGACTAGCGCAAACTCGTCGTGCAGCCCGTCCAGCGAAACCGATTGCGCGACGCGGAGCCGGGCGCGGGCCTGCTCGCCCCTGGTGTCAGGCTTCGGTTCGGGACGGCGTGCCTGCCGCTCTGCCGCCACCAGCCCCTTGAGACCGCCGGCATGCTTCTCGATCAACTTCTGGAACTCGCCGAGTGCGACATCCTGCCGCCGGGCATAGGACAGTGCGGCCGCGAACTCGGTCAGCCGCGCCTTGTCGTAGTCGATCCCGAACACGAGCTTGACGATCGGCGTCATCGGCGCGCGTGCCTGCGCCTTGACTCCGGACTCCTCGAGCAGCTCGGCATAGTCTTCGGGATTCTGCCGTGCCGCGACGGCAAAGTCGTAAGCGAGCGACAGCGCCTTGTAGAGCGCCGCCCGGGTCCGTCCTTCGCTGGCCTTGACCGATTCCGCTGTCTCCCGCGCGGCCCATAGACGGTCGGCCAGCGCGGTGTTTTCGTCGAGCGGAACGATCGCCAACGGCACTTCGTCCGCATCCTCCAGCGGCGCATCTTCCCACGAGAAATGCGCTGCCGGCGTGAGTTCTTCAGCCGACCGCTCCGGATCGAGCGATGCTTGGGCGGGTGCTCCGCCGAGCGCCTCGATCAATTCGAGCGGCTCCTCATCCTCTGCCCGCTCCGGTTCGTGGGCCGGCTCGGCGATGCCGGCGAGCTCGATTGTAGCCGATTCCGCCGTCGAGCTTTGCAGCGCGTCGACATGCTTCCAGTTGATGACGCCGTAGATGAAGTCGATGGTCTCCCCGTCGGACGAGAACGGCATCAGGATTCCGCGGTAGCACAGCGTAACACCCGCCGGACTCTCGAACTCGGCCTCAAATCCGACCGGTGCCCGGTTGGCGATGATCTGCATGAAATGATCGGTCAGCCGCGAGAGCAGGGACCGGCTGGGCACATCGGCGATGGTGCCCATGCTGTCGTCGAGCGCGCATTCGTCGCGGATCGCTCCGCCGACGTAGGGAATGGCGGGATTGTCGCGGCTGCAGGTGAAGTCGAGCAACACGCTGTGGCTTGAAAAATCCGCGACATGGCCCGGATCGAGGTCCTCGATCGACGGGAAGTCGCGCCCGTCGAGGAGCGAAACCCAGTAATTGTAGGCGCGCACGTGCATTCGGCGCTCGTCGGTGCCGATCGCGGCCGCGACATCGGCGGGCGCCGGCGACGGCTCTTGCGCCGGCAGGTCGAAGTCGCTGGGGTGCTCGCGATAGCCGTCCATTGTTGCGCAGAACTCCGCTTTCCTGTCCCGCGGCGAAAATGGCGGAGCGGCGTTACCAAAGCGTTAAGCATAAAAGGTTAGCAAAAGCGCGAAGCTTGCGAGCCCGCCCGGGCGCTGATAGGGCGCGCCGCACCTTCCGGGCAACTAAGCCGCTTTAGCTCAGCTGGTAGAGCACATCATTCGTAATGATGGGGTCGCGTGTTCGAGTCACGCAAGCGGCACCACTTCTCCGCCAAGCCGATCGCCCAACCTGAGTGGCGCGGCGGCCCGTGATTGCTATACTGCGTTGTTGCGAAGCGTTTGCTCAAGGGGGCGGGAGCATGTTGACCTGGGCGCTAGTCGCAGCGGCGGCGCAGGCCGGTGCGCCAGTGAGCCGCGCCTCCGATGCGCTCGACCAGATCATCGTCACTGGCGAACGCGTGACGCGCTCGCCGAAGCAGACGCAGTCGAGTCTGTCGCTCGTCACACAGCGGGAGATCGAGGCGACCGGCGCAGACCGCGTCGACCAGATGCTGGCGCTGGTCCCAAACGTCCAGCTCGGCAGTCGCAGCGAAGGGCCCGCGATCAGAGGGTTGGACACGACCGGAGCGCTGCAGGCGTTACCGGCATTCCTTGGCGGCAACCGACCCCGCACCACACTGATCGTCGATGGCCGGCCGCAGAACTATAGTGAGTTCGTGTTCGGGGCGGCGCCGGTATGGGACGTCGAGCGCATCGAGGTCTTCCGCAGTCCACAGACCACGACCCAGGGGGTCAATTCGATAGCGGGCGCGATTTTCGTCGTGTCGAACGACCCAACCTTCGACCGGGAAATTCGGGCGCGAGCGATTGGCGGCGATTACCGGATGCGGGAAATATCTGCGCTTGCTTCCGGCCCACTGTCGCAATCGGTTGCGCTGCGAGTGGCGGGGGACCTGCGCTACAGCCGGACGACCAGCAAAATCGCCCCCGAGATGGCAGGCGCCGATCCCGACCATGAGGCCTATGGGCTGCTGAGGACGAAACTGCTGCTTCAGCCCCACGGCGGGTCCGGTCGGCTGCTTCTCACCTACGTGCACTCGCAGTCGCAATCGCCACAATCGGCCGGTGTCAAAGCTCCGTTCGAGGATCGGCGGGATCCGAATCCCGGATATGGCATATTCCGGGTCACGACTGACTCGGTCACAGCCACCGCACGCCAGCAGCTCGCCGACGGATTGACAGCCAACCTTCTTCTTACCGGCGGAAGCAGCAGGGCTCGGCGATTCGCCATTCCGGGCTTCGGCGAGGCGCGCAATCGCGGCCATGACTGGTCCGGCGAGGCGGTGCTCAACTGGAAGACCTCGGGGCCCGTCGCGGCGCTCGCCGGCGTGTCGCACACGCATGTGAGCTTGCACCAGGCGATCGATCTCTCCCTGCTGTCGGGGCTCACCGGCAACTTCGGTGACTGGCAAGACGGGAGTGGCCTGTTTGGCGAAGGGAGCGTGGTGCCGCTCGCCAAGCTGACGCTCACCGCGGGCTTGCGCTATCAGCAAGACCGCCAGCGGCGGGTCGGCGCGTTGACCACCACCGCCTTCGCCGTACCGATCGACTTCGTCGGTACCTTCCATGCCTGGCTGCCAAAGCTGAGCGTGGCCTACGATGTAACGCCGCAACTTCGGGCCGGCATTCTGGTTCAGAAAGCCTACAATCCGGGCGGAACTACGATCCGCTTCGATACGGCCAATCCCGACAACTTCCGCGCGGAAAGCCTTTGGGATTATGAGGTTTTCGCTCGGGGCGCTTCGGTCGATGGCCGAATGCAGTTCAGTGCCAACGTCTTCACCTACGAGATGCGCAACGCGCAGCGCGCCGAGCCGATCACGATCTTCACGCCGACAGGCAAGCAGGTTGGCTTCGCCAATCTGTTCAACGTGCCGAGAGCCCGCAGCAGTGGCGCCGAGCTGAGCGCGAAAATGCAGGCGAACGCCCGATTCAGCGCTCAAGTCGCAGTCGGTCTGCTCGATACCAGAATCACACGAACCGATGCCGAGAGCGCGCCCTTCAACGGCAAGCAGTTCGATCGTGCGCCGCATTTCACCGGTTCGATCGCGATCGACTGGAAGCCGATGCGGGCGTTCGGGCTATCGGCTCAGGTGCGGCATCACAGCAGCTATTTCACCGATAACGCGAACTCGCCGGCGTTGCAGATTGCCCCGGCGACGATCGTCGACATGCGGCTGGAGCATCAGCTCAAACGCGCGCTGCTGTTCGTTCAGCTGCGCAACCTGTTCAACCGCTTCGCGCTCATCGACCAGACCACCCTGACGTCCGGCGAGGCCGAGGACCCGCGGCGCGTGATGATAGGCGTCGATGCTCGCTTCTAAGCGCCAACCAGCTGGTAGTCTGGCTTGATCCGTCGCTTGGTCCAGTAATCGGTCAGACCTGTGCCATCGCACAGGGCGGCGAAACGCGGATCGGCCCGAAGAGGAGCAGCGGGCGGGGTAAACAGCCATGGAGTAAACCGCCACGCCGTACTTCTTACCCGCCTCCGACCGGCGGCGTCTTCCGCAGCAGAGTCGCTGGGAACGCGGAAAAGCAGCAGGTCATTGGCGATTTCGAATGCCGCATCGACCTGCCCGAGCGCGCACAGGGTGAGCACCGCCTGCGAAGCGAGCTTCGGATCCTGCTTAACCGCGTCGGCATTGGCGCGAACCGCTTCAGCGACGTTCGATCGTGACGGTTGATCCAGCGCAGCGAGCGAGATTCGATACAGCGCGACCGAAGCTGGCGAGAAACCCTGCGGTCGCGTTTCATCACTGTCGAGCATCGCTAGCGCGGCACGGGGGCGGCCAGTGAAGGCAAAGATCGTGAAGCGGGCAAATCGCACATAGCGATGCTTCGGCCATGACTCCATCGCCCGATCGATGATCCGGTCCGCTTCGGAGGTGCGGCCGACGATCCAGAGCAATTGAGCCAGCGGGTAATTGTTCGCCGCGGCAAGGGGTTTGATCGAGACGGCACGTTGCACCAAGGCCAACGCGTCGCGACTTCGACCGGCCGACTGCAACAGCGACCATAGAACCCGCATCGCCAGGATATTGTCGGGCGCAGTAGCAAGTATTCCCCGCACCCGATCTTCGGTTGTGGCGAGGTCCAGGGTCGTTTGAAGCTGGATCAACGCAAGCCGGGCATTGGGCTCGGCGGGGTCCAGTCGAAGGCTGGTGTTGGCGGCTTCCTGTGCCTCGTCCACGGCGCTGTCCGAGCCGTTTTTCCGGAGCTTGGTGGTGTATGTCAGTGCAAACGCCAATAAGCCTTGCGCCGCGGCATCGCGCGGACGCATGGCGACGGCTTGCCGCAGATAGTTCGCAGGCTCGGGGGAGCCATCGCCGTAGTCGAGCCCCTCCCGGGCACGCTTCAGCAGGCCATTGAATCGGTCATCGTCAGCGGAACGGGACCACCACAGCCCAAGCCCGGCGCCGGCGGCAAGCACCACGGCGGCCCCCGAACCGACGATGACCCGGCGAGACATGCCGCGCCCTGAGTTCGCTTGATGTGAGCGATCCGCGGCTCCGGCGGACGCTAGAATCTCGCCCGTTAGGCGGTAACCGGTACGGGGGATCGTCTCGATCTCGAACAGGCCAGGGGCGGTTTCGCCGGCGATTTTGCGCACGCGGCCGATGGCCCGGTTCAGGCTGTCGTCGCCAACAAAGACACCGCCCCATGCGCTGGCGAACAGCTCGTCGCGGGTCACGACCCCGCCGCCAGCGTCGAGCAGCAGCAGGAACACCTTCATGACGATGGGCTCGAGCGTGGCGATCCCCGCGGGTCCTGTGACCGTGCGCGTGGCCGGGCTGACGCGAAAGGGGCCCGCGTCGAAATCCGCTCGGTTCGCAAGGTCGACAAGCTTCAACATCTAAGCGCCACCGCCTGTCATCATGAGATGATCAGAAGATCATCAGAAGTCCATCATCGCACATCCCCCAGCGCGATCCGTACACCGCTGTCAGGCGAATCCGGGAGCAGGATGATGGCACGCGAGTTTTTTGCAAGACTGCTGATTGGTGCTGCCGCGCTGGCGCTTGCCGGCTGCGATGGAGGAGGCAGCACTCAAACGAGCTTCATCCCGCCGCCGACGACGCCAGCGCCAACGCCGGCCCCGGCACCGGCTGGGGCAAGTGCCGTGACGATTTTCCCACAGCCGGTGGTCGGGCAATTCGCGTCGGCTGGAGTGTGGACCAATCTTTACTCGGCGACCTCGTCGGAGACGGGCCGTTTCAATTCCATCGACAAAAACGCCTCGGAACCGATCATCCGCTATAATGCGGGCGGCTTTTACGAGGTGGCGCTACCGGACGAAGATTTCGGAGCGCTCATTCATGATCCGAAAATCCTGAATCCCGCACCCGACGATCCGTTCCTGCTGCTGTTCAGGGCCTGCTGCGGCACCCGCGCTTTCACGCTCGACAATTCGAACGCGGGCTACTCCTATTCGGCAATGGCGACGTGGCGCCGGAATGACCTGGATTTCGGTTACACGATCGATTCCGGTGTGGTCGCGTTCGGCTCATTCACAGCGGGCGGATCCATGCCGTTGAGCGGCAATGCGTCGTATGAGGGCGTAGTCGCCGGCCTGACGGACGCCAAGACCTTCGACGCTCTCAGCAACAGCTGGCTCCTGCTGCCGGCCGGCGGCACCGTCGAGCTCAATTTCGATTTCGGCAAGGGGGCGCTCGCCGGGCAGCTGGACCTTTCCGTCGCCGGGGGGATGAATCCGATTCCGGTCGGAACGTACAAGTTCGCTCAAACGGTTTTCTCGCCCGGTAGCACGGGCTATTCGGGCAGGTTCGCGACGACGCTCACCGGCACCAATTTCTTCGACGGCCTCTTCACCGGCCCGAACGCCCAGGAAACGATCGGGCGATGGGCAGTGCCGTTCCAGCTGGACGGTGACACTCACCAGGCGCTTGGCGCCTGGATGGCCAAGGCGGCTCACTGACATCCGCGCTTTCAGAGGCGCCTAATCCAGCCTGGAGAACAGCATGCGCATTAGAACCATGTGCAGATTATTGGGAGTTTCGGCCGCGGCTCTTGGCCTGGCCGCGTGCGGAGGCGGCGATACGCAGTCCAGCTTCATCCCTGCGGCACCGACCGCTCCAATGCCGACACCGTCACCGTCACCGGCACCGGCACCGGCGCCGGTGCCGCCACCACCTCCGACCATTCCGACAGACATTCAGAGTAGCGCGCCCTTTGCCACCTACGCCGCGTATTTCGGGGGGCCAAACCAGCTTACGCAAAACCAGTCCGTTCAGTTTGCCTACGACGAAAGCAGCGGGAAATACCTGATCACGCTTCCTGGGTTCCAGCCCGGCCGATTGGTGGTTGGTGGCGCCGATGGCTCTTTCTACGAGAACACCGGCCACTGGACCGACATCTATTCCACCTCGAGTGATGTGACGTTCGGAACCTCTGACGCAACGCAACGCGTCCTGGTTATACTCTCCTGGCCCAGCCACGACGGATACAAATATACGGGATTCGGTAACTGGTTGGGCGGGACCGGCTATACCCCTGGCGTTTTCGCCTATGGGATCCCGACCGCGGTGGGCGACGTTCCGCTGGCCGGCACTGCCATCTATACGGGCAGTGTGATGGGCGTCGCTACTGACGGCTACGGCCCTATTTCCGGCACCGTATCCCTGACATTCGATTACGGTCATGGCGCCTTAACGGGCGTCATGAAGCCCGAAACTGCTGGATTTTGGGACCCGGTGTCCCTTGGGGATTACACGTTGCGCGACACGAACTTCGCCAAAGGAGCGACTAGCTTCAGCGGATCGTTCCACGTGCCGGGATCTGATGCGCCCTCGTCGTTCCAGGGCAGCTTCACTGGTCGCCAAGCAGCCGAGTTGATGGCCAACTGGACCGCGCCGTTCCAGGTCCCCGGCACGCAGCAGTGGGGCAGCATGTCGGGGGTCTGGATCGCAAAGAAACCCTAAGCGGCAGCCGGTGCGCGTATTCTTGCTAAGCGTGGCCGCTGTAGGTGCGGGATTGCTGCCGGGGCAAACCGACGCAGCAGCGCCCGCCGCCGTGAAGCTCGCAGTGAGTGCCAACCAGCTGTTCGCGCTTGCTGACGCCGCGCTCGCCAGAGGGGACGAGGCCGTGGCTCGCAAGGCGTACAAAGCACTGATGGACGATCCGTCACAGGACGTGCGGCTGGAGGCCCGCTTTCGCTTGGCGATGCTGGAGATCAAACACCGCAACTGGACCGCCGCCGCCGTGCTCCTGCGGGAGATCGTCGACGAGCGGCCGAACGCGACACGCGCGCGGCTGGAGCTTGCAGGCGTCCTCGACCACATGGGCGACAAGGAGGGTGCGTGGCGGCAGGTCCGCGCCGTCCGCTCGGCGGGGCTGCCGCCGGCCGTGGCGCGGCTGGTGGATCGCTATTCCGAGGCGCTGCGTGCGCGGCTGCCAATGGGCGGAAGCATCGAGATCGCAATCGCGCCCGACACGAATATCAACCGTGCGACCCGGTCGAGTACGCTGGGAACGGTACTCGGCGACTTCGAGATTGCCGATTCGGGCAAAGCCAAATCCGGAATCGGCCTGTCGCTCCAGGCGCAAGCTTACCGGCGGTTGCCGCTCGGCAGTGACGCCAGTCTCCTTGCTCGCGTGAGCGGCTCGGCCGACCTCTACGGCCGGAGCGAGTTCAATGACGTGGCCGCTGATTTCGCGGTCGGCCCCGAACTCGGGCTTGGGCACGACAGGCTGCAGCTGGAATTCGGCCTGACGCAGCGATGGTTCGGGCAGAAGCCGTTCCTCCGCTCCGCACGCGTCGCAGGCACCATGTCGCACGCGCTGGGGGCGCGGACCTTGCTTCGAGCGAGCGGGTCGGCGGCCCTGGTCGACAACAGGTTTAGCGATCTCCAGGACGGCAAGAGCTATGCCGGCCAGGTCGGCATCGAACGCGCACTATCGCCGACGACCGGCCTCGCGTTGACCGGCGCTGTCTCTCGCGAGGCCCTGAAGGAGCCCGGCTATTCGACCAACGGGTGGCGAACAGGTCTGACCTTTTGGCGAGATCTTGGCCGGATGACCGGTACGCTTGCCGTGGAGATCGGCGGATTGCACGCGGACGAGCGCCTGCTGCTGTTTCCGCACAAGCGAGAAGATCGCTATCGCCGCCTCAGCATTGGTGCGACCTTTCGGCAGATTCAGTTCCGAGGCTTCTCCCCGCTCGTTCGATTCTCGATCGAGCGCAATCGCAGCAGCGTCGAATTCTACGATTATCGGCGCGCCCGGACCGAGATCGGCCTCGCCCGCGCATTCTAGCCAGCCGGCTTGCATTGCGGCGCACAATCGCGTGAAGCGCCCGACATGGCTACCGTCCCTTCCACCCGTCACCCGCGGCGCCTCGCCGATTACAGCGCCGATTACCGGATGCTCATCCTGGCCGCGATGGCGATTGTCGCCGGGACCGGCGGAGCATTCGCCGCCTGGCTGCTGCTGAAGCTGATCGCGCTTGCGACCAATCTCCTGTGGTACGGCAAAGCGACGGTCGCACCCGCCCTGATCGCCCATCGCGGCGCGCTTTTGGTGCTGCTCGTGCCCGTGGCCGGCGGTATCATCGTCGGGCTGATGGCCCGCTTCGGATCGGACAAGATCCGGGGGCACGGCATTCCCGAGGCAATCGAAACGATCCTGTTCGGCGACAGCAAGCTGTCCCTCAAAGTCGCGCTGCTGAAACCCCTTTCATCGGCCGTCTCGATCGGCAGCGGCGGTCCGTTCGGCGCTGAAGGGCCGATCATCATGACGGGCGGCGCGATCGGCTCGCTCTTCGCTCAGCTGTTCGATCTGAGCGCGGCGGAGCGGAAGACCTTGCTGGTCGCCGGCGCAGCGGCGGGGATGACCGGGATCTTCGGCACTCCGCTCGCCTCGATCATGCTCGCCGTCGAGCTGCTGCTGTTCGAGTGGAAACCGCGGAGCTTCGTTCCGGTCGTCACCGCCGTGCTGGTGTCGCTGGCGTGGCGCCCGCTGCTGGTCGGCGCCGGTCCGTTGTTCCCCTTTGCAGCCCCCACTCCGCCCGGGATGGAGCCGGTCGCCATCGCCGCCGCGCTTGGGCTGGTGACCGGGCTCCAGGCCGCCTTCCTGTCATTCCTGCTGTACCGGATCGAGGACGGCTTTCACCGCCTTCCGGTTCACTGGATGTGGTGGCCCGCGATCGGCGCGGTGGTCGTGGCGATCGGCGGATTGTTCGACATCCGGGTCCTCGGGGCAGGCTACGGCAGCATCCAGGACCTGCTGAACGGTAGCCTCGCCATCAAAGCCGTCCTCCTGCTCCTGGTCGTCAAGGCGGTCGTGTGGCTGGTCGCGCTCGGTTCGGGGACGTCGGGGGGGATCCTCGCGCCGTTGCTGATCCTCGGCGGCTGTCTCGGCTTTCTGATTGGCCAGTATCTGCCCGGCGATCCGGGCTTCTGGGCGATGATCGGGATGACGGGCGTCATGAGCGGCACGATGCGGGCGCCGATGACCGGAGCGCTGTTCGCCGCCGAGCTCACCAACCATCTCTCCGCCCTGCCGGAGACGATTGCCGCCGGGTCCGCGGCCTATGCCATCAGCGTGCTGATCATGAAGCGCTCTATCCTGACGGAGAAGATTGCCAGGCGCGGGCGACACATCCTTCGCGAGTATAGCGTCGACGCTCTCGAGTTCCTTCAGGCCGGCCAGGTGATGACGACCAATCCGGAGACGCTTCCGGGGACGATGCCGCTTCCCGACGCAGTCCGGTTCTTCGCCGAGGATGCGACCCATCGGTCCTATCCGGTAGTCGACTCGGCCGGACGGCTCCTGGGGCTGGTCTCGCGCAGCGATGCGCTGGAGTGGCAGGTGGGCAGGGCGACCGACGGACGCCTCGCCGATGCCTTGTCGGACGCGTCGATCGGCTATGCATTCCCCGAGACACCGTGCGGCGAAGTGGCGGACATGATGGTCGAATCCGGCGTGGGCCGGGTGCCGATCGTGGATCACGAGACCCGCAAGGTCGTGGGAATCCTGTCGCGCCAGGACCTCCTCAAGGTGCGGTCGAAGCAGAGGAGCGGTGAGCAGATCACCGGTCGGTCGGACAGTGTTGACGGGGAGCCGACACCCGAGTCCGCCGCTCCGGACCGACGAATCCGTTTCTAGTTGCGACGAGTTGAGCGCGGGCACGCTGTTCGCCTTGGTCATGCCATTTTCCGGTCACATGGACCCCGCCGGTCCAATTCATTAACCTTAGTTTAGCTTTGTAAGACGCGTGAACTCAGGGGAACGAGGTAACGATAGTGGAACGGTGGGCTTTTACTCCGGGTCTGGATGAAACCTCGCGCTGGGCGTTCATCGTCGGCGCTCCGCGGTGCGGCACGACGGCACTCTCCGAATATCTGCGCGGCCATCCGGAGATTTGCTTCTCCACCCCCAAGGAGCCGCATTTTTTCCTTCGCCACGATCTTCGCGGGGAGCCGATCGACGCGCTTCGGCAGACGGTCCAGTCCAAATATCTCGACCTCTATTTCCAGGACCGGCGCGACACGTCGCTGCTGGCGGAAGGGTCGGTGAGCTATTTCTACGGACCCGAGCAGCTGGAGCCGATCCTGCGGCTCTGGCCTCGCGCCAAGTTCATCATCTGCCTGCGCAACCCGCTGCAGATGGTTCCTTCGCTTCACCAACGGCTGTTCTACAACGGCGACGAGACCGAGCGGCAGTTCGACCGCGCCTGGTCGCTGGTGCCAAGGCGGCGGGAAGGCCGCTCAATCCCGCGGAGCTGCATCGACCCGCGCTTCCTCGATTATTGGGAGGCGGGACAACTCGGCAAGCATCTGGAACGGTTCCTCGGCGTCGTTGGTCCCGAGCGCTGCCACATCTCGATCTTTGATGACTTCAAGGCCGATCCCGGCCGGGAATATCGCCGCGTGCTCGAGTTCGTCGAGCTTCCCGACGATGAGCGCACCGATTTCGAGCGCCATGCCGAAAGTAAGGACTGTCGCATCGCCTGGGTTCACCGCCTGATGAAACGGCCGCCGCGTGCCGCGATGTGGCTGTTCGACCCCGAGGACCTCCAGGTCATGGTCGAAGGCGTCGGCAAGCCCAGCCCGGTGCTCGACAAGCTCATGGAGATGCGCACCAGGATCATCCACTGGAACAGGATACCCGCCGCAAAGCCGAAAGTCGGCACCGGAGTGCTCGCCGAAATGCGCGACATGTTCCGCAAGGACGTCGCTCTCCTGTCGCGGCTGCTTGGGCGCAATTTCGACCATTGGCTCGCCGCCTGACCCGGACGGGCCCGAATTAGGATCACCACCGGAACGGTCATGTGCTAGGCAAAGACCGGCGGACTCATGCGCGGTCCGCGCCGGAGTCGCCCGATGAACGCAGCGATCCTTGCCAGCCTACTTCTGCTCGGCACCCCGCCCGCACCGCTGCAAGCCGCGCCGGCATTGCCCAAGCTCTCCGACGCTGACGTGCTCGCCATCGCACGCTCCGGCTATGACAAAGTGCACAAGATGGGCCACCGGGACGTGCTCGGCATCCATGACGGGATAACGCTGGTTGCCGACTACCCCTGTTCGGACAATTGCCCAATCTACACGACCCGCGTGATTCATTATGCGCTTCCGCCGGACGAAAGCTGCACGCGCGGTGGCGGAGTCATTCGTCAGCGCCTGGTACCGGTGAGCATCGCGATGGTGAACGAGCCGTTCTGCGTGCCGGCGGTGATCGCCGACGACGATTGAAGCGATGCTATCGCTTCGCCTTCGTGGGACGCATCTGCACCTGCCCTGACCGGGCCACCGACGACCAGCCGACGCGCGGGCCGCGCAGCGCCTGAATGACGGCCTTGATCACGACATAATACATGACCTGCCGATAGCCGAAGCGCTGCGGGACCAGCCACGCCATCAGCCGCCAGTTTTCGCGGCGCTCCAGCGCGAAGGCAATGAAGCCGGCCGTCAGGTCGATCGCCGCGAACAACAGCCAAAACATCGCCACCCGGTGCAGGTCACCCTTCATCGCCGTGTAGCCATGCTCGTGGATCGAGGTGATCGTGCTGATGATGTTCACCACCAGCGCGAGGTCGATGATTGGCGAGATCATCGCGAACAGGAGCTGAAACAGGATGGTCTGCGGAAGGCCGATGAAGGCCACTCCGGGCGGTTTTCCGTGCACCATCGCGGCCTTGTGCTTCCACACGCACTGGATGGTGCCGAATGCCCAGCGGAACCGCTGCCGGGCAAGCTGCCGCAGCGATTGCGGCGCTTCGGTCCAGGCGACGGCGCTCTGATCGTAAGCGACGTGCCAGCCGGCGCGCTGGACGGCGATCGTCAAATCCTGGTCCTCGGCGAGCGTTTGCGGCGGATAGCCGCCGACGTCGCTGATCGCCTGCTTGCGCCAGGCGCCCACCGCCCCGGGCACCACGGTCATCGCGCCGAGGCGCGCCAGTGCGCGGCGCTCCAAATTCTGCGCTGTGATATATTCGAGCGCCTGCCATTTGGTGACGATGTTGATCCGGTTGCCGACCTTGGCGTTGCCGGCGACCGCCGCGAGCCGCTCGTCACCGGCGAACCAGCGGGCGAGCCTTGCGATCGTGCCAGGCTCGAATTGCGTGTCGGCATCCAGAGCGACCACCATCTCGCTTTTGGCAATGGCGAGGCCGCGGTTGAGGGCCTGCGCTTTTCCGCCATTCTCCAGCGTGATCAGCCGCACGCGCGGCTCCCCGGCGAAGGCTGCCCCGACGATCTCGGAGGTCCGGTCCTTCGACCCGTCGTCGATGACGATCACCTCGATCCGGACATTCTCGCTTGCGAGCACGCCCCTGACGGAGCGCTCGATGACGCGCTCTTCATTATATGCCGGGATGAGCACGCTGACGAACGTCTCGGGATCGATCTGCGGTCGCGGGCGGCGCAGCTCCTTCCACGCCGAGACCAACGCAAGTCCCGTGAGCACCAGCGCGCGGCCGACGCCAAGCGCTATCGCCATGCCGAACAGGAACCCGAGCGCGTGGATGCTGAACGAGAGGAACTCGAACAATCCTAGGTCCACGCGCGCAGCAAGATGATCGGACTGGGACAGCGGCGGCATCGCCTGGCTCGGCGACAGTCCCGCGAGTTCCGAGACCGCCACGAAGCGGTAACCGTGAGCCCTCAGCGTATCGATCAGAATGGGGAGCGCGGCGATGGTCTGGCTCCGGTCGCCTCCCGAATCGTGGAGCAGCACCACGTTGCGGCTGCATTGCGCGTCCGATTGGTCGTTGCAGGTGGGCGGACCGGTCAGGATCCGCGAGAGGACGTTGTTGATGATCGCCGGAACCCCGGGCCGTTGCCAGTCCTCACTGTCGACGTGCAGCCCGACCGATGTGTAGCCGCGGTTCTGCGCCTCCCACGCGGGCAGGACTTCATCGGCGGTGGTCGGCTCGGCGTCTCCGAAGAACGGCGCCCTGAACAGCTTCAGCGTGCGCCCGGTGAAGGCCTGAAACAGGCGCTGCGTCGCGTTGAGCTCGAAAAGTGTCTGGGTGCGGCTGATCGTCGCGATATTCGGATGGGTGTAGGTGTGACTTCCCACCTCATGACCCTCGCGGATCATGCGTTCGAGCAGCGGCCGCTCGGTGAGCGCGTTCTCGCCTACGATGAAGAAGGTCGCAGGCACGTGCTTGGCCTTGAGGATGTCCAGCACCTGCGGAGTCCAGCGCGGGTCGGGACCGTCGTCGAAGGTCAGCGCCACCAGCCCCGGCTTGTAGCCGCTCCGCGTGATGGTGAAGGGGCGCGGTACATGCACGAACTGCACGTTGGAGAGCAGGCCATTGGCCCCGAGCGTCAGTCGCCGCTCGCCTGGCGTCGGGAGCGCGGTGATGCGTAGAATCTCGCCGGGCCCTTCGATGTCGACGTTGGTGCGTTGCGCGAGGTGGGTCAGTCCGGCGGTGCTGCGCGGCATGACCGTGTTGCGGCCGAAGATCGACCACAGCCCCGGATCTTCCGAGCCGAGCTTCCACACTGCGACGTCGCGAATGCCGGCGCGATCGAGCAATGTGAGCTCATTGAATGCGCTTGCCGCGTCGAGCAGCCACACCGTGTGGGCGTGGCCGTTTTCGTCTTCGTAGGCGAAGGTGCTGTTGCCGGACACGCGATCAAAGACGGGGGGTGCATCGCTGTCGCCAGCGTCGACCCAGGCTTCTTCTACATCGTCGGGGTCGCCGCCATTGTCGTGCCAGTCGTAGGCGTAATTGCCGATGGTCACGATGACCTTGCTTCGGGGGACCTGCCGCACCGCCGCCGCAACCGTGCTGACCCACCACTGCTGTGATGCAATCGGTCCCGGCGGACCGTCGTTTGAATGCTCGTCATAGGCCATGATGAAGAGCTTGTCGGCCTCGGCGGCGAAGCGGTGCAGGTCCCAGGGTTCGCCGACGGGAACGGCGACCGTGATCAGCCAATTGTGGCGGACGAAGCGTTGCCGCGCTTCATGCAGCAGCTCGAGATAATGCTGCCGCCCCACCGCATCGAGCTGCTCGAAATCGAACACCGCGCCGGATGCATTGTTGGCCACCAGGAAGGGTTCGAGCTGGTCGAGGAAATGGCGCCTGGCGCGCGGATCGGCGAGCAAAGTGGCGATGCCGGCGGGGTCGACCTGCCCATTCGAGAAGTTCTGCACGACCGGCAGGATCAAGGGCCGATGCTGAGCGGTGTTGATGATCGCTCGCCCGCTTGAATCAGGCAGCACGGCGAACTGGTGAGTTGGGCCGGTGACCGTGACCCAGACCGGTGCAAGCCAGTCGAGGTCGCCGATATGCCGTTGCAGCGACGCTCTCGAAGCTTCGTCCCAGGGTCCATAGAAGCCCACGTACAGGGGCTTGCTCATCGCGGTAGCAACAGCAGTCGCCTTGCGGGCTCCGACCCTCCGCGCACTTGGGGGCTGGGTGCCGAGCAACCGTTGGATGGCGAAATTCAACTGGCGGCTGGTTCTGCTGAGCAGGGTCGTGGTTGGCGGTCGCTGGGCTTGGCCATGTTCCAGTGCCACGGGGAGCGGCGGCTGCACCGGAACGACTCGGATCGTCGCGAACAGCGCCGCGCCCGTCAGGAACACGAGCAGCGCGAACAGGACGACGGCGAGCGTGAAGCGCTTCCGGCGGCGGCCCGACGGATCGTAGAATATCTGCCGGTCAATCACGGCGATGGCGCTAATCCGAAATAGCGGCCGCTGCCAATGACGTTTCGTTCACTCGGGGGACTCGCCTCAGACGCTCTGGACCTCGCCGCACTCGCGGTTGGCGGGAACCGCGAAGTCCATCTTCCCGGGCCGGGGCAGGTTGAGCCCGTTCATGATGATAACGAACTCGTCCACGGTCTTGCCGCCGCCAAGCCGAGGGTTGCGCGCTTTCTCCTGACCGATGCTGCTGACCCGGCGCTGCTGGTAGTCGTGACCGGGATAGACGATCGTCTCGTCGGAAAGTGAAAAGAGCTTCTCGTGCACTGAACGGTATAGTGTCGCTGCGTCCCCGTTCTGGAAGTCGGTTCGGCCGCAACCGTCGATCATCAGCGCGTCGCCGGTGAACACCCGCGCCGTCCCGCCTTCTTCGATGCAATAGCAATGATGATCGTCGGTGTGCCCTGGCGTGTAGATCGGCAGCAGCGAGAGAGCGCCGAAGCGGATCGGTTGGCCCTCCCGGATCGGCATGTCGACGTGACGCGCTCCGCTCTTTTCCGGGACGGCAGCTTTCGAGCCGGTAGAATCGCGCAACCGGTCGGCTCCAGTGACGTGATCGGCGTGGATGTGGGTTTCGAGCGTGTATCTGAGGGTGAGCCCGAGTTCGGCGAGCAAGGCGAGATCGCGCTCCGCCGTTTCGAGCACCGGGTCGATCAACGCCGCTTCGCGTGTCTGCTCACAGGCCAGTAAATAGGTGTAGGCCGACGACTGCGGCTCAAACAGCTGGCGAAAGATCATGCCCCATCCCCTTGCCCGGTGTCGCCATCTTAGCCCATCGGGACACGCATGAACATTTGCATTGTGGGCGCGGGGGCGATCGGCGGCTGGGTGGCCGCGAAGCTGGCGCTCGCCGGCGAGACGGTGATGGCGCTGACCAGCTCCGGGCCCCTTGATCGGATCGAACTGACGCAAGCAGGTGCGGCCCACACCGCTGAGCTCTCGCGTTTCACCGGGCCTGCCGACTTGCTGGTCGTTGCGGTCAAAGCGACGTCGCTCGCGGCCGCGGCCAAAGCATCGAGGCCCCTGATCGGCGCCGGCACGGTGATCGTTCCGATGCTGAACGGCGTTCCGTGGTGGTTCGTCGAGGGCGCGGACCTGCATTCGGTCGATCCGGACGGGACCATCGCTGCGGCGCTGCCGTTCGAACGCATTCTCGGCTGCGTCGTCCATGCTTCGTGTCGGCGCGAAGGTCCGGGCAGCGTCATCGTCAATCACGCCGACAAGCTGCTGATCGGAGAGCCGAATGGGAACAGCAGTGAGCGCTCGGCGCGCCTGTTCGGAATTTTCGACCGCGCCGGGCTCCGGCCGGACCTTACCGGAAATGTCCGGCGGGCGATCTGGTACAAGCTGTGGGGCAATGCGACCATCAACCCCATGTCCGCCCTCACCCGCGCCAGCTGCGACAGGATCCTCGCCGATGCCGAATGCCGTGCCTGGATGCTCGAGGGCATGGCCGAACTGGCGGCCATCGGGGCCGCCGTCGGGTGCCCGATCACCGAGAGCGGCGAGGATCGAATGGCGGTCACCGCGCGGCTCGGCGCCTTCAAGACCTCGATGCTTCAGGACGTCGAGGCGGGTCGGCCGATCGAACTGGAGGCGCTACTCGGCGCACCGCGGGAAATTGCCCGGGGGCACGGCATCCCCGCGCCGGCGCTCGATCGGCTTTACGGCGTCACGAAACTAATGGCCGAAAGCTTAGGCTTGGCCTGAAGCGACGACGCGACCGACGCATTCGCCGAAACCGATCCGAGCGGCGCCTTCCGCTTCACACCAGGCTCTGAGGATGATCTCGTCCCCGTCTTCGAGGAAGCTGCGGGTCTCGCCGGTCAGCAGCTGTATCGGCTGCTTCCCGCCTTGGCTGATCTCCAGCAGCGAGCCGAGCCCGCCGGCGCTGTCGGTCGACAAGGTCCCGGTGCCGATCAGGTCTCCGGGCTGGAGGTTGCAGCCGTTAGAGCTGTGATGAGCGACGATCTGCGCCGCGCTCCAGTACATCGCCGCATCGGCTGAGCCGCGCGAAAGCACATGCGGCGCAAAACCGGCAGCGCGCATCTGCTCGGTCGTCAGCGTCGCTTCAAGCTGGATGCAGAGACCTCCGCTCTCGCGATCCGCGGCGTCATCGAGATAGGGGAGCGGCTGCGGATCGCCGCTTGAGCGGGGCGGCACGGCATTTCGAAAGGGAGCGAGCGCCTGCGGGCGGACGACCCAAGGGCTGACGCTGGTGAGGAAGTTCTTGGCCAGGAAGGGCCCCAGGGGCTGATATTCCCATGCCTGGAGGTCGCGCGCCGACCAGTCGTTGAGCAGGCAATAGCCGGCGATATGCTCCGCCGCTTCGCCGATCGGGACCGGCGAGCCCAGATCGTTCCCCTCGCCGATCCAGATGCCCAGCTCCAGCTCGTAGTCGAGACGGCGGCTTGGCCCGTACTCGGGCGCATCCGCGTCCGGAGCCTTGCGCTGGCCGCTGGGGCGGATGACCGGCTCCCCCGACGCGCGGACGGAGCTTGCGCGCCCATGATAGCCGATCGGCACATATTTATAGTTGGGAAGCAGCGGATTGTCGGGGCGGAATTGCTTGCCGACGTTGGTCGCGTGATGAATGCCGACGTAGAAGTCCGTGTAGTCGCCGACGAGGCAGGGCACGTGCATCCTGACCTCGCTTTGCCCGATCAGCTGCGGCTCGACATCGTCACGATAGCGCTCGTCGCTCAACAGTTCCTGGAGACGCAGGCGCAAGGCTCGCTGCGCCTCATGACCCCGCGCAAGCCAGCCGTTCAGCACCGGCTGCGACAGGTCGTCCCGCCATTCTTCGTCGAGGAGGTCGGCGATCGCGGTGAGGTCGAGCACGAAATCGCCGATCGCGACGCCGGCGCGGCGCCTGCGCTCACCGACCGAAAAGATGCCGAGCGGCAGGTTTTGGATCGGGAAATCGCTTCCTTGAGCAGTTTCGCACCAACTGGTGAGCGCCGGGTCGTTGCTCTCGTCGATCACGGCAGCCTCGCTTTGGGAAACCCGTGCCACGCCATGTCATAGTCCGGCTGCGCACGCTCCAGCGCGAACTGCGTCGGACGGTATGGCCAGCAAGTTTCGACCATGAACGCCATCGTGCCTTCGATCTTTGCCGGCCTGAGCTCCGCTTGGCTGGCCTTGCGCCAGCTTTCGACGTCGGGACCGTGGCCGCTCATCAGGTTGTGGAGCGACAGGCCGCCGGGCGCGAAGCCTTCCGCCTTCGCATCATAGGCGCCGTGGATCAGGCCCATCGCCTCGCTCATCACGTTGCGGTGGAACCAGGGCGGGCGGAACGTGTCTTCGGCAACCATCCAGCGCGGCGGGAAAATCACGAAATCCGCGTTCGCCCGGCCAGGCACGTTGCTGGGGCTGGTCAGAACGGTGAAGATCGACGGGTCGGGGTGGTCGAAACTGATGCTGCCGATG
>JAICXF010000062.1 GCA_025981625.1 Sphingomonas sp. | reverse complement strand
GTCGGAAGTGCTCGGTTCGGCACAGCTGTTCGACTGGTATGCCGAGGATGCCAAGCGCGACTACGGGCGGACGCTCGTGCGCCCGGCGGGTCAGCTCAGCCGAGTCATCCGCCAGCCGGTCGGCCCGGTCGCCACGTTCACGCCGTGGAACTTCCCGATCTATTTGCTGGCCAAGAAGGTCAGCGCTGCGCTCGCCGCGGGCTGCACCGTCGTTTCGCGACCGCCGGAGGAGACCCCTGGCTCCGCGACCGAGCTGTTCCGGGCGCTCGCCGACGCGGGTGTCCCCGCAGGCGTTGCCCAGCTCGTCCACGGCGACGCCGACCTGATCAGCCGCACGCTGATCGCCAGCCGCGTCATCCGCAAGGTCAGCTTCACCGGGTCGACCAATGTCGGCAAGCACCTGATGCGCCTCTGCGCCGACAGCATGACGCGGGTGACGATGGAATTGGGCGGCCACGCGCCGGTGCTGATCTTCGACGATTGCGACCTCGAGAAGACCCTCGACATGGTCGTGCCGCAAAAGTTCCGGAACGCCGGCCAGGTGTGCGTCTCGCCGACGCGCTTCTATGTCCAGCAAGGCATCTACGACGCTTTCGTGAAGGGCTTTGCCGAACGCACCGCCAAGGTGAAGGTCGGCAACGGCCTGGACGAAGGCGTGAGGATGGGCCCGCTGGCGAATGCGCGGCGGCCGGACACGATCGGGCGCCTGGTCGAGGATGCGAAGGCGCAGGGCGCGCGCGTGCTCGCCGGCGGTGAGCGCGGCGACTCCGGTTTCTTCTTCCAGCCGACCCTGCTCGCCGACGTGCCGACCGAGGCCGCGATCATGAAGGAGGAGCCGTTCGGCCCCGTCGCCGTGTCGCGCCCGTTCGGTACCTTCGACGAAGCCATCGAGCAGGCCAATCGCCTGCCCTTCGGCCTCGCCGCCTTCGCCTTCACCGAGAACGGCCGCCGCGCCAACTTGATCGGCGACCTGGTCGAAAGCGGGATGGTCGGGATCAACACCTTCGCCATTTCCGGCGCCGACACGCCGTTCGGCGGGGTCAAGGACTCAGGTTTTGGCTCGGAAGGCGGCAAGGAAGGGCTGGAGAGCTATCAGGCCGTGAAGGCCATTCACCAAGCGTAATTCGATCATTCGGTAGGGAGGACAAACTCGGAATGGCCGTCGCTGAGCCGCCATTTGCGAAAGGCCTGTACCGCGCTTGCGATGGTGATCGTTCCCGCGAACAACGGCCACAGCAGATACCATCCCGAGAAGATGTTGTGCCCATGCGAATAGAAATAAGCCATAACCCACGATGTGGCGGCGGCCCCCGCCAGCTGACCATAGCCTACCTTGCCTAGTCCGATCCGGCGCATCTCCGCCTTGGACCGCGCACGACCGACCGGCGTTCGGTGAGCAAGCGCCCGCGAGGGTGCCGTAAAGGCCCAAAACCAGTAGCCCATGAACAGCGACAGAATCACTCCTAGGCCGATCCAGATGCCTAGGTCAGATTCACTCGCTTGATCCGATCCTGAAAACAGAACGAGAGCAGCAATCAGCAAGATCGTTGCGGTGAAGATGCCGACGCTGGCACACCGAAGCCGTACATGAAACTGTCGAATGAAACGCTGCCGTTCAGCCGATGTAACTGGCACCGGAGCACTCTTCTGCCAGCGACGATACTGAAAGCTATCGCCGAGAGCTTCAAATTGATTAGCGAACGTTTGTTCGACTCGGTCCCACTGGAAAATTAGGCCCATTAGCCGAAACTATATCTCTGCGATTACCAGTCAAATGCAGAACTTTGCCCACCCCTCATCTAGCGTCGCCTACCGCACCACCGGCAGCTCGATGAAGCTTTCCCGCGGGCCGCTCACCACCACCTTCTGCTGCGCCTTCACGTAATCCGCGGGCTTGGCGTAGAAGATGTTGGGGACGAACGTCTGCGGGTTGCGGTCGTAGAGCGGGAACCAGCTCGACTGCACCTGGACCATGATCCGGTGTCCCGGCAGGAACACATGGTTGGTGGTCGGCAGGTCGAACGTGTAGCCGAGCGGCACGTTTGGCTTCAGCGGCTTGGCCTCGGCTAGCGACTCTCGATAGCGGCCGCGGAAGATGTCCATCGCGATCGGCAACTGATAGCCGCCCATCTGCCGATCGATCGGCACTTCGTCCGGATAGACGTCGATCAGCTTGACCACCCAGTCGCTGTCCGTGCCGCTGGTCGAGGCGGTCAGATGAACGATCGGCGCTCCGGATATGGTCACCGGCTGGGTCAGCACCGCCGAGGTGAAGGTCAGCACGTCAGGGCGGGTCGACACATTGCGCTGGTCCGTCGTCAACCATGCCTTCCAGTGATCGTCCTCATAGGTGGCGTCGCGGTTCGGCCGCGGAACGTAGGTCACCGGATGCGCCGGATCGGACACGTAATCGGCCGTCCGGGTGCTGCCGACAGCCGGCTCGAAACCCGCGCTCATGTCCGGTCGAAGATACAGTCGCTGGCCCGATTGCGCGGTCGGCCAGCTATTCAGCCGCTGCCATTCATTCGTGCCCGACTGAAAAGCCGTGACCGGCGCCACGTCCATCGGGGTGCCCTTGAGGTAGTGCGCAAGAAACGGCGCCAGCACGTGATGGCGCCACCATTTGGACGCATCCTGGTCCCAGTGGATGTTGCCGGTGTTGCGGCCCTGATCGATCGCCTGGCCATGGTACCATGGGCCGATCGACAGATAGACCATGTCGTTGTTGGCGTCCTTGGGCTCGAGCGCGCGATAGACCGCAGGAGCGCCGTAGATGTCCTCGGCGTCCCAGAGGCTGTCGACCAGCATCACCGGAACCTTGAGCGGCTGTCCGGCGAGGATCCTGTCCATCGCCTGGCTCGACCAGAAGCTGTCGTACGCCGGGTGCTGGGTGATCTCGCGCCAGAAGCCGACCTGTTCGAGACCATGCCGCCGGCCGAACTCGCCGGCCGATCCGGCCTTCATGAATGCATCGTAGATGTCGTAGCTGTTCCACGCGAACTTAGCGCTGTTGTCGCGGGTCGCTTCCTGCTCGAACACGTATGAGGTGTTGATCTGGCGAAAAGCCCCGTTGTGGAACCAGTCGTCGCCGCGCCAGCCGTCGACCATCGGGTTCATTGGCACCGAGACCTTCAGCGCCGGGTGCGGATTGATGAGCGCGACGAGCGGCTCGTACCCGTCGTAACTGATGCCGATGATCCCCACGCGCGCGTTGCTCTCGGGCAGGTTCTTGGCCAGCCAGTCGATCGTGTCGTACGCGTCGGTGCTGTCGTCGACCCTGGTAGGATTGAGCGGGTTTCCGACGAGGGGACGGTTCATCACGTACGTGCCCTGGGAGCCGTATTTGCCGCGGATGTCCTGGATCACGCGAATGTAGCCGCCCTCGGCGATGATGTCGGCCGCATTGTCGTAGCCATCGAGCGCCGCGACCATGTGCCCGCTGCTGACGTTCGCGGTCAGCGCGTTCGCGTCATAGGGCGTGCGCGTAAGCAGAATCGGAGCATTGCTCGCGCCCTTGGGAATGAGGATCACGGTGTGAAGCTTGACGCCGTCGCGCATGGGAATCTCGACCGTCCGACGCGTGTAGTCCCAGCCGGCCGTTGCCGGAGTGAGGGTCGCCGGCCGCTCGTCATAGACCTGCGCCTGGAGAGGTCCGGCCGACGTGACAGTGACGATTGCGGCAACACCGCACAACATCGAACGCATCGCAGATCTCCCCCTTCGCAGAGCTGCCAGACGTAGCCGTTCCGCGGCAGCTGTCCACTATGCGCTTAAGATGGTGGGCCCACAAAAGAAGCCCCGGAGCCATGCCCCGGGGCTTCATTGCCGACAAAGCGCGGCTTTAGCCGCCGATCGATGTGCTCGTCGTCGTCACGATGTTGCCGGAGATGCTCACCATCGACGGAGCGAGCGTATAGGTCTGTCCGTTCGTCCCCGTGACCACGACGCCGCGGATCGATCCGTCAGTGCCCGTAATCACCCGGCTGACGGTACCCACCTGCGTGCCGCTGGTGTTGTTGACTCTGAGGCCGGTCGTCAGCCCCGGAAGCGTCGAGCTCGACACCGCGCCCCTCGCGAGCACGCTGTTCTGGTTCGCATGGCTGATTCCCGTGGGCGAAGCATGCGACGGCCCCTGACTATTCTGCAGCGCCGGGGAGTTGGTGCTGTAGGACGTCGTGCCGGTTGTCGTGGTCGTCGGCTGCGTCGTCGTAGTCATCGTGCCGGTCGACACCGCGCTATTCGGGCTAGCGTTCATGCTGCCCATCGGCGAAGCGCTCATCGAGCCTTGGCTATGCATGCCACCAGCCGCTCCGGCGTTCGGCGGAGGGCCGCCCGCGCCGCCACCATGCGCTTGTGCGAATAGCGGGGCGGCAACGATCATGGCGACGCCCGTGGCAGCCGCGACCAATGATTTGCTATACATGTTGTTCTCCTTCGCAAGAAATTCCTGTGGCAAACGAGAACGCCCCGTGATTGCAAAGGGTTGGAGCTGTTAACCTTGCTCCTGCGAATTAACGGCGGTCTGCCATTCGGGTCCGTTGACCCGCCAACGCTGAGCGCAACATTCGGCGGAATTCGCCTTCACCCCGCCCGATGCAGCGGCACTGATTGTCGTGCTGTACCAACCCGCTCACGTCAAACCCGGTAATCGGCGCGGCTGCCGCTATTTCGCGACGCGGTCGATCTTCACGGCGTCTTCGAAGTTGATGCTGTGCACCACGGCGCCGAGCTCGTCCTCGACGTCGATGCGCTGGCGCAGCGAGATACTCCCGCCCCTCGCGTCGGCGCTGATGATCGCCCGCGCTTCGTACAGCGCCGCCCCCACCACGGCGTCGAGGCTCGGCAAGACCCGGCCGTCGGGGTCGAGCAGGACGTCCGTGCCGTCACGCAAATGGAAGTAATAGGTCTGCAACTGCATCGGCTCCTCGGCAGGCGGGAGCGCGGGCCGTCTCTCAGCCGCCGAAGCCTGGGCAAGCGAACTTTCGGCGATGTGCGCAAATTAGATGATTGAGCCGGTTGAGGCAATCGAATCCAACATAGTTTGCTTTATCAACAACAACATAAATCAGTCTGTATTGGGGAAAATGTGTTATAGCAGCTGTATCGCGGGCCCATTACCGGGCGACCCGCGGCAGAGAGATCCGATGTGCTCCCGCCCCCAGGCTTGCGGGAGTATTCAAGTGCCACTGGCCACACTTCGACGAATGATTCACAAGTTCGAGCGGCGCGCCCGTCTCGAACAGGACGACCGCGAAGCGCTGCTCAATTTGCCGTTCCGCGTGATGCGTGCGGAAGCCGGCCGCTACATCGTGCGCGAGGGCGCCACGAACGACCACAGCGCCATCGTCATTTCGGGTTTGTGCTATCGGCACAAATTCACCGCCGAAGGTGCCCGGCAGATCGTCAGCATTCACATCCCTGGCGACTTTGTCGATCTCGAAGGCTCGCTGCTGAGGGTGGCCGATCACAATGTGCAGGCGCTGACGCGGAGCGAATTCGCGCTTGTCCCCGCGGACAAAGTGAGAGCGCTGGTTGACGCTCACCCGAGGATCGCCCGCGCCATGTGGGTGGACACGCTGATCGACGGCTCAATCTTTCGCGAATGGGTGATGAACATCGGCCGCAGGGACGCCCGCGAGCGGATCGCGCATCTGTTCTGCGAGTTCGCCCGGCGCCTCGAGGCAGCAGGCCTGGGCTCGACCAGCGGATATGAGCTGCCGATGACCCAGGAACAACTGGCCGACGCCACGGGCCTCACGGCGGTGCACGTCAACCGAACATTGAAGGCGATGGATGCCGAAGGTCTGATCAAGCGCGAGAAGCGTTTTGTCTTGATCCCCGACTGGGAGCGCCTGCGCGACGTCGCCGGTTTCAACGAACTCTATCTTCACCTCGACCAGGTCACCGATGTCGACAGGATCAAGGATGCCGATGTCGGCGCGCGGCCCTTTGCGGCGGAATAGCCAAGGCGCTAACGCCCATCCATGACCCTACGAACCGGCGGCCGCATCCTGATCGATCAGCTGAAGATCCAGGGATGCGACCGCGTTTTCACCGTTCCCGGGGAGAGCTTCCTGGCGGCCCTCGACGCGCTTCACGACACGCCCGAGATCGACACGATCGTGTGCCGGCAGGAGGGCGGCGTGGCTTACATGGCCGATGCCGACGGAAAGATGACCGGACGCCCCGGAGTCGCGTTCGTCACCCGCGGCCCGGGCGCCACGAACGCCAGCGCGGGCGTGCATGTCGCATTCCAGGATTCAACGCCGATGATCCTGTTCATCGGGGATGTCGCTCGGGCGGATCGCGACCGCGAGGCATTTCAGGAGATCGATTTTCCCGCCTTCTTTGGGCCGATCGCCAAATGGGTCGCGCGAATCGAGGACGCGCGGCGCATTCCGGAATATGTCGCCCGCGCTTACCGCGTCGCTACCGCCGGGCGTCCGGGACCGGTGGTGCTCGCGCTGCCCGAGGACATGCTCCGCGACGAGGTCGAGGCGGTGGACCGCCCGTGCAACCCGCCGCTCGCCGAAGCGCCCGATCCGGGTGCGGTTCAGGCGTTGTTCGAGCTCCTCAAGGAATCCTCCTCGCCGGTGGCGATCGTCGGCGGCGCCGACTGGAGCCCGCGCGCCTCGCACCATGTCGCCAACTTCGCTTTCCGCTATGGAATTCCGGTGGCCGCCGCGTTCCGGCGCCAGGACGCGATCGGCAATACGTGCCAGGTCTATGCGGGGAACCTCGGTTACGGCCCCAACCCCAAGCTGCAGCAGCGCATCCGCGAGGCCGACCTGATCCTTGCCGTCGGCCCGCGGCTCGGCGAAGCGACAACCGACGGCTACACCCTCGTCACCCCCGACCATCCGGAGCAAACGCTCGTCCACGTCCACCCCGATCCCAATGAGCTCGGGAGGGTCTATGCCGCAGACCTTCCGATCTGTGCCGACATGGGCGAGTTCGCCGAACTGATCGATGGCTGGCTCGACCCCGAGCTCGTCCGCTTCTCGTGCGGCGAGCAGGCGCATCGAGAATGGCTGGAGTGGAGCGAGCCGAAGCCGCGTGACGGCGTCAAGCTCGATCTCGGCCCGTGCGTCGCCGCGATGCGCTTGGCGCTTCCCGAGAACACGATCATCTGCAACGGCGCCGGCAATTACTCCGGCTGGTGGCATCGCTATTGGCGCTACGGCCCGATGCCGACGCAGCTCGCTCCCACGAGCGGGACCATGGGCTACGGGCTTCCCGCCGCCGTCGCCGCGGCACTCCGCTTCAGGGATCGGCCAGTCGTCTGCGTCGCAGGCGACGGCGATTTCCTGATGAACGGACAGGAGCTGGCGACCGCTGCTCAAGATGGCGCCGACCTGCTGGTCATCCTGGTCGATAATGGGAGCTACGGGACGATCCGAATGCACCAGGAGCGCGAATACCCCGCCCGCATCTCGGCGACCGAGCTCAAGAACCCCGATTTCGCGGCGCTCGCCCGCGCCTACGGCGGGTGGGCCGAAACGGTCGAGCGAACCGAGGATTTCGCGCCGGCGCTCGAGCGCGCGCTTCAGAAGGGTGGGATTCGGCTGCTCCACTGCAGGACTGATGTCGAGCAGATCAGCAACGCGACGACCATCAGCAAGCTCCGCGAGAGGCGGAAGACCTGACCCCGGGTCAGTGGCCGATCAGCTCACCGCCCATGAACAGCAGACAGTCGTACGAGCCGCGCGCGAGTTGGGCCGCACCGCCAATCGTCAGCCAAAGCGCGGCCACGGCCCAGTAAGCGACCATCGCCACCGCAATAAACGGCAGTGATACTGCTCCAGCGGCGAGCTTCAGCGCCGCCGCGCGCGGCTTCCGAGTCCCAGCCTTGGCGACGACAATCGGCTGCATGAACATGGCGGCTTCCTCCTGCCGCCAGGATCGCGAGCTATGGCTAAGGAAATCTTAACGGCACGCTCGGTAGAGCATCGGCTCATGAGATCGGATGCGCGTGCGGTGGGCGGCCAGGCAGCCCGTTTCCTCATTGCCGGCGGATTTCTGACGATTCTCTCGGCGGCGATCTACTGGTGCACCGTGCGGATTGGCGTCGAGCCGCTGCTGGCAAGCATCATCGGCCATCTGGTCGGCTTGCTGATCGGCTACCGTCTTCACGCCCGATGGACATTCGCGGGAACGTCGGGCGCGGCGCGTGGCTCGGCCGAGAACCTGCGTTTCGTGCTCGTCTCACTCAGCGGATTGCTCTGCAACCTGTTCTGGGTCGAGCTTCTGGTTCACGCCTTCGCAGCGCCCGACTGGACACCCATCGCGCCGATGGTCTTCGTTACGCCAGCGCTCACGTTCGCGATCAACCGCAGCTGGGTGTTCGGTAGAACCGCGCGCTCATAGACCGAACGGGTAAGTCTCCTCTTCCTTGCGCTGCTCGCCAGGACGTTGCGCGCCCGGAAGCGGGGTCACGGCGCTGGTCTCGTCGAACCACACCCATCCATCGAACTGCCGAGGCAAGATCGCCTCGCTGTAGTGGCTCCAGCGCTCCGTTTCCGGACGGTAGATCACGCCGATGAACCGCTCCAGCCGCGGCTCGATCAACGCCTCGCGGAGGTCGCGCCCGACCTCACCTTCGCGAAGGTCGAGGAGGAAGCGCGGCAGCCCGCTGTCGTGGCTCGCGCGCTCGTGGCTTTCGGGCAGCGACGGGCGCACCCGCTTGATCTTCATCGGCTCGTCCCAGTCGTCGGCGGCCGCGACCGTGCCGGTATGCGTTCCAAAGCCGATCAGGCGGGCCCGCGCGTCGTATCGCTCCTTGACCAGATAGCCGATGTTCAGCTCGTCGCGCCGCATCCCCATGTCGGTAAAGGCGGCATTGCCGATGTGGCTGTTGTGTGCCCAGACGATCGCCTTCGAGTTCGGCCCCTTGGCGTCGAGGATCATGCCCAACGCATCGAACATGTGCGTGTCGCGGAGATTCCAGCTCTCCGCCGAGCCGTGATACATGACGCGATAATAGGCTTCGGCGTCCTTCACGAGCCGCGCGTTGGCGGCGGCGTCGAGCCATTCGTCGCATTCGGGTGCGTAGCAGTCGATCTGCTTTTGAAGCAGGTCTTTGAGCATCTGGACGACGCCGACCTCGCACCGCGCATAGCCCTCCAGCAGCGCGTTTCGTCCGTAGAGCTGCGGCTCCTCGGCCCAAGGCTCCAGGCAGCCGTATCTCCTGTGAGCAAGCCGGGCGAGTTCCGGGTCCCGTTGCTCGAGGAAATCGATCACAGCCTCCATCGAAGCCGACAGATTGTAGAGATCGAGCCCGTAAAAGCCGCACATTCGCTCGGGCGACCGGTTTGCATTGTGATCATGCAGCCACCGGACGAAGCCGTCGAACTCGCGATTGCGCCACATCCATTGCGGGAAGCGCTCGAACGCCTTGAGCTCGCCCTCACGCCGTGGGCGATGACGGACGTAACGGTCGACGGTAGCGGCATCGGGCCAGTCCGCCTCGACGGCGACGATGTTGAACCCGTGGCGCTCGATCAGCCGGCGCGAGATGGCGGCGCGGGCGCGGTAGAATTCGCTGGTTCCGTGGCTCGCCTCGCCCAGAAGCACCACCCGGGCGTCGCCG
>JAICXF010000006.1 GCA_025981625.1 Sphingomonas sp. | reverse complement strand
GTCAACCTGATCGGAAATGCGATACGTTACTCTCCGCGGGGCGGCTCAATCGCACTCTCTTTTTCACGCACCGCGGGCACGGCGTCCGCTTCGGTGCGCGATCAGGGTCCGGGCGTTGCTCCGGCGGACCAGCAGCGCATTTTCGAACGGTTCGAACAGGCGGAGCCGTCGGAAGGGGGCACGGGACTCGGCCTGGCCATTTCCCGCCGCCTCGCCCGCTCCATGGGGGGCGACGTGACGCTCGAAAGCACGCCCGGCGCGGGCGCTCTTTTCACCCTGACCTTGCCGGCAGCCTAGCGCTTGTCGACCGGTACGTAGTCGCGCTGCGTCGCGCCGACGTAGAGTTGGCGCGGGCGTCCGATCTTCTGCTCGGGGTCGGAGATCATCTCGTTCCACTGCGCCACCCAGCCGACCGTGCGGGCAAGGGCAAAGAGCGCGGTGAACATGTCCGTCGGAAAGCCGATCGCGTTCAGGATGACGCCCGAGTAGAAATCGACGTTGGGATACAGCTTCTTCTCGATGAAATATTCGTCGTTGAGCGCAATGTGCTCGAGCTCCTTGGCGACGTCGAGCACTGGATCGGAGATGTTGAGCTCCTTCAGCACTTCGTCCGCGGTCGCCTTCATGACCTTCGCCCGGGGATCGAAGTTCTTGTAGACACGATGACCGAAGCCCATCAGCCGGAACGGATCGTCCGGGTCCTTGGCGCGTGCGATATATTCCGGAATTCGCTTCACGCTGCCGATCTCGCGCAGCATGTTGAGCGCCGCCTCGTTGGCTCCGCCATGTGCCGGGCCCCACAGGCAGGCGATGCCGGCCGCGATACAGGCAAACGGGTTGGCGCCCGACGAACTGGCGAGCCGTACCGTTGACGTCGATGCGTTCTGTTCGTGATCCGCGTGCAGGATGAAGATCTTGCGCATCGCGTTTTCGATGATCGGATTGACCTCGAACGGCTCGGCAGGGACGCCGAAGGTCATGCGCAGGAAGTTGCCGGTATAGCTGAGGCTGTTCTGCGGATAAATGAAGGGCTGGCCAAGCGTGTACTTGAACGCCATCGCGACCAGCGTCGGCATCTTCGCGATCAGCCGGTGGGACGCGATCATCCGTTGCTCGGGATCCGTGATGTCGGTGCTGTCGTGGTAAAAGGACGAGAGCGCGCCGACGACCCCGCACAGGACAGCCATCGGATGCGCGTCGCGGCGGAAACCGCGATAAAAGGTGGCTAGCTGCTCATGCACCATCGTGTGCCGGCTGATGGTGTAGACGAAATCCTCAAGCTCCTGCTTGTCCGGAAGCTCGCCGTGGAGCAGCAGATAGGCGACCTCCATGAAACTCGACTGCTCGGCGAGTTGCCCGATGGGATAGCCGCGATGGAGCAGGATTCCCGCTTCGCCGTCGATATAAGTGATCGCGCTCTTGCAGCTTGCCGTCGACGTGAAGCCGGGGTCGTAGGTGAACATCCCGCTCTCCGCGTAGAGCTTGCGGATGTCGACCACCTCGGGTCCGACGGTTCCGTCCAGCACCGGAAAATCGAATTTGCCTCCGGGCGTTGCGATTGCGGCGGATTTGTCGGTCATTCCTTCGGCTCCATCTGGTCGGCGATCCGGGCCACGCTTTCGTCGCGGCCCAGCAACGCCAACACGTCAAAAATCCCGGGAGATGTCGTGCGCCCGGTGAGGGCAGCACGAAGCGGCTGGGCGAGTTTGCCCAGCTTCACGCCGCTACCCTCCGCAACCTCGCGGATTGCCGCCTCTATGGACGAGGCGTCCCAGTTCGCAAGTGCAACAAGGGCGCCGTGGGCCGAAGCGAGCAGCGTCCGCGTCTCGCGCGTGAGGAGCGCTTCGGCGGCTTCGTCCATGCCGAGCGGCCGGCGCTCGAACAGGAACCGAGCACCATCGGCCAGCTGATCGAGCGTGTTTGCGCGCGGCTTCAGCTCCGGCATTGCCCGGATCAGCAGCGCCTTCTGGTCGCCTGACAATCCAAGGCGAGGGGCGACTAGTTCGGCCAAGCGGCTGTCATCCGCTTCCCGCATGTAATGGCCGTTCAGGTTCTCGAGCTTCTTGAAATCGAAGCGTGACGGCGACTGGCCGACCTGGGCAAGGTCGAACCAGTCGATTGCCTGGGTTCGGCTGATGATTTCGTCATCGCCGTGGCCCCAGCCCAAGCGCAGCAGATAATTGTTGACCGCTTCGGGAAGCAGCCCGAGCTGGTCGCGGTAAGCGTCCACGCCCATGGCGCCGTGGCGCTTGCTGAGCTTCGCTCCGTCGGGTCCATGGATCAGCGGCACATGGGCATAGGTCGGCTCCGGCCAGTCCATCGCGCGAATGATTGCGAGCTGGCGGAAGGCGTTATTGAGATGGTCGTCGCCGCGGATCACGTGAGTGACCCCCATGTCGTGATCGTCGACGACGACCGCAAGCATGTAGGTTGGCGTTCCGTCGGATCGCAGCAGGATGAAATCGTCGAGTTCGGCGTTCTGGACAGTTACCCGGCCCTGGACCTCGTCGTCGATGACCGTTTCGCCTTCGCGAGGCGCCCTCAGGCGGATCACGAAAGGTCTGTCGCCCTGCGGGTCCCTCACATCGCGCCAAGGGCTGTTGATCCGGAACGGCTTGCGCTCGGCTTTGGCCTTCTCACGCTGCTGGGCCAGCTCCTCCTGCGTCATATAGCAGCGATAGGCCGCGCCGCGCTCGAGAAGCCGATGGGCGATCTCGGCATGCCGCGCCCAGAATTGCGACTGATAATATTCGTGCCCGTCCCAATCGAGCTCGAGCCAGCGCATTCCGTTAAGAATGGCCTCGATCGCTTGGTTCGTGGACCGTGCGCGGTCCGTGTCCTCGATGCGCAGCAGGAACTTGCCGCCGTTGTGGCGGGCATAGAGCCAGTTGAACAAGGCGGTGCGCGCGCCGCCGATGTGAAGGTAACCGGTGGGAGAGGGCGCAAATCGGGTGACGACGGGCCGCGACGTACTACTTGCGCTCAAGCCCACTTTCCTCTTCTCTGGATGCTGCAATGCAACGGACGAGCGCCCCTAACATAGGGGAAGCGCCTCTTCCACAGCGTGCTCGGAGCTATTGGAGGACGCGGCTTTCCGCGCTTCACGAGGAGCTGGAGAAGCTTCTCGAGGTCGAACACGCGCAGCTTCCGCATTGGCTGGTCGTCGGCTTCGGGGTCGGGATCGCGGCGTGGTTCGCGCTCGACTCGCCGGCGCAATGGCTCGCCTTCATCTGCATTGCAATGGCCGCTTCCCTGACCAGCTTCGCCAACGGAGATGGTCGGCTGGGCCGGACTTTGGGCTGGTTTGCCTTGGCGGCGGTGCTGGGCTGCATGACGATATGGGTGCGTTCGAACGCGGTCGCGGCCCCCAGACTGACGCGCCCTCAAATCGCGAGCTTCGAAGGCAGCGTGCGCGCGGTCGAGCCGCTGGTTGCGAGGGGTGCGGTGCGACTGACCGTAGCTCCAAGTGGCTCGTCATTGCCGCCTTTGCTGAGAGTCAACGTGCGGCAGGAGGACATGCCGGGGCCGCTCCGAAGTGGCTCGGTGATCCATCTACGCGCCAGGCTCATGCCGCCGCCTCCGATGACCGTACCCGGCAGTCACGACTTCGCCCGCGACTTCTGGTTCGCCGGCATCGGAGCATCCGGACGTTCGTTCGGACCGGTTCAGGTCATTCTGAGGGCACCCGATTCAGGCATCGAATCGCTCCGCAACCGGCTCGACCAGCACATTCGGGAGCGACTTCCCGGCGCTTCCGGAACGATCGCGACCGCGTTCGCGACCGGAAACCAGAATGCGATTGGCCAGGACGACGCGGATGCGATGCGGCGCGGCGGAATTGCCCACCTGCTGTCCGTCGGCGGGCTTCACATAACCGCCGTAATCGGCCTTACCATGCTGCTCACGCTGCGCATCCTCGCGCTCAATCAGTGGGTGGCCCTGCGGTTCAACCTGCTGGTGATCGCGGCCGCTGCGGGCGCGATCGCCGCCATTGCCTACACCCTGCTGACCGGATCGCAGGTGCCGATGGTGCGAAGCTGCATCGTTGCTTTGCTGATCCTCGTGGGCATGATCCTCGGCAGGGAAGCGATCAGTCCGAGGCTGCTCGCGGTCTCGGGCCTGTTGATCATGGCCGTTCAGCCCGAAGCGATTGTCGGTCCGAGCTTCCAGATGACGTTCGCCGCCGTCGGCGCCATCGTCGCGCTCCATTCTTCGCCGTGGGCCCAGAGGATGTTCCAGCGCCGTGACGAGCACCTGGTGCGGCGGATCGCGCGCGGCGTGGCCGGCATCGTGGTGACGGGTGCCGCCGTCGAACTCTGCGTCATGCCCTTCGTCCTCTATCATTTCCACCGCGCGGGACCTTACGGGGTCATTGCGAACGTCATTGCGATCCCGCTTACGGAGCTGGTGATCATGCCGCTCGAGGCCTGTTCGCTGCTGCTCGACTGCGTCGGGATTGGTCGACCGGCGTGGACACTGACCGGCTGGAGCATCGACCTGCTTCTCGCTCTGGCTCACACGATTGCCGCTCACACGCGCCTCATGACCATCCCGCAAATGCCCGTATGGGCATTCGGACTGCTCACGGTTGGGTTGCTGTGGACGTGCATCTGGAGGACGCGCATCCGGCTGCTGGCGTTACTCCCCTTGGCGCTGGGCAGCATCGGAACTTTCCTTGCACCCCGGCCCGACTTGTTGATCACTGGCGATGGGCGGCACCTGGCGGTGGTCGCTCCCGACGGAACCCCGCTTATCCTTAGGGACCGGGCGGGCGATTATGTCCGGTCGCTGCTCTCGGAAGCATCCGGGTTCGACGGCGAGCCGCGCGATCTGGGATTTCGGCCGTATAGCGACTGCTCGCCCGACGCATGCGTGGCGATTATTCCGAAAAGAGCCAAGAAATGGCGACTCCTCGCCACCCGGTCCGCCTATCGGATCGATTGGGACGAACTCACCGTCGCCTGCGACAGCGCCGACATTGCGGTGTCCGACCGACGCCTGCCAAGCGGTTGCGAGCCGCGCTGGCTCAAGCTCGATCCTTCGGTGCTTTCCCGGACCGGCGGCGTGGCGGTCTATTTTGCGGATCGCCCGATCGTCGATACCGTCGCGGCCCGGATTGGCGATCACCCGTGGGCACAAACCCTGACGCGTTCGCAGAGGGCTCCGCCGGGCACTGCAATGACGAAAGCGTCGCCGCCAATCGCTTTTTAGCGCCCTCTAGTAACGCCGGATCAGCCCGGCGAGCCGCCCCTGAATCTGCACGCGCCTCGGCTCATAGCGCTGCGGTTCGTAATTGCGGTTGGCTGGATCGAGGCGGATCATGCTCCCCTCGCGGCGGAACGTCTTGAGCGTCGCTTCCTCGTTATCGATCAGCGCCACGACGATCTCGCCGTCGCGCGCGGTCTCGACCTTTCGGATCAGCGCGAAATCGCCGTCGAGGATGCCCTCATCCACCATCGAGTCGCCGGACACTTCCAAGGCGTAATGCTCGCCGGAGCCCAGAAGGGCGGCAGGAACGGCGAAGCTTTCAGTGCCCTGCAGCGCCTCGATCGGGGTACCCGCGGCGATCCGGCCGTGAAGGGGGATTTCCATCGTGTCGTTGGCCGCAGCCTTTTCCACCGGCCGCAGCGGCACGACGTCGGCGGATTGCCGCGTGTCTGGCAGCTTCACCACCTCGAGCGCACGGGCGCGATTCGGCAGCCGGCGAATGAATCCACGTTCCTCGAGCGCGGAGATGAGCCGGTGCACACCCGACTTGGACTTGAGCTCGAGCGCCTCGCGCATTTCGTCGAAGCTCGGGCTGATCCCGCTCGCCTTCAGGCGATCATCGATGAAACGGAGCAGCTCATGTTGCTTGGCGGTGAGCATTGGCCATCATCCCCCGAAAGAACGAACGGAGAACTTTTAGGCAACATTCCATTGTACGTCAAGCCGGCGCCCGGCGATCACCCTCCGCTGGTCAAAAGCCGGGTTCTGAAAGCCTGGATCGCGCTGTCGTTGCGCTTGACCTTCATCTCGCGCTTCAGGTCGGCGAGGAATTGCTCGGCGTAGTCCTGCGCTGCCGCCTGGCCGAGTTCGGCGCGCACCTGGCCGACCAAGGCCGGCTGGAGGATGGCGTTGCCGGGGATGATCTTGTCGACCTTGACGACCACGAAGGCGCCGCCTTGGGGGCTGGGCGTCATTCGCGCCGCACCCGCTGGCGCCGTGAACAGCAACTTCAGCGCCGCGGCCGCGCCGCCTTGCGCCTGGTTGACCTGGATTCGCCGGGCGGCGACCGGCTGCACTGGCGGAAGCGCTACACCGGCGCCCTTGGCTGCATCGACGAGCGAGGCATTCCCGGACGCCTTCGCTGCAATCTGCGTCGCCGCGGCGCGCGCTCGCTGCATTGCCTGCTCATTGACCCAGTCGCTCGCGACCTGGTCACGGATGGAAGCGAGCGGGGCGGGTGATGAAGGGACGACCTCTCCGGGAGAAACGACCGCATAGCCCGCGTCGTCGGCCAGTGTGACCACCTCCGGCGGATCGTTCGGAGCGATGTCGAAGCCGGTCTTGAGCGCCGGCGCGAGTTCCGGCGGCAGCTTGAACGCGGCGTCCCCGCGTGCAGCGCCATTCGCCGTGAGGAGCGGCGTCGTCGTGACCGGGAGCTTCGCGGCGGCGACGGCCTCCGCGAAGTTGCTTCCACCGTCGACGGCGTTCTGGACCTTGTCGACGAGATCCTCGATCGCTGCCTTGCGCTTGTCGGCATTGAGTTTCGCGGCGATCTCGCTTTTGGCCTGCTCGAGCGTCTTGCCGCTGGCCGTCTTCACCGAATCGATCTTGGCGACGACCCAGCCGAAGTCCGACTGAACCGGCCCGACGAGCGCGCCGTTCGATGCGCCGAATACGGCCGCCGCTGCTTTCTGTCCCGCAAGACCGGCATACGCGTCGCGGCTCTGATCGTTCAGCGTCGTGACCGCGGCCCCGTTGCCTGCCGGCGCCGCGGCAGCAGCGAGCGTGGCGCCGCCGCGCGCGCGCTGCGCAATCGCATTGGCGGTCGACTGGTCCTGAACTACAACCTGGGTCAGCGAACGCGTTTCGCGCGGGGCATAGGTCGCCTTGTTCGCATTGTAGTAGACGGCGATTTCCTGGTCGGAGGCGGCAACGCCAGCGACCTGTTCAGGGCCGATACGGGCAATTCGCAGGGTGCGCTGTTCCGGGATCATGTAGCGCGCACGGTTCGCCGCGTAAAAGGACTGCAGCTGCGCATCCGTCGGCTTCAATCCCGTCTTGAAGGCATCGATCGGAATTACCGCCGCCTCTCCTTGCCGGAATTCGAGGAGCATCGAGGCGAAAGGAGTCGCCATTCCCGCGGATAGACGGCCATTGACCGCGACCGGCGTCAGGAGAAGCCGTTGAAGCAAGCCTCCAGCGAGAAGATCGCGGACCTGAGCGTCGGTCATCCGCTCGCGCTGGAGGAACTGCTGATAGGCTTGCTCGCTGAACTTCCCGTCGAGACCCTTGGTCGCCGGCAGTTGGGTGATCTCCGCATCGATCAGCCGCTTTGACAAAGGAAACTGGTTCTTGTCCGCAAAGGCCATGAGCGCGCGTTCGGTCGTCAGCTCATCGAGCACGCCGTCGAGGTCGCCGATAATGCTGGCATAATCGGCGTTCGGCCGCTGTTGGCGCACCGCCTGCAGCTGCCGTTGCATGGCATCGCTGAGATCGTGCTCGGTGACTTCGCGGTCCCCGACCCTGACCAAAGCGTCGCTGCTCATTCCAAGGCCGATGCTCCCGGTGCCGAAGTTCGAGAGATCGGCGAGCGCGAATCCGGCCAGGATCGCCAGGCCGATCGCCGCGACAACCCACGTACCGATTTTTGAATTTGCAACGCGTCTGAAGAAGGAGAGCATCGGGTTCCCGGTGCGACTGGAAGGAGATGCCGCTTTAGGGGGCGGGCTGGCGCGCATCAAGCCGCGCCGCTACGTCCCGCTGCGGAGGGGCAATCGATGACGATGAAGAAGCTTGTTGCCGGCAACTGGAAGATGCACGGCCTGTCGTCGGACCTTGCCGAGATCGAAGCGATCGCGGCGGCGGCAAGCGACTACCCGAAGGTCGATGTTGCCTTGTGCCTGCCGTCGATCCTGATCGAGCGGGCGGTGCGCGCGGTTCCTGGCTTTCCCATCGGTGGACAGGACGTCCATCACGCCGACAAAGGAGCGCATACCGGCTGCACCTCCGCCACGATGCTTCGCGACGCCGGTGCAAGCCTGACGATCGTCGGTCATTCCGAGCGCCGCGAGGCGCATCGGGAAAGCGATGAAATCGTGAAGGCCAAGGCAGAGGCGGCGCTCGCCACTGGCCTTGTGGTGATCCTCTGCGTCGGCGAGAGCCTGGAGGTGCGCGAACGCGGGGAGGCCGTGGCGACCGTGACCGACCAACTGGACGCCTCGCTCCCTCAAATAACGGACAACGCGGCCGAGCTGGCCATCGCCTATGAGCCTATCTGGGCGATCGGGACGGGCAAGGTGCCGACCAATGCCGAAATAGCCGAGGTTCACGCCGCCATCCGCGCGAGGCTTCGGAAGCACTACCAAATGGGGGAACGAATCCGGATTCTTTATGGAGGATCCGTCAAAGACTCGAACGCGCCGGAAATCTTCTCCATAGCTGACGTGGACGGGGCTCTCGTTGGAGGAGCGAGCCTCAGGGCCGCGGATTTCATCCCCATCGTTGCCGCGGCCTCGAAGGCGGCAGGTGAATAGCCGTTCAGTTTCGACTCACAATTATTATGCCATTGATATTTCTCAATTTAGGAAAGGACCTATGCGACTCATATTCGGTACATTCGCCGCTCTCGGAGTGGCTTTCGCTCTGCCCGCAGTTCCTGCCGCGGCGCAGGCGGTCGGGATGCAGGTGGTCGACACCTCAGGGGCGCCAGTCGGCACCGTCACGGCGATCAGGGGCGACAACATTCAGGTCAAGACGGACAAGCACGATGCCTTGCTGCCGAAGACGAGCTTTTCGGTGAGCAACGGCAAACTGCTGTTCGCCATGAGCCAGGCGCAGCTCGACGCCGCGATCGAGAAGAGCGAGGCAGCAGCCAATGCCGCGATTGCTGCTGGCGCGACAGTCAAGGGCGTCGGCGGCGCCGCGGTCGGAACGATCGACTCCGTGGCCGATGGCAAGGTCACGATCGCCCTGCAGAACGGAAAGAAGATTGCAATCGCTCAGGACGGTTTGCGCGGCAATCCCGACGGCAGCGTGACGATCGGCTATTCGTCGGAGCAGCTCGAGGCGCTTGTCACGGGTAGTGCGCCGGCGGCGAAGAGCGAGAAGTAACTCAGGTTGAAAGCTTGTGCGGCGCGGCCTAAGTCGCGTCGCGCATTTTTTATCGAAAGAACGACATGTTCGCCTTCCTGCTCATTGTCCAAACTCTCATCGCCGCGGCGCTCATTGGCGTTATCCTGATGCAGCGCTCCGAAGGCGGAGGTCTCGGCGTGGGCGGGAGCTCGTCGGGTTTCATGACGGCGCGCAGCGCGGCCGACTTCCTGACCCGCTCGACCGCCGTGCTCGGCGGACTGTTCATCGTGCTGTCGATCGTCATGGCGGCGATTGCCGGTGCCACCCGGGAGCCGACCAAGATCGATACGTCTCTGGCTGGCAAGACCGCGTCGGCACCGGTCCAGCAGACTCAGCCCGCGCCAGTGCAGCCGGCGCCCGCACCGATCACCACGCCGGTCCAGAACCAGCAGGCCCCGGCGGTCCCGCTCGCGCAATAAGCAGGCGTATTGCCGAAATATTTTCGCGGGTCGCTTGCGCGCGAAGCCGCAATCCCCCTAAGCGTCGAAACCCATGGCGCGGTTCATTTTTGTCACCGGCGGCGTGGTCTCATCGCTTGGGAAAGGGCTTCTTTCAGCGTCCCTCGGGGCGCTTCTCCAGGCGCGTGGCTACAAGGTCCGAATCCGGAAATTCGATCCTTATCTGAACGTCGACCCGGGCACGATGTCCCCGTACCAGCATGGCGAAGTCTACGTGACCGACGACGGCGCGGAGACCGACCTCGATCTCGGCCATTATGAGCGATTCACCGGCGTATCGTCGCGCCAGTCGGACAACATTACGACCGGCCGCATCTATCGCGACATCATCGCCAAGGAGCGTCGAGGAGACTATCTCGGCGCAACCGTCCAGGTGATCCCGCATGTCACCAACGCCATCAAGGAATTCGCGCTGGCTGACACCGACAGCTGCGATTTCGTGATTTGCGAGATCGGCGGCACCGTCGGGGACATCGAGAGCTTGCCGTTCATCGAATCGATCCGGCAGCTGCGGAACGATCTCGGCCGCGACCAGACCGTGAGCGTCCATACCACCCTGGTGCCATGGATTGCTGCGGCGGGGGAGCTCAAGACCAAGCCCACCCAGCAATCCGTGCGCGAGTTGTCGAGCTTCGGGGTTCAACCCGAAGTCCTGCTCTGCCGCTGTGACCGCCCGCTGCCGCAAGGCGAGCGGGAAAAGATCGCCTTGTTCTGCAACGTCCGGCCGTCGGCGGTCATTCCCGCGCTCGATGCCCGCAACATTTACGACGTGCCGCTGCAATATCACGAGGCGGGCCTCGATGACGAAGTGCTCCGCGCTTTCGGGATCAGTGACGCACCGCAGCCGGATCTCGCCCGCTGGAACGAGATCATGGACCGCATTGATCATTACGACAGCGAGGTCACCATCGGCGTGGTCGGGAAGTATGTCGGCCTTCCCGATGCCTACAAGAGCTTGCGAGAGGCGCTGGTCCACGGCGGCATCGCCAACCGGGCCAAGGTCAGGATCGAGTGGATCGACGCCGAGATCTTCGAGCATCCGGAGTCCGATATCGTTGCCGAGCTGGAGCCGCTCCATGGCATCCTGGTGCCCGGCGGCTTCGGCGAGCGCGGCAGCGAGGGGAAGATCGCATCGGTGAAGTTCGCTCGCGAAAGGGAGATTCCCTTCTTCGGCATCTGCCTCGGCATGCAGATGGCCTGCATCGAGGCGGCGCGGAACCTCGCCGGGATCGCGGACGCCTCCACGACGGAGTTCGGCCAGACGTCGGAACCGGTCGTCGGCATGATCACCGAGTGGATGAGCGAGGAGGGCCTCCAGCAGCGCGCCGCCGGTGGCGACCTTGGCGGTACGATGAGGCTGGGCGCTTATCCCGCCAAGCTCGACGGCAACAGCCAGGTGCGATCGATCTACGGCGCCGATCTCATCAGCGAGCGCCATCGGCATCGCTACGAGGTCAACAATCATTATCGCGATGCGCTGGAGAAGACCGGCCTCATCTTCTCGGGCATGTCTCCTGATGGAGAGCTCCCCGAGATCGTCGAGCGACCGGACCATCCGTGGTTCATGGGGGTCCAGTTCCACCCCGAGCTCAAGAGCCGTCCTTTCGCGCCGCACCCGCTTTTCGCTGGATTCATCGGGGCGGCGGTGAAGCAGAGCCGGTTGGTTTGACCTGACTGCGGTCGCCTAGTCCTGACGCCAGAAGACGGAATAGATCAGCGGTACCAATAACGTTATCCACAGCACGGTCTTGGTGACGATGTGGCGTATCGCGGGTTCAAGCGGAATCAAGGCTGCGGCGAGAATGATGATGCCGCCGACCACCCAGAAACGCGAAGAGAACCGGCTGGTCGCGATCGCGCGGTTCATATCGGGGATTGTCTGTGGCTTGCGCAGCACCGGGCGTGACTTGGGCATCCTGTTGCCCATGAGGATCCAGAACAGACCGCAGACCGCCAACATCGGCGAGATCGTCGGAGGAACGGCGATGCCGAAAACGGGTGCGGCGATCATTCCTTCGTAGACGATCATCATCACGAGCATGCCATGGATCAGCTCAGACATCGGCCCGAGCAGGCGAGACAGGGCCACGAACACGAGCGTCAATGCAGCGCAGAGACCTACCGGGATCAACAGCGCAGCCCAGGCTCCCGCAAATCCGTCGGCCAATCCATTGTCGTTCCAGTGAAACGCGAGACGCATGCCCGCAGGCGCATGTACGCCCGCGAGAATGGCGAGCGTCGCAAGCAGAACCATCGTCACGATTGGGAGGACATAAGGGACTCGGTTAGTCATTTCTTTCCTCCGTCCGTTCGGTTTCATCCGTCCCGCCGCCCAAGCCCAGCCGGCCCATGAAGCTCATCACCACTTCCTCGACGACCGAGAGATTGAGCGTGTAGACGATCGTGCCGGCGCAGCTCTCGGCATGGATCAGGCCCGCGTTGCGCAGCTTCGCAAAGTGGCCCGACATGGTTGGCTTGGAGACAGGAAAAGCGTCGGCAAGTTCTCCCGCGGTCATTCCGCCGCTCTTGAGCATCTCGAGCACGCGTCGACGCGTGGGATGCGAGAGCGCGTCGAAAACAGCATCCAAGCCGATGACTCCTGCAACGTGTTAGCGAATTAGCTAATCAGCGAATGAACTGCAATCGAAATGGTTCCGCGGTCGAATTGCCGGTGCTCAATCCCGTGATCCGATGTGACTCGCCGGCGGAACAGGCCCGCGCGTGGGATGTTACGCCAGCGTTCCTGTGAACCTTGGAGGACGACCCAATGCTTCTGACCATTGCCATCATCCTTTTGATCCTGTGGGCGCTCGGCGCGTTCGTAGTCCACGTCGGCGGCGGCCTCATCCACATCCTGCTCGTCATCGGCATCATCGTGCTGATCTGGAACTTCGTCGCGGGTCGGCGAGCGGTTTAGCCAAGGCCTCAACCGCGACGTTGCGGGGCGTGGCCGCGCGCCCTAGATGCTGGCCATGAGCAACAGCATTTCGACCCGCGTGGCCGTCCTCGGCTCCGGTCCGGCCGGCCTGACCGCCGCCATTTACGCTGCCCGGGCGGGTCTCGGGCCCGTCGTCATCCAGGGCATCCAGCCGGGCGGTCAGCTGACGACGACCACCGATGTCGAGAATTATCCCGGATTCCGCGATGTCATTCAGGGCCCGTGGCTGGTCGAGGAGATGCAGGCGCAGGCCGAGCATGTAGGCACCAAGATCGTCTGGGACCATATCAGCGCGGTCGATCTGTCGCGTCGCCCATTCCGGCTGACCGGCGATAGCGGCGCTCAATATTTCGCGGACGCCCTGGTGGTCGCGACGGGCGCACAGGCAAAGTGGCTCGGCCTGCCGTCGGAAGAGCATATGAAGGGCAGGGGCGCCTCCGCCTGCGCGACGTGCGACGGATTCTTCTACCGCGGCAAGAAGGTTGCGGTGATTGGCGGCGGCAATACGGCGGTCGAGGAAGCGCTCTACCTCACCAATCACAGCCATGACGTCACCCTGATTCATCGGCGGGATTCATTCCGCGCCGAGAAAATTCTGCAGGACCGCCTGTTCGCCAATCCGAACATCAAGGTGATCTGGGACAGCGAAGTCGTCGAGTTCGTCGGCGGCGGAGAGCCTGAGGCGCTGGTTGGTCTGGAGATTCGCAACCGACGGACCGGTCAGATGAGTCGCGTCGAAGTGGACGGTGCTTTCGTCGCGATCGGCCACCAGCCCGCGACCGAGCTATTCAGGGGGCAGCTCAAGCTGGACGATGACGGCTACATCGTCGTCGAACCGGGCACCACCCGCACCAATATCGACGGCGTGTTCGCCTGTGGCGACGTGATGGACAAGATCTATCGGCAGGCGGTGACCGCGGCCGGCACCGGTTGCATGGCGGCGCTGGATGCCGAAAAGTATCTTGCAGCGCAGGAATTCCAGGCCATCGCGGCGGAATAATTCCGCTGTCAGGGATACACAGCCTCGACGAAATAGAGCCCTTGCGGCGGAGCATTGAGACCGAGCGCCGACCGGTCGCGAGCATCCAGCGCCATCCTGATATCGTCAGCGCGCCATTGGCCGCGGCCGACGAGGGCGAGGCATCCCACCATTGAGCGGACCTGATGGTGGAGGAAGCTGCGCGCGGCGGCCGTCACGTGGATCTCCTCGCCCGAGCGCCTCACCTCGAGGCAGTCCAAGGTTTTGACCGGACTTTCCGACTGGCATTGGGCCGAGCGGAAGGTGGTGAAATCGTGGTGCCCGACGAGGTGCGCAGCCCCTTGCTGCATTGCGTCGACATCCAGCGGCACCGGAATGTGCCAGACGCGTCCGGCATCGAGTGCGGGGGGAGCTCGACGGTTGAGGATCCGGTATAGATAGCGGCGGCCTATGCACGAGAAGCGCGCGTGCCAGTCGTCGGCCACCTCGCTGACTTCCACGACGGAGATTGGGTGCGGCCGGACCAGCGCGTTCAAGCCCTCGCGCAGCCGATGCGCCGTAAGTTGCCGTTCGACGTCGACGTGCGCGGCCATCGCGAGCGCATGGACTCCCGCGTCTGTGCGTCCGGCCGCGTAGAATGCCGACCCTTCGCCGGTCATCCGGCGCAGTGCTCCTTCCAGGGTCTGCTGGACCGAGGGGCCGTGGTCCTGCCGCTGCCACCCCATGAACGGACCGCCGTCATATTCGATCGTCAGGCGCCAGCGGGTCACTGGAGGATCGTGCCCTTTGGAATTGGAAAACCTCTTAGCAGTTCGCCCGGCGACATCGGTCCGCGTCCGGCGCGCTGCACTACTAGCGACTCGATCGACCCTTTTTCCGCCGCGATCGTGAGCTGGTCGTCCAGGACCTCGCCCGGTCGGCGGAAGCGGCCAGTCCCGACTTCCGCAGCGAGCAGCTTGATCCGCTCGCCAAGCGCCTCGAACCACGCGCCCGGAGCAGGCGCAAAGGCGCGGACCTGGCGTCCGATCTCCTCTGCCGATCGATTCCACTCGATCCGGGCCTCCGCTTTGTCGATCTTCGCCGCGTAGGTCGCACCCTCAGCGGGCTGCGGCTCGGCATGTGTGGGATTCGCGATCCATTCCAGGAGCGCATCGGCCCCGAGCGCCGCCAGTTCTTGAGTGACTTGCCCGGCCGTCTTTCCGGCAATTTGCAATTCCCGGGTCAGCAACATCGGCCCCGTGTCGAGGCCCTCTTCCATTTGCATGATGGTCACGCCGCTCGTCTCGTCGCCCGCCAGGATGGCGCGCTGAATCGGCGCGGCGCCGCGCCACCGCGGCAAGAGCGATGCGTGCACGTTCACGCAACCTCGCCTGGGTGCATCAAGGATCGGCTTTGGGAGGATCAAGCCGTACGCCGCGACCACTGCCAGATCGGCATCGAGTGCGCGGAACCGCTCCTGTTCCGTCGGATCGCGCAGCGTGCGCGGTGTGCGAACCTCGATCCCGAACCGGTCGGCGCGCTCATGAACGGCGGTTTTGCGGTCCGCCTTGCCGCGCCCCGCGGGTCTTGGGGGTTGCGAATAAACGCACACGACCTCTTGTCCGCTTTCCACGAGCGCATTGAGGCTCGGCACCGCGAATTCCGGCGATCCCATCAAGACAACGCGCACGTGGGATTAACTCCGTTCAGGCTGAGCTTGTCGAAGCCCTGCCTTTCCAACCTGCCGGTGTCAAAGAGTAGGGCAGCCCTTCGACAGGCTCAGGGGGAACGGCTAGGGGGCTTTCGTGGCCAGTCAGGAAATTGAAGCATTGAGCCAGGCGCTCGCGCGGCTGCCGGGCCTTGGTCCCCGCTCGGCGCGCAGGGCGGTGCTTCACTTGATGAAAAAGCGCGAGACCGCGCTTCAGCCGCTGCTTTCTGCCCTGCGGAATGTCGCTGACCGGCTCTCGACTTGCTCGGTGTGCGGCAATGTCGACACTGCGGACCCGTGCAGCATCTGCCGCGATCCGCGGCGAGACGAGAAGTCGCTGTGCGTGGTGGAGGAAGTGGCCGACCTATGGGCGCTGGATCGCTCGCGGCTGTTCCCCGGACGATACCATGTACTCGGCGGCCGCCTGTCAGCGCTCGAGGGAGTCCGTCCCGAAGACCTCACGGTCGACCAGCTCGTGCGTCGCGTCTCCGGAGGGGGAATCGACGAAGTCGTGCTTGCGATGAACGCCACACTTGAGGGTCAGACCACGGCGCACTATCTGGCCGAGCGACTTGAAGGATTTCCAATTCGGATCAGCCAGTTGGCTCACGGACTTCCGGTCGGTGGTGAGCTTGACTATCTTGACGAGGGGACGCTTGCTCAAGCGCTTCGAGCCCGCCGCCCGATTTCTTGAAGCGGCCAAGGTGAAAGACTAAATCCCATTCATGGCCATACGCCGCATCTACGAAACGCCCGATTCTGTCCTCCGGCAAATCAGCAAGCCGGTGGAGGTGTTCGACGGCGCCTTGAAGACCTTGGCCGCCGACATGTTCGAGACGATGTACGACGCGCCAGGCATCGGGCTTGCGGCGGTCCAGGTCGGCGAGCCTGTTCGCCTGCTCGTCATCGATCTTCAGGAGCCGGAGGAAGACGGCGGCGAGCCGGTCAAGGACCCCCGGGTTTTCGTCAATCCGGAGATCCTGTGGCACTCGGAGAGCGAGGTTCCGTACACCGAGGGCTGTCTGTCGGTGCCCGAGCAATATGCGGAGGTCATGCGCCCCGACCGGATCCGGGCGCGCTGGCACGACATCGAGGGTAACGCCTTCGAGGAAGAGATCGACGGCCTCCTCGCGGTATGCCTGCAGCACGAGATGGACCATCTGGACGGCGTCTTGTTCATCGATCACCTTTCCCGCCTGAAGCGTGAGATGGTGCTCAAGAAGCTTGCAAAATGGCGGAAAGAGCAGGCGCTCAAAGCGGCATAACGCTTCACAGCCGCTGGCGGGCTGGCTAGGGCCTGCGGATGGCAGCCGATCGCAGTTCACCAATCAGCCTGCTCGAGTTCGGGCGCGCAATCCTCCACGACGAGGCTCGGGCGCTGGACGCGCTTGCCGACAGCCTGGGCGAGACCTTCGAGCAGGCGGTCCGGCTCATTTATGGTTGCAAGGGCAAGCTGATCGTCAGTGGACTTGGCAAGTCCGGACATGTCGGGCGCAAGATCGCCGCCACCTTCGCTTCCACCGGCACGACGGCGGTTTTCCTTCATCTGGCCGAAGCTATTCACGGTGACCTCGGCATGGCTGCCGAAGGCGACGTCGCAATCCTGATTTCACAGAGTGGCGAGACAGCCGAGCTGGAGCACGTCGTCGATCACTTTCATCAGGCAAAAATTCCGATCATCGCTATCACGGGGCACGGCGGGACGATGCTTGCGGACGCGGGAACGGCATCGCTTGTGCTGCCGCACTGGCCCGAAGTCGGCCCTGAATCGGTGGCGCCGACCAGTTCGACGACGATGACGCTCGCGCTCGGCGATGCACTTGCGATGACCGTGATGCGCCAGAAAGGGTTTACCCGCAGCGATTTCGGACGACTTCACCCCGGCGGCTCGCTCGGGGCCAGGCTGAAGCCCATCCGGCGGCTCATGCATACGGGAGGATCGCTTCCCCTCATCAGCGGCGGCAGTTCCATGCATGATGCCGTGGTCGAGATGTCAGCCAAGCGGCTGGGCCTGGTCGGTGTGACCGACGAGACCGGGAGCCTGATCGGGATTATCACCGATGGCGACTTGCGCCGGAACATCGAGCGTGGGCTGGAACATAGTGCAGCCGAATTCATGACCGCCGATCCGAAGACGGTGGCGCCGGATGACCTTGTCGACGACGCACTGCCGCTGTTCGACGAATATAAGATCACCGCCTTGTTCGTCGTCGACGAGGACGAACGCGGCAAGAAGCCCGTCGGAGTCCTGCACATCCACGACTGCCCGGCGGCGCGATGAACGCAGTCATTCTGATCCCGGCCCGTTACCAATCGTCGCGTTATCCAGGAAAACCGCTCGCAGCCCTCAGAGGCAAGAACGGGACCGCCAAGCCACTGATCCAGCGCAGCGTGGAGGCGGCGAGGCGGGTTGGCGGCGTTTCCGGCGTGTTCGTCACGACCGACGACGAGCGAATCGCCGATGCCTGCGCGGCTTTTGGGGTGGGCGTGATCATGACGTCGGCGGATTGCCGCAATGGAACGGAGCGCTGTGCCGAGGCGCTGGCTTCGCTGCATGACCCCGATCTCGTGATCAACTTCCAGGGCGACGCGCTGCTGACGCCGCCCGGATATGTCGAAGCACTCATTTCGCGAATGAATTCGGATGCTCGGGAGCTCGTCGCCACGCCCGCAATTCGCCTGCGGAACGCCGAAGTTCGCATGCTGCAGGCGGAGGAAGCAGCCGGACGCGTCGGCGGCACCAGTGTCGTCACCGATGCCGAGGGACGCGCGCTGTATTTCTCGAAGCGGCTCATCCCGCATCTGCCCATCGGATCACTCGACGGCGATATGTCGCCGGTGCGCTTGCACGTCGGCGTTTATGCCTACCGTCCGGAAGCGCTGAATCGCTACGGCGAAACCCCAGTGACCGAACTCGAAACGCTCGAGGGACTGGAGCAACTGCGGTTCCTCGTCGCCGGCATTCCCGTCGCGGTCGTCGAAGTCGAAACGCCGCCCTTTGCGCTGCGCGAGCTGAATAATCCGGAGGATGTGGCTCCAATCGAGCGGGCGCTGGCGGAGGCGGGGCTCGAGTGAGCTTTCTCGATACGCTCGATCCGAAGTACCGCCTCATTCTCTGTGACATTTGGGGCGTCGTCCATGACGGCGTGCACTTGTATCCGGGCGCGGCGGAGCGGTTGAGCCAGTGGCGCGACGAGGGCCGTTGTGTAGGCCTGATCACGAACGCTCCCCGCACGGAAGAAGCGGTAGAGCAACAGCTCGACCATATCGGTCTGCCTCGCGACACGTATAATTTCGTTGCGACGGGCGGAGAAGCTGGGGTCGAAGCATTGAATGCGCTCGGCCGGCCAGTCGGGTTCATCGGTACTGCCGCTGACCGCGCGATCCTGGAAGGGCGCGGCGTCGCGATCACCGACGACGACCAGTTCACCGACTTCGCCTGCACCGGGATGATGGAAGGGCGACCTGATCCGAGCGACTATGGCGCCGAGCTTGAGCGCTGGGCGGCACGCGGAACCATGATGCATTGCCTCAACCCCGACCGCGTCGTGATTCGGGGCGGACAGCGGGAAGCGTGCGCTGGCGCGATCGCCGACCTTTACGAGCAGCTCGGCGGCCCAGTGACCTGGTATGGCAAGCCTCACGCGACCATTTACCGGCACGCGCTGCATCGTGCCGGCGATCCGTCGGCCGATGCGGTGCTGGCGATCGGCGATGGGCTGCACACCGACATGGTCGGTGCAGCCCGGATGGGCTTCGACGCGGTGTTCGTCAGCGGCGGAATCCACGCGGGCGAGTCATTCCCGCACGATTTCGGCAGCGCACACGGGGTCGACGGCTGGGCGCCGGTCGCTATCGTCGAGGGCCTCGCCTAGCCGGCGGCGGGCTGCACTGCCGGCTTCGGCAGGGGGGACTGCGGCGCCGATCGATGGGCTGAGGACGACGCTTCAGGAAGGCGGTCCTCAAGGACCGCGCGAACCGCCGCCACGGCCGTCTCGATCGGCGAGACGTCCAGGGTGCCGGATCGCGGTTGCCAAATCGTCCCGACCACGCCGCGGTCCCGAAGGTCGTTCCAGAACTTCTTGAGATCGCGCAGCCGGAGCGGTCGTCCCCGAACAATCCCGATCGTTCGCACCAGCCGCGCCATGCCGTTCGGCTCGAGAGGGATGAGGCCGACCGGCTTGCCAGTAGCGACCGCGTCTGAAAGCATTGACACGCTATCGCCGGTGACGTGGATCTCATCCGCTGCCGACAGCAGTGCGCCATAACGCGGAAATGCGCCGGTCACGACAGCCTTCGCGCCGAGAGCGGCCTGTGCCGCCGCTACAAGTTCTTCCGCGGTCCGCGGACTCGTGACCGCAATCGTCGAACCGCCATCACGATGGGTACGGGCCTTCAGCACGCAAATGCTTTCCGAGATGAGCTCGGGATCGAAGCGCCACAGCGACGTCTTGCCCCCGATGACGAGCAGTCGGCGCGGCCGCGCAAATGCCTCGAGCCAGCGCTCCTCGAACCTGTCCGGCTTGGCGGGCTCGGCGCTGGTGACATTCACCGGCAGGCTGACGACGTTCGGCGCCTCCCGAACGGCATATTGGGTGCTCGTGATGACCAGGTCGAAGAGGCTGGGAGGGGCCATCGGATCGCCGAGGCGAACAACTTTGGTTCGCCCGCCGGATTGTTGTTTGATGTAGCGCGCGACCGGTCCGCTTCTCTGCCCGATGCCAAGGACTAGCGACGGCCACGGAGGAGAAATGTCCCGCCGTGACGCAGCCGTCAGACCGGCAATGCTCACGGCCCGGCACAGCGCGGGCCAATGCGCAAACGGGCCGTACTCCAACGCAATCGTTCGGAATGGGATTCCCAGACCTTCCGCCAGCGCGAGAACCTGATTGTTGTCGCCCCTGTGCGGTCCCATCAGAACCCACACGTCGGCGCGGTCGGAAGCTGCCATCAGTCCCGCGTCTTAGAGAAGATGGGCGAGCCGGTCCATCGCGCGTGCCGCGCGAACCCGGCTCCCCAAAACGCGAGCCTATTCAGGCGGGCTCTGGCACACTCTGCTGAATGACCTTGTCCGCGAGCGGCCCGTTTAATTCCGCGAGATGGTCGAACGCCGCCTCGTAGGTTGCAAGTCCCTGGCTTTGCGATCTGAGTTCGGCCTCCAGCCCCGACAGTTCCGCCTCCGGAATCAGGGCCTCGATCCGGTCCCAGCCGGTCCAACCGTCACGGGGCCCCATGCAGAGCATCTGCCCCCTGCGCCCCGCGACCGCGGAGGTGATCCGGCTCGTCGCGCTGGATGGGCAGACGACGGTCAGCTTGTGCATCGGCTCCAGGAGGTGCGGACCAGCCGCGGCGAGTGCCTCCTGCATCGCGATCCGCCCGGCAAGCCTGAAGGCCAGCTCCGAGCTGTCGACGCTGTGATAGCTGCCGTCAATGAGGCTGACGCAGCAATCCACCACTTCGAAGCCAAGCGGGCCTTTGTGCATTGCCTCGCGAACACCGTCTTCCACGGCCGGGATCCATTGCTTGGGCACAGACCCGCCGTGAATTCGTTCTTCGAAAACGAACCCGGAACCACGGGGCAGCGGCTTCACTTCGATGATTACATCGCCAAACTGGCCGTGGCCGCCCGATTGTTTTTTGTGCCGGCCTTTCTGGGTCACCGACTTTCGGATCGATTCGCGATAGCCGACCGTGGGAGGATGGCTTTTCACCTCGACTCCGTACCGTCGCTTGAGCCGGGCCAGTACGGTGTTCAAATGTTCGTCGTTGATCCCTCTCAGGCGGATTTCATGATTGGCCTCGTCATGCTCCACGACGAGCGCCGAATCCTCTTCGCCCAGGCGCTGGAGCGCACCGGATAACTTCACGTCATCCTTGCGATCGGCCGGTTCGATGGCGATTGCGCAATTGCGCGCCGGATAGTCCACCTCGATCGGCGACGGCAGCTTGCCCGCGCCGAGCCATTGGCCTGCCTTGACCGTGTCGATCTTTGCGACGGCGACGACATCGCCGTTGCGCGCATCGGTGACTTTCGACGTCTTCTCTCCCTGCAGCTGGAACAATGCTCCGAGGCGTGCATGCTCGCCGCCCTCGGCCTTGAGATCTGAGCCTTCGGAGATTCGGCCGCCGAGGACGCGGGAAAGCGCGAGGCGTCCGATCGAGCCGTGGATGACCTTGAAAACATAGAGCGACGGATCGGAAACACCGAGGCGGTCCGCGGCGCCTTGGGGACCCGGCGCCTCGTGGCGCATCGCTTTCAGGAGCCGGCGAACACCCCACGAGCTGATCGCCGAGCCGAACAGCACCGAGACACCGAGATTCTCGCCGGTTTCGCGGGCGAGATCCTGCAGCACTTTTTCGCGATTGGGGGCTTCGTCCATCAACAATTGTTCGAGCAGCTCATCGTCGTGATCGGCGAGCTGTTCGAGCATCTGGGTCCGCGCCTCGGATTCGCGGTTCTGCAGATCCGCGGGGATCTCGATACGCTCGGACTTCTGTCCCGGGCGGTATTTGAAGGCATATTCGAGTGCGAGATCGACGAAGCCCCCGATTCTCTCGCCATCCCAGATTGGAATCTGCCGGGCGATCAGTGGCGAGACGCTCATCGGCTGGAGCGCCGAGAGAAGATCGCGGATTCGACCATGCGCGTGGTCGATCCTGTTGACGAAAATGACGTGCGGAATTCCGAGTTCGTCAAGGGCGCGTAAAGCCGGAGCGGCGAGTGGAGCGCGCGCAGGGTCCGGATCGACGACGACGATCGCGACGTCTGCCACGGCGAGAGCCTTCGCGCCGTCGGCTGAAAACCCGACCGAGCCCGGAACATCGACGATCGCGAACTCGTCGCCAAGATAAGTGAAATGGTCGAGGTTGAGCTCGGTCGAGCCGCCGCGCTGCCGCGACTCCGGGCTCGAATCACCGATGCTGGAGCCGTTGGCCGTGGACCCTAGCCGGTCGGTGGCGCCGGCTGCGAACAGCATCGCTTCGGCCAGGCTTGTCTTTCCCGCGCCGGCGGGTCCCACCAGCGCGATAACTCGAGTGCCTTTTGCGGATTCTCCAGCCTTGTTGTCGACCATGCGTCTCTCCCTTCGTCCGGTTCACGGGCGCGCGAGTCGCATAACGGAGGCGCTCGGGCGCCTGTCAGGAAGCCTCCACCGTCCGCCTGTTTCGCGCGCTTGGCAAGAGGGGGAACGGCTCGCGTGTCGGGGTGTTGGGCGGGCGAGGAGGTGAACATGGCGAGTATTGCCGATCGAGGCGCGCGCGCACTGACCGCAAACTGGCGCCTCCACCTGTCATTGCTGAAACGCCATGATTGACGCACATCCGTCCGGCCATGGCTGACAAGGATCCGCGGGGACATCGGGCGGCTTCGCCGTGGCAAATGCCGCGTGCGGCGTGGAAGGATATCGCCGCACGGACCTACAAGCGAACGTGGGACGACAACGTCGCGCTGGTCGCCGCCGGGGTAGCCTTTTACGGCTTCTTCGCCTTGCTCTCGCTGCTGGGGCTCATCGTCCTGGTCTACGGGCTGGCTGCCGATCCCATGAGCGTTATCAAGAACATGCAAGCGCTGACTGGCGTGCTGCCGACCGACGTGGCGTCGATCATCGGCGATCAGTTAATGACGGCGGTAAGGGCGTCGCAGAAGACCAAGGGAATTGGCATTCTGATCGCGTTCCTGGTCGCGACCTACGGCGGGACCAACGGGGCCGCCTCCGTGATTACCGCGCTCAACATCGCGTACGAGGAGAAAGAGAAAAGGGGCCTGGTCCGCTTTTACCTGCTGGCGATCTCGATGACGCTCAGCGCGTTGATCATCGCACTCGCGGCGCTCGCCGGGACCGCGGCGCTGGCTTTTCTTCAGCACCTGCTCCCGGAGGCGCCGCACGTAGCAGTCGTTGCGGGGAAGATTGTCGGCTATCTTTTCCTGACCGTGGTTGGCGCGGCGATCGCCTCCACGCTTTACCGCTTCGGTCCGTCGCGCGAGGACGCACAGTGGAAGTGGATCACCCCGGGTTCGCTGTTTGCGGCGGTCGCCCTGCTGCTGCTCACCTGGGCCTTCGGCATCTACGTGAGCCGTTTCACCAATTATCATGCGAGCTACGGGTCCCTCGGGGCGGTCGTAGCGCTGCTGACGTGGATGTATCTCTCGGCTTATGCCTTCGTGTTCGGGGCCGAGCTCAACAGCGAAATCGAGCACCAGACCGCGAAAGACAGCACGACCGGCTCACCCCGGCCGATGGGCGATCGCGGTGCCTGGGCCGCCGACAACGTCGCGACCGATGACACGATTCAAGACCGTCCTGAGGAGCAAAGGGAAGGGGAGAAGCTGACTCGGGCCGCTCCGAAAGTTGCGAAAGAAAAGAGCTAGGCCGCCGGCAGCAGCCGACGCTCTCCGGCCAGCCGCAGCAGCGCGGCCTGCAGCTTCTCGAACGCGCGGACCTCGATTTGCCGGATTCGCTCGCGGCTGACGCCGTAGACCTGGCTCAGCTCTTCGAGTGTCTTGGGTTCATCCGCGAGGCGCCGCTCCATCAGGATATGCTTCTCGCGATCGTTGAGGCTCTCGAGCGCGTTCATCAGGAGGTCGTGGCGGACACGGCTCTCCTGGTCGTCGGCAATCCGCTCGTCCTGCAGCGGGCCATTATCGACCAGGAAGTCCTGCCACTGATTTTCGGCGCCCTCGTCGCCCTTCAGCGGTGCGTTGAGACTGGTGTCGCCGCCCATCGCCATGCGGCGATTCATCGACACCACTTCGTCCTCGCTGACGCCGAGATCGTTTGCGATCTTGGTCACGTCTTGCGGCTTCAGGTCGCCATCCTCGAACGCGTCGATCTGGTTCTTCATGCGCCGGAGATTGAAGAACAGCTTCTTCTGGGCGGCCGTGGTGCCGATTTTCACCAGGCTCCACGAGCGGAGGATGAATTCCTGGATCGAAGCCCGGATCCACCACATGGCATAGGTCGCGAGGCGGAAGCCGCGGTCGGGCTCGAACTTCTTCACGCCCTGCATCAGGCCGATATTGCCTTCGCTGATCAGCTCGCTGACCGGCAGGCCGTAGCCGCGGTAACCCATCGCGATCTTCGAGACGAGCCGGAGGTGCGAGTTGACCAGCTTGGCCGCGGCCTCGGTGTCGCCATGCTCGCGCCAGCGCTTGGCAAGCATGTACTCTTCCTCTGGAGAGAGGATCGGGAATTTCTTGATCTCGGCCAGATAGCGGTTGAGTCCGGCCTCCCCGCCGGACGCGGGGAGCGAGACGATCCCTTTCGTTTGAGCCATTTTCTTCGTCTTCTCCCATTTGCAGGGCGGCTTTCGCCGGACCTAGCGAGTTAATTCCTATACACCAAGCGCGTTGAACAGTTCCTGCATGTCGGCCGGCATGGGACTTGCGAACGATAGCCTGTGCTTCGTCACCGGATGGATGAATCGAAGCTCCGCGGCATGCAATGCCTGCCGTTGAAACTGCAGTTCCTTCAAGATCTTCCCGTGCTTCCCCGACCGTCCGTACACCGGGTCGCCGATGAGAGAATGCCCCAGGGAAGCCATATGGACCCGAACCTGATGAGTCCGACCTGTCTCCAGCCGGCACTCGACCAGAGCTGCGTCGCGAAGCAATTGAAGTCGCTTCCAGTGCGTGACGGCCCGCTTGCCGCGACCGCTCTCGACGATCGCAATTTTCTTGCGATTGACGGCCGAGCGGGCGAGGGGCGCGTCGACCGTGCCCTCCGGCATCATCGGAACGCCGTTGACGATCGCCAGATAGCGCCGGTCGATCGAGTGAGCGGCGAATTGCCGGGCGAGACCTTCATGCGCCACGTCGGTTTTCGCGACCACCAGCAGGCCCGAGGTGTCCTTGTCGATTCGGTGGACGATTCCGGGGCGCGCTACGCCGCCGATGCCCGACAGCGAGCTCCCGCAATGGTGAAGAAGCGCGTTGACCAGCGTTCCGTCGAGATTGCCGGCCGCTGGATGCACGACCAGGCCGGCGGGCTTGTCGACAACCAGCAGATGCTCGTCTTCGAATGCGATCTTAAGCGGGATGTCCTGCGCTTCATTGTGAGCCGGCTTCGGCTCCGGGATGGCCACGCGAAGAACTTCCTCGCCACGTACCTTGGTCGCAGGGTCGCGGAGAGCCTTGCCGCCCGTTTCGACAGCGCCGGTCTGGATCAGCGACTTCAGGCGTTCACGAGAGAGCGTCGGAACCGCGTCGGCAAGCGCGCGGTCGAGCCGCCACCCGGCGTGAGCGGCCTCCAGCCGCACGTCGATCGTCTGCATTGCCCCCATCCGCCTCAGGATATGGGAATTCGGACGAACGGCTTCAATGTCGCAGCGCTTGCGCCGACTTAATCTCTGCCCCATCAATAGCTTGCGATGAACGCCGTCGATTACGCCAGTCTGCTCTGCTCGCGGCTTTGCCACGACCTCATGTCCCCTGTGGGAGCGCTCAACAACGGAATCGAGCTGCTTGCCGACGAGACCGATGCCGAGATGCGCGAGAAATGCCTGGAGCTGCTCGCCGACAGCGCCCGGGCTTCGTCGAACAAGCTCAAGTTCTTCCGCCTTGCGTTCGGCGCCGGCGGCGGCTTTGGAGCGGAGATCGATACCCACGAAGCCCAGTCGGCGCTCGAAGGCTTGTTCGGGCCAGAACGGCGGATCGAGCTTGGCTGGTTCGTCGAAGCGGACAAGCTGCCAAAGGACGTCGTCAAGCTGCTACTGAACCTGTCACTGCTCGCCGGCGACGCGCTGGTGCGCGGTGGACGACTCGATGTCGGCGCGGAACAAGGCGATTCAACCATCGAGATCGCGATCCGGGGCGAGGGTTCGCGGGTCCTGCTCGATCCGGCTCTGCGCCAGACGCTGATCTCGGGCGGGTCTGATCAGGTGGAGGCGCGCGCCGCCGGCGCCTGGCTCGCCCATGCGCTCGCGGCTCAAGCCGCAGGCACCATTCAGGTGTCGGAGCCAAGCGAGGGAGTGCTGCTCATCGGGACGGTGCTTCAGTCGACCTAGCGGGGACTGCCAATCGTCCGTGAGCGGCGACTATGCGGGCATTCCCGTCGAACTTCAGCAGGCTTGGCGGATTAGCCGCCGCGACAGGGCTAACGCGCCATTAACTCCTCCCCTGCATAAGCGCCTCAAAGCCAGCGCTGGGGGCGAATTCGCCAATGGATGACCTGATTGCCGATTTCGTAGCCGAATGCCGCGAGATGCTCGAAGCATTGGGCGGCGAAATCGTCGCCTGGGAGGCGCAGCCCGACGATCGCGCGCGCCTCGACAGCATCTTCCGGTTCGTCCACACGGTGAAGGGCAATTGCGGCTTCTTCGATTTTCCGCGCCTCGAGGCGCTAAGCCATGCTGCCGAGGATGCGCTCGCCGATGTTCGCGCCGGGCGGCGTCATGCCGACGGCGCTCTGGTCAGCGCGGTGCTGGCGATCATCGACCGTATCGGTGAGATGGTCGCGACCATTGAAGCAGGCGAGGAGATGCCCGCCGGTGACGACAGCGCGCTGATTCACGCGCTCGAGCCCGGTGCCGAAGGCGCCGTTGCACCCGTTGCCGCTGCGGTGCTCGACGGGACCATCCGTGCTTCCGCCGCACCGCGGACCATCCGCTTGTCGGTCGAGCTACTCGACCGGGTCATGAGTACAGTCTCCGACATGGTGCTCGCCCGTAACGAGCTTGCGCGCAGGCTCCGCGAGTCCGAGACCGACGTTCCCGTCGATGGCGCGTTCGAGCGTCTCTCGTCGATCATCGCCGAGATGCGCGACGCGATCACCCGCACTCGCATGCAGCGGATCGAGAACCTGTTCGTCGGGCTTCCGCGAATGGTCCGCGACCTTTCGGCCGAACTCGGCAAGCAGGTGCTTGTCGATATCGAGGGCGGAGATGTCGAGCTCGATCGCGAGATGATCGAGATGATTCGCGATCCGCTCACCCACATCATCCGCAACGCCGTCGACCATGGTATCGAGAAACCGGCCGACCGACTGCGCGCTGGCAAGCGCGAGATTGGCGTTCTCTCGGTCGCTGCCCGGCAATCGGGAAACCAGATCCTCATCGACATCCATGACGACGGGCGCGGGATTGACGGCAAAAAGCTGGTCGAAACGGCGATCGCCAACGGCGTTGTCGCCAAGAACGACGCTGCGCAGCTTTCGGAGCGCGACAAGCTCGCGCTGATCTTCGAGGCGGGCCTGTCGACGGCCAAGGAAGTCACGGCGATTTCTGGCCGCGGGGTCGGCATGGACGTCGTCCGCTCGAACGTCGAGCGGATTGGCGGCATCGTGGAGGTCGGCAGCAAGCTCGGCGAGGGAACGCGCATGACCCTGCGCGTGCCGCTTACGTTGACGATCATCCCCGCGCTGACCGTTTCCGTCGGCAACCAGCACTTCGCTATTCCCCGCTCGGCGATCGAGGAGATCGTCCGCGCCAATGGTGAGAGCGTCACGCTCGAGCATCTCGGCGGAGCCGGGGTTGCAACGATCCGGGGCCGCCGCGTGCCGGAGGTGTCGCTTGCGGCCATTCTCGGACTCGATACGCTGGTCGAGGAGCAGGACCGCATCCTCATCGTTCTTCGGCCGGCAGGCGGCGATGTGTATGCGCTTTCCGTGGATCGCATCCACGATCACGAAGAGCTGGTCGTAAAGCCGGCCGCTCCGCTGGTCATGGCGACAGGTCTTTATGCAGGAACGACTCTTGCCGATGACGGAAGCCCCATCCTGCTCTTTGACCCGGCTGGGATCGCCGCCGTCGGAGGCGTGAAGCTCGAAGCGCAGGAGCGCACTGCCCGAATTGCCGAGGGCCCTGTCGCGGCGGCTTCGAAAGCAACCCCGGTCCTCCTGTTTCGCAGCCTCGATGGCTCCCGCAAGGCACTCCGTCTCGCGGTCGTCGATCGCATCGAGGAAGTTCCTGCTTCGAACATCAAGGAATGCGCCGGGCAGCTTCGAGTCCAGGTCGGCGAGGTCATTCTTCCGCTTGCAGGCGCCTCCGCGACCGACATCGGCGATGGCAAGGTGCGGCTGTTCCGTCTCAACGACGGCGCTCACGAGATCGGCTACGCATTCGCCGAGGTCATCGACTTCGCGACAATCGACAATGACGTCATCCATGCCGATCGCCTGGGCGAGGTTAGCGGCGTGTCGCTGATCAATGGCGAGCCCGCCGAGCTGGTTGATGCCCATTGGCTGTTTTCAAACCATGTCGGCCCGGCAGCGCGCGGGACCGAGCAACTCGTGTGTCTAATTCCCGGCTGGGATCCGTGGATGCAGAACATGCTGCGTCCACTGGTTGAAGCTGCCGGATATCGGGTTGTCGACGACGCGGACGAGGAACATGCCGACGTCGTGATTGCCAGCATGGGCGAGGAACTGTCCGAGGAGGCTTCCGGCAAGACCATCTGGCTTCGCGTCGAACCCGAGGCGGCGGGCAAGGCCGACGACAGCATTTATCGGTACGATCGCGCAGGACTGTTGATGGCGCTGAAGTCCGCCGGAGCGGGGAGGGGCAAGTGAACGAGCTTCTGCTGGTCGTCACCATCGGCGGTGAACGCGTCGCGCTCCCTGCGGCCGCCGTTGAATCGGTGGTCGAGCTCGATGCGCTGATTTCGGTGCCTCGCGCCGCTCCGCATGTCGCAGGGCTCGCTGCTCTTCGCAGCCGGGTGTTGACGGTGATCGATTGCCTGCGGTCGCTCGACTTGGGGGAGAGCGATTGTTCCGGAGGGATTCGGGAAGCGGCGGTCGTCGAAGTTGACGGCCATCATTATGCACTGATCGTCGACCTCGTCGAGGATGTCGTCGAAGCCCTGTCGGACCCCGTACCCGTCCGGGCGGCGATGGGAGCCGGCTGGGAGCGGGTGTCACAGGGGATGGTCGAAACCGAAACCGGTCCGTTGCTGCTGATCGATGTCGCGGCGCTTCTCTCGGGCTGCGGCGAAGCGAAGGCGGCTTAAGCTCTTCGTTACCCTTAGTGTTTATCTCGTGTCAGCGTTCGGAGTGGGAAGCGAAAAGCATGAAGAGCTGTTTGATCGTCGATGACTCGAAGGTGATCCGCAAGGTCGCTCGGCACATCCTCGAAACGCTCGAGTTTGAGGTCGACGAAGCGGGAGACGGCCAGGAAGCGCTGTCTCGCTGCGAAAGCAAGATGCCGGACGTCGTCCTGCTCGACTGGAACATGCCGGTCATGAGCGGCATGGATTTCCTCCGGCTGCTCCGGCAGCGGGGCCATGGTGATCAGCCGAAAGTCGTTTTCTGCACCACCGAGAATGACATGGCGCACATTCGTGCTGCGCTCGAGGCTGGCGCAGACGAATATGTGATGAAGCCGTTCGACCGCGAGACGCTCCACATCAAGCTTCAACTCGTCGGCGTCGCCTGAGCAGTTGCGCCATGGAGCGGGCGCTCGCCAGATCGCGGGACCGCTTTTCGGACCGCCACTCTAACTCCGCAGTTCAGCGGCCGATCCGGCTGATGATCGTCGATGATTCGACGGTTGCCCGCGCGGTGCTCTCGCGCATGATCGAAAGCGATCCGGTGTTCGAGATCAGCGCGGTCGCCGGCACTGCCGAGCATGCGATCGAGGCGCTTGGCGAATGCCGCGTCGATATCGTGATCCTGGATCTTGAGATGCCAGGCGCGGGTGGGCTCCGCTCAATTCCCCGGATCGTCGCTGCAGCAGCGGGCGCCAAGGTGATGATCGTATCGTCATTGGCAGAGGATGGGGCCGAGCAGACGGTCGCCGCGCTCGCTCTCGGCGCCGCCGATACGATGCCGAAGCCCGGCACCGGGCGCTTCAACGGCAAGTTCTCGGAGATCCTGCTCAGTAAACTGAAGGCTCTTGGCCGCGCCCCTGCTCTCGTTCCGCAGACGGTGGGACCGCAGGAGACCGGCGCGCATCCGCTCCTGCGTGTGATGCCCTCCGATCCGATAGACGTGCTTGCGATCGGCGCGTCGACGGGCGGAATCCATGCGCTTGGCGTACTCTTCCATACGCTTCCGGCGAGGATCGGGGTGCCGATCCTCGTGACGCAGCACCTGCCCATTCCGTTCATGAGCGTTTTCGCGCGCCAGCTCGGTGCCGTGGCTTGCCGCGATGCAGTGGTCGCGGAGGACGGGATGGAATTGCTTCCCGACAGCATTCTCGTCGCGCCGGGCGATGCTCATCTGACGCTCGATCCCGGCTCCCGTGGAGCGGTCGTGCGGCTTACGCACGGGCGCAGCAGCAGCGGCTGCATGCCGTCGGTCGACCCGATGCTCGCGTCGGTGGGGGCCATCTACGGACCGGCCGGCCTGGGGGTAGTCCTGACCGGCATGGGACGCGACGGTGTCGAAGGAGCTGCTCGGCTGGTTGCGTGCGGCGGCTCGATCCTCGCTCAGGATGAGGCGAGCTGCGCCGTTTGGGGCATGCCAAGGGCAGTTCTTGAAGCCGGCCTGGCGTCGGCAGTCCTTCCGCCGGACAAGATTGCCCGGCGGATCGCGTCCCGGACCGAGGAGCTGCGCTAGTGCAGATCAGCGACAGCTCGAGCCGGATCCTCGCTGGCCTCCTCGAGGGGCGCACCGGGCAGCAACTCACGATGAGTCGTCGCTGGCGGCTCGAGACGGCGCTCTCCGCGCTGCTCCGCGAGCGCGGCATCGCCACGCTCGACGAGCTGATCACGATCCTTGTCATGGGTAAGGAGCCGAACTTGTCCCAGATGGTCGTCGAGGCGTTGCTCAACAACGAAACCTACTTCTTCCGCGATCGGGCGCCGTTCGACACGCTCCAGCGCATCACGCTTCCGGAGCTCGCCCAGCGGCGAGCTAAAACCAAGCGGCTTCGCATCTGGTCGGCCGGCTGCTCGACAGGCCAGGAGGTCTATTCGCTCTCGATGCTGTTCGCCGAGGAGCGTGACAAGTGGCAGGGCTGGACGATCGATATTCTCGGCACCGATGTGTCCACGGGCTGCATCGATCGCGCGCGGAACGGTGCCTACAGCCAGTTCGAGGTGCAGCGCGGGCTCGGTATCAACCAGATGATCAAATGGTTCGAGGAATGTGCCGACGGGTGGCGGGCGGTCGAGCCGCTCCGCAAGCCGTTGCGATTCCAGGTCCACAATCTGCTGGAGCCTGCGCCGCATCCGGGCGATTTCGACATCGTCCTGTGCCGCAATGTCCTCCTGTATCTCAGTCCGGAGAAAAAGACGCTCGCCTTCGAACGAATTGCCGGCGCGATGGCGGCGGACGGCTGGCTGATGCTCGGGGCGGGGGAGACGGTAATCGGGCAAACCAACAAGCTGGGTGCCGATGTGAACGCTCGCGGCCTTTACCGTCTTAAGGACAACACAGCGCCGATCGAAAAGCGCCTCGGCGACAGGCGCGCCGCATCAGGGGGTTGACCGCATAGCTGTTGCTGTGCGCCATTGCCCTCGTGGATCTGGACTTCATCGAGCGCGCTTCGCCAAACTTCGACGAGCGGCAGCTGCCCGTGTCGATGATCGTGCTTCATTACACTGGGATGCCGGACGCTGAGGGAGCGCTCGACCGGCTGACCTCTCCCGAAGCGAAGGTTTCGTGCCATTATTTCGTCGACGAGGACGGGAGCGTCTATCGTTTGGTCGACGAGGCCAAACGCGCGTGGCACGCCGGCAAGTCGCGGTGGCGGGGGATCAGCGACGTCAATTCCGCAAGTGTCGGGATCGAGATCGCCAACCCCGGGCACGAGTTCGGCTACCGCCCCTTTCCGGACGAGCAGATCGCTTCGCTCATCCCGCTTGTCGCCGACATCAAGGAACGGCACGGGATCGGGCGAGGCAATGTCGTCGGCCATTCCGATGTCGCACCGGGCCGCAAGGAGGACCCTGGCGAGCTGTTCCCGTGGCATGCGCTCGCGAAGCGCCGCCTCGCCCTGCCGAGCCCGACCCGCGACCTCGTCGATCCTTACTGGACCGATGCCGGGTTCCTGCTAGCTCTGGAGCGGTTCGGGTATGATGTCACCGATGCCCAGAAGGCCGTGATCGCTTTCCAGCGCCGGTTCCGGCCCGACCTCATCGACGGGATCATCGACGGTGAATGCCGGGCCAAACTGCTCGCCTTGTTGCTTCCGCGGCCTCAATAACCCATATTTGGGACGCCAGAGGGCCGGGCGGCCGCGGCTCCCGCGAAAGCGGGGGGCGAGGAAAGTCCGGGCTCCATGGAACTACGGTGCCGGGTAACGCCCGGCGGTCCGCTGAAGCCCTCGGGCGAAAGCGGGTCAGGGACAGTGCCACAGAAAGGACACCGCCGTGCTTCGGCACGGTAAGGTCGAAAGGGGTGCGGCAAGAGCGCACCGCGGTCCTGGCAACAGGGCCGGCACGGTAAACCCCACCGGGTGCAAGACCGAATAGGGGCGGCATATGGGCCTGGTTCCGGCTCGTCGCCCGGGTTGGTTGCTGGAGGGGCGGGGCAACTCGTCCCCTAGAGGAATGGCCGCACAGTCACGGTGGCGACGCCGCGATGGACAGAACCCGGCTTACAGGCCCTCTGGCATCAGTTTCGTCATTGCGACCCCGGCCTTGGGCCGGGGGAAGCAATCCAGAAGACGTTTGCTGGATTGCTTCGTCGAGCAGCGGCTTCGGCAAGCCCCCGGCTTGCCTCCAGGCGCTGCTCCTCGCAATGAGGTTCTAGAAGGATATTAATGCCTAAGCAGAAGAGATCGGACGACTGGGGATTCCCGCGCTGGCGCTCGTATGGCGACAAGGGGCGCTCTGCCGCCAGGGTACGCCTGTGCGACCGCGACGGCTGCCGGGAGATGGGCGACAAGCCCGCGCCCAAAGCGCCGAACAGCCCGGAGCGTTGGTACTTCTGTGAAAGTCATGCCGCCGAATACAACAAGAACTGGAACTATTTTGCCGGCCTTTCGCCGGAGGAAGCCGCCCGCCGTGCTGCCGATGAGGAGCAGGGCGCGAAGGGTTTCCGTACGTCGGCGCAGTGGAAATGGGCGGGCCCGGGCGACGGAACCCGCAGCCGCGACGAAATGCGCGCGCTCGATGCGCTGGAACTCGACAGCGATGCCGATTTCGTGGCGATCAAGGCCGCTCACCGTCGGTTGGTGAAGGAAACGCATCCGGACGCCAATCCGGGCAATGAAGAAGCCGCGAAGCGCTTCAAACAGGTTCAGGCCGCTTACGACGTGCTTCGGAAGGCGGAGGAAAGAAACTCCGGCGGGGCTGCGTAGACCTGCCTACCTACTTTGATCGAGCCGGCCCTTAAGTTCTTCGAGGTGGTGGTTTGCGGCTTCGCGGACTTCCGCGTTTCGCTCGAAGTCGGCCCAGCACCACACCGATACGCAAAGACTTCGAAGGTCGGCGAGCAGGCGTGTAAGATCGCGATCAATCCCGTCGAATTCGGACCATGCCTCGGACGGAAGGGTCGCGACGTCCCACTCAAGCGGTCCGCTGCAAACATCGTCCAGGTCCATCCAAATTGCGCCCGACGCAGTGATCAGCACGTTGCCGAGATGCGCATCTCCGTGAAGCGGACGGCAATCCAGTTCGCGGTGGCTCAGCTTTTGCCGGAGTTCGGCGTAGAGAGCTTGCAAGAAGGCGCGGTCACTCGAGTTAAGCATTCGGGCTTCAGTCCGGCTGAACAGAATGCGTTCACACGAATCGAATGCAACGGTGAACGAAGGCAGTTCCGACGGGATGCCGTTCAAGGCTTCATGGACCAAATGCAGGGCCCGTGCGCCGATCAAGGCGTCGGCATCCGTGCTCGCTGATCGGCCGACCACGAAGTCCCACAAGGTGATCGTGCAGCCGTTCTCCAGGTGGGGACCAGCGTCGACGTTTGAAGCAGGGCGCACCGTCGGCGCTCCTCGGGAAGCAAGATAGCTCGCAACCGTCAATTCACGTGCTGGACTGGACTGATCGCTATCGAAATTGCCGGCCGACTGAATCCGGGCGACGACCGCCGCTGGACTCAAACGCACCGTCGTGTGGTGAGCCAATTTCAGGATTTGGGGTTGAGTCTCGCCCAGACCCACCCTTGCAGCCACGGTTCTCGCTGCCGCGAGCTCCGTTTCCAAGGACTTACGCATGACGTGAACGCCTGAGTTCGCCCGATCGTATTTCCATTGAAGCCGAAAAGCCCGAGCTCGCTAAACCGCCGCGGCGTAGCGTTCGGCGGTTTGTTTCACGAGCGCGATCATGTTCGGAACGCCTTGCGTGCGGTTCGCGCTGAGATGCTTCGACAGCTCGAACGGCGCCAGGGCCTCCGTCACGTCCATTCCGGCCACTTCCGCCGCGGCTTTGTCCTGAACGGCGCTGAGGACCAGCGCGACGATCCCTTTGGTGATCGCGGAATCGCTGTCGGCAAGGAAGTGAAGCCGGCTGTCGCTGACGGTGGGATAAACCCACACGGACGCCGAGCAGCCGCGCACCTTGGTTGCGTCGGTCTTCAGCGCATCGGGCATGGGCTCGAGCTGCCGCCCGAGATCGATCAGCAGGCGATACCGGTCTTCGGCATCGACCAGTTGATATTCTTCGAGGATCTCGGGGAGGGCAGGGAGGCCGGCCATTCGGCGCGCCCTAGCACCTCTAATGGTCGCGGAGCGACTCGATTTCCTTGGCCAGGCTGTTCTCTTTTTCGACGGTGATCCGCTCGAGTACCTTGAGCCGTTCCTTGAGTTCCTGGACCTCGTGGCGAAGCCGGTCATTCTCAAGCCGGGCGCCGTTATCGGCCGAGTGGGGCTGGAAACGCGCACGTGCCTTGAAAATCGACGCGATCATGACGATCGCGACGATGATCACGATCATCAGGTCGTCACCGTTCATTGCATTTTGTCCTTGCTCTCGATGCGGTCTCGGTCGCGGAGCGCTTCGATTTGCGAGGCGGTTTCGGCACCGCGATCGGTGACGATCTGTTCGAGCACACGCAGCCGCGACTCAACCTTGTCCATGTGCTGCGCATATTGAGCGCTCTTCTCGGCCGCGAGATCGGTTTGCGACGAAATCTGCCGCTCCTTGACCCGAAGCCACATCTTGAACGGCGCGAGGCTGATGGCCGCGAGCGGGATCAGCACCCAAACGGTTGCAGGATTATCAAGGATCATCTGGCGCCCCTCATTGAGCCGTGGATGTGGGCAGCGATTCCTGCCGCTTCAATTGTCGATCGCCCCGGAGTGCTTCGATCTGTGCCGCGGTCTGGGCGCCACTGTCGGTCACGATCTGCTCGAGCACTCGAACCCGCTGTTCGAGCTCGTTGTTGCTGACGGCATATTCCGCCGCGCGCTCGGCCGTTGACCGCGCCTGAACTTCAAGCTGCTTCTCCTTGTAGCTGAACCAGCGCCGAAACACGTAGATCAGCAGGATCGTGGGAATGAGGATCAGAATGAACATCGCGAGGATATCGTTCGGCTGCATTATGCATTTCCTCCCTTGTCGATGGTCAGCGCGTCGATATCGCGAGCGAGTTTCGATGGTTGATCGGTTGCGATGCGTTCCAGCGTCTCGAGCCGGTCCTTGATCGAGCCGAGCTCAGCGCGCAGCTGGGCATTCTCGGCAGTGAGCAGCCGTACTCGCTCCATGGTTTCACCATCCGTCTTCGGATGGATTGGCAGTCCCCACGAATTCTGCAGCGGATAGCCGTTCTTGACCCGAATCCAGGTGTTCAGCAGCGACCCGCCAACGGCCAGCGCCACGATGACGGCGATGAATGGCACGAAGCCCGCAAGCAGCCTGATAATCTGCATGACGTCCGGATTCATGAATTTCCCCCTTTGCTTTCGGGACTAGCGCAGTTGCTCGATCTCGCGGGCGAGCGAGCGGTTCTCGGTCGTGACATAGCTCTCGATGTCGGCGAGCCGCCGGTCAATGTCCTTGAACCGGGAGCGAATATCCCGCGCCGCGCGTGCCGGCGATGCGCGGACGCCTTGCCAGAACCGCTGGTCCTCGCGGTCCACGCGCTCCAGCGACACCGGTTTGGTCGGAGTAACCATCGCCGCGATGAGATAGAATGGCAGGACGCCGCCGCCGCTCATGAACATCGCCGCGAGGAAGCAAACCCGTACGAGACTGACATCAAAGCCGGTATAATCGGCAATTCCGGCACAGACGCCAAATAGCTTGCCGTTGCGCTTGTCGCGGTAAAAGCGCGTGCGGCTCGCCGGCTGATCTGGATAATAGTCTGGACGCTCATCCAGATATTGCGGCTGATTGGAGCGCTCCACGGGTCGGTTGGACCGTTCGCGGGGGGAGGGATAGCGATCGTAAGCCATCTTATTTGTCATCCACCAGCAGGCGTTCGTTAGCCTCGCGGCCCGGCATGCACTGCTGGCGCCAATTGGGATTCTCGGCCGTCATGATGCGTTCGATGGTGCACAGCCGGTCATCCAGGCGCCTAGCGGCCTCGTGCAGATCATCGAGCAGTTTTTCGTCGCCTGACGTCAGCGTCGCCGCAGTTTTCCACCTAGTGATATAATGGAAGATCACCCACGGCAGTCCAACGACGCAGATTGCGACAATTACGACAGTATCCATAACCGTTTACTTTCCCCTGGCCTTCAGAGCGGCCTTCATGGCCTCGAGCTCGGCATCGACCGACTCGGCGGCCTTCAATTCGGCGATTTCTTCCTCCAGGCTTTTGGGCCCGGTCATTCCGAGCGCATCGGCGCGGCCTTCGGCGAAGTCGGCGCGGCGCTCGAGAATCTCGAACTTCGAAAAGGCATCCTCGGTCCGGCCGCCGTTGAGCAACTCGCGGGCGCGGGCTCTGGTCACAGCGCTTTCGAACCGCGCCGCGATAGCGTTCTGACGGGCGCGCGCCTCGCGTAATTTGTTCTGGAGCTTGGCGATGTCCACCTCGTAGCTCTTCAGCGTGTCATCGATGACCTTGATTTCGTCGCGCAGCCCCTGCCCCATGTCGGCGGCCTTCTGGCGCTCGATCAGCGCGGCCTTGGCGAGGTCCTCGCGCTCCTTGGACAGGGCAAGCTCTGCCTTTTCGGTCCAGTTCTTCTGAAGCTCGTCCAGGCGGTGGAGCGCACGGCGCATTTCCTTGGCATCGGCGATACAGCGCGCCGCTGAGGCGCGGACCTCGACCAGTGTCTCCTCCATTTCTAGGATGACCATCCGGATCATTTTCGCCGGATCCTCCGAGCGGTCGAGCATCTCGGTGATGTTGGCCGCGAAAATGTCCCGTGTCCGGGAAAAGATACTCATTCACTACTCCGCATTCGAAAGTTAGGGCCCTGAACCTGTGCACATTCCATACAAGGGTCGTGCCATTTAGAGGAAAACCGCGAAGTTTCGATAAAAAGCCGAATCCGGTAGTCCAACAGCGGTGAAAATCCTTGCCAACTGATGGGATTTGCCACCAACAGTCAGCCAGATTTTGGTGGGAAGAATAGTGGAGCGGTCAGACCAGTTCATAGGGCAGAGCCTGCCCTTCCTCGACGCTGTCGAGCGAGCCAGCCGGGCCGCGCCGCTCAACCGCCCGGTGCTTGTGATCGGTGAGCGCGGCACGGGCAAGGAGCTGATTGCCGAGCGTCTTCACCACCTGTCACCACGGTGGGCCGGCCCCCTGATCATCATGAACTGCGCCGCGCTTCCGGAGAATTTGATCGAGGCCGAGCTGTTTGGCCACGAGGCGGGCAGCTTCACGGGCGCCGCCAAGACGCGCCACGGACGGTTCGAGGAAGCCGACGGCGGCACGTTGTTCCTTGACGAGCTTGGAACCCTCTCGATGCCCGCCCAGGACCGATTGCTGCGCGCCGTCGAATATGGCGAGATCACCCGGATCGGGGCATCGAAGCCAATCTCCGTCGATGTGCGCATTGTCGCGGCGACCAACGAAAACCTGCCGGCGCAAGTCGACCGGGGCAAGTTCCGCGCCGATCTCCTCGATCGGCTGTCCTTCGAGGTCATCACGCTTCCGCCGCTCCGGGCACGGGAAGAGGACATCAGCTTGCTTGCGGGGCATTTCGGCCGACGCATGGGCGTCGAGCTCGACTGGTCCAACTGGCCAGGCTTTACGCCTCGGGCGATGGCCGAGCTGGAAGCCTATCCCTGGCCTGGCAATGTCCGCGAACTCCGCAATGTCGTCGAACGCGCGGTGTATCGGCATGAAGACCCGGAACGGCCGATCGACGAGATCAATTTCGACCCGTTTCACTCGCCATGGGCGCCCGCCTCGAGCGCTTCGGCGCCCGTTCAAGGGCCGCCTGTCGCTGCACATGAGCCCGAGCCCGTCGCAACTGCCGCGGCTCCGCCGAACAACGCGTCTACGAGCGATTTCCGCGCTGCCGTTGCGAACTACGAGCGCGAGCTGCTTGAAGACGCACTTCGCCGTAACCGTTTCAACCAGCGCGCGACTGCAGCGGCCCTGAATCTCAGCTACGATCAGCTTCGTCACGCGCTCAAACGCCACAAGCTTCAGGACACCGCCGGCTGACCGGCTCGTTTGCGTTCCGACGCAAAACATCGTTTCGCCGTCGCTTCCAGGCTTGAATTTGCGCGTGGCGGCGGCATTTGGCATTGGTGGGAGCGGGGGCTCAGGCCCAGGGACCCGAAAGTCCCGGCACAGCAAGGAGTGACTCGAGATGGCTTTCCAGCTGCCAGAACTTCCCTACGCGAAGGACGCGCTTGCGCCAGTGATGTCGGCGGAAACGCTCGAGTACCACCACGGCAAGCACCATCGCGCCTACGTCAACAAGACCAACGAGCTGCTGCAGAATGAGGGCGATCTGAGCGGCGGATCGCTGCTCGACGTCGTCAAGGGCGCCAAGCGTTCCGGCAACAACAAGCTGTTCAACAACAGCGCCCAATTGTGGAATCACAGCTTTTTCTGGCAGTGCCTCGCTCCGAGCCAGGGGCAGAAGCCTGACGGCAAGCTCGCCAAGCTGATCGAGGACGGCTTCGGCAATACCGAAGCGCTGCTTCAGAAGCTTCAGGAGGAAGCCGTCAACCATTTCGCCAGCGGCTGGGCATGGCTCGTGCTCGACCGAGGCAGTCTCCGGGTGACATCGCTGCATGACGCCGACACTCCGATCGTCCACGACGGCATGGTGCCGCTGTTCACGCTCGATGTGTGGGAGCATGCTTATTACATCGACTATCGCAACGAGCGGCCGCGGTTTGCGACAAGCGTGCTGTCGAACATCGTCAACTGGGACTTCGTTGCCCAGAACCTCGACAGCCAGGGCGCCGAACGTGCCAACCAGCAGGGCGCCGAGGCGAGCGTTACTGCTTGAGCCGGTAGCCGGTCCGGAACATCCAGGCGATAACCGCCATGCAGATGGCGATAATCGCCAGGGTGACGAGCACGCTCGACCAGACCGGCACGTCGGCGACCGAATAGAAGCTCCAGCGGAAGCCGCTGATCACGTGAACGATGGGGTTGAAGAGCGTGATCGTCCGGAAGGGGTCGTGGAGCGCCTTCACCGAGTAGAAGGCGCCGCCGAGGAAGGTCAGCGGCGTGATGATCAGCATCGGGATGATCTGCAGCTGCTCGAAATTCTGGGCCCAGACGCCGATCGCGAAGCCGAACAGGCAAAACCCGGTGCTGATTCCCACCAGGAACAGGATCATCGCGAGCGGATGATCGACATGCACCGGCACGAACAAGGTGGCGGTCGCGAGGGTCACGAGGGCCAGGATCACCGATTTCGTCACCGCCGCGCCGACATAGGCTAGCACTGCTTCGAAACTGGAGATCGGTGCTGAGAGAAGCTCGTAAATCGTGCCGGTAAACTTCGGAAAATAAATGCCGAAGCTTGCGTTGAAGATCGACTGCATGAACACGCTGAGAAGCGTCAGGCCGGGCACGATGAACGCGCCGAAGCTGACTCCATCCATCGAGGTCATCCGGCTACCCAGAGCCGATCCGAACACGACGAAATAGAGCGCGGTCGTGATCACCGGCGTGATCAGGCTCTGCCATAGCGTTCGCTTCCAGCGAGCCATTTCGAACCGATAGATGGCCGAGATGCCGTGGCCGTTCATGGTCCCGTCCTCGGCTGGTGGACCAGCTCGACGAAGATGTCCTCGAGGCTCGACTGGTGCGTCGACAGGTCCTTGTAGCCGATGCCGAGTTCGCCCAGGCGCCGCATCAGCGAAGCGATGCCGGTCCGCTCGGCGTGGCTGTCGAACTGGTAGCGGAGCATGTGGCCGTCGTCATTCAGCTCCACATTCCAGTCCGATAATTCCGGCGGGAGAGTCGCAACCGGATCGGCAAGCACGATGTCGAGCGTTTTCCGGCCCATCTTGGCCATCAGGGACTTCTTCTCGTCGACGGCGATAAGCTCGCCGCGACTGATCACCCCGACTCGGTCTGCCATCTCCTCCGCTTCCTCGATGTAGTGAGTGGTGAGGATGATCGTCGTCCCGCCCTCACGGAGCTTGCGCACCAGCTCCCACATGTCACGGCGGAGCTCGACGTCCACACCGGCCGTCGGCTCGTCCAGAAACAGGATCTCCGGCTCGTGGCTCAGCGCCTTGGCGATCATCACCCGGCGCTTCATTCCCCCCGACAGGTGCATCATGATCGTCTTGCGCTTGTCCCACAGCGACAGCCGCTTGAGCAGGTCCTCGGTGAAGGCATCGCTACGCGGCTTGCCGAACAGCCCGCGTGAGAAGGTCACCGTGTTCCAGACGGGCTCGAACGCCTCGGTGGTCAGCTCCTGCGGAACCAGGCCGATGCGGCTCCGTGCGTGACGGAAATCATCGCGCCAATTGCGACCATCGACCAGCACCTCGCCGCTGGTGGGCGTCACGATCCCGCAGATGATGTTGATCAAGCTCGTCTTGCCGGCGCCGTTGGGACCGAGCAGCGCGAATATCTCGCCTCGGTTGATGTCCAAGTCGACTGATTTCAGCGCCTCGACTCCCGTGCCATAGGCCTTCCGCAGCTTGCGGATCGAGAGGATCGTGTCGGTCATTCGACTGGCCCCGGTTCGACGGGAACGGCGTCTTCCTTCATCAAGCCATGCCGCAGCAGCATGGGGATATTCGCGGCAGCGAACAGGAAGGTGAGGGGCAGAGCGCCCCACAGCTTGAACCCGATCCAGAAGTTGGTCGAGCTGTTGCGCCAGACAGCCTCGTTGAGAATGGCCATGAACGCAAAGAAGGCCGCCCAGTTGCGTGTGAGCTTGGTCCAGCCCCTCTCATCGAGGCCGGGGTAAGTGGAGCCAAGGACCCTCTGCAGAAGCGGCCGGTCGGTCGCGAGGCCGAACCATAGCAAGCCCGACACCAGCACATAGTACAGCGTCGGCTTCATCTTGATGAAGCTCTCGTTGTGCAGCCAGATCGTGAGGCCGCCGAGAACGACGACCATGATCCCGGAGAACCAGAGCAGCGGTGAGACGCGGTGATAGCGAATCGCCGAAAACAGCATTGCCGCGATCATCGCCACCATGAAGGCGCCGGTCGCCACGAAGATCTTCAGCACGGCGGGCACCGGCGCGAGGAAGTTGACCAGGAAAAAGGCCAGCAACGGCCCCAGATCGATCAGCAGCTTCGACGCGCCCTGCGGCTCCTGTGTCGCGCTCATTGCGGTGGCAGTCCGGCGATGGCGCGGGCGACGGCGCGCGCATCGAAGGGGCGGAGGTCGTCGGCGGTTTCGCCGACTCCGATCGCATGGATCGGAAGCCCGAACTTCTCGGCCGCGGCGACAAGGATGCCACCGCGGGCGGTGCCGTCCAGCTTGGTCATGATGAGCCCCGTCACCCCCGCCGTTTCACGAAAGACCTCGACCTGCGCAAGCGCGTTCTGGCCCGTCGTCGCGTCGAGCACGAGCAGCACATCCTGCGGCGCTTCGGGATTGAGACGGCCGAGCACGCGGCGGATCTTCGCCAGCTCGTCCATCAAATGCGCCTTGTTGTGGAGGCGCCCGGCGGTGTCGACGATCAGCACATCCTCACCGGTCGCGGTCGCCTGTTTCACGCCATCGAAGACGATGCCGGCCGCATCGCCGCCTTCCTTGCCGGCGATGACGGGTGCGCCGATGCGATCGCCCCAGATCTGAAGCTGCTCGATCGCCGCTGCCCGGAACGTGTCCCCCGCGGCGAGCAGGACGCCATAATCCTGCTCCTTCAGCCAATGAGCGAGCTTGCCGATGGTCGTGGTTTTGCCCGACCCATTCACGCCGATGACCAGGATGACGTGGGGGCGCGGAAATCCCCAGACTTCCAGTGGCTTGGCTACCGGGGCCAAGATCTTCTCGATTTCGTCTGCGAGCATCGAGCGGAGGCCGCGCTCGTCCAGGCGCTCGAATTTCTGGCGCGCGATGGCCTCGCGAATGCGGTGCGACGCCTCGGGTCCGAGATCGGAGGCGATCAGCGCTTCCTCGATGTCGTCGAGGGTCGAGGTGTCGAGCGCGGCTCGGCTGGTAAGGCCGGTCAGATTGTCGGCAACGCGATCAGCCGTCTTCTGGAACCCGCCGCGCAGGCGGTCGAGCCAACTCATGCCCAGACCGCCGTCAACACGTCTCCGCCCCGGCCGGTTATAAGGGCGGCCCCGCTATAGCCGCGCATGGCGCCGTCGATCGTCACGGGCGCGAAGCTGTCGGTGTGGCCCTTCGCATTGTTCTCGATCAGGACAGATTGGCTGGAGCCGATCAGGCGCTCCAGCCAGCGCTCGCGACGAGCTGCCGCGGCCTGGCGGAGCCGGGCCGCACGCGCCTTGATCACCTCCGGTGCGAGTTGCGGCATCCGCGCGGCGGGTGTGTTCGGCCGCGGCGAGAAGGGAAATATGTGAGCGAAGATAACGTCGCAATCTTCAAGTAATCGCAAGCTGTTAAGTGCCATTTTCTCAGTTTCGGTCGGAAATCCGGCAATGAGGTCGGCGCCAATGGTTGCGTCCGCTCGGGCAGACTTGATCCGTTCCACGGTGCGGACTGCATCGGCGCGGCTGTGGCGGCGCTTCATCCGCTTGAGGATCAGATCGTCCCCGGCCTGCAGCGAGAGATGGAAATGCGGCATCAGCCGCGGCTCGCCGGCGATCAGCTCGAACAGCGCCTCATCGATCTCGATGCTGTCGACCGACGACAGGCGCAGCCGCTGAAGCCGCGGTTCTGCCGCGAGCAGACGCGCGCAAAGCTTTCCCAGGCCGCCTTCATATTCCGTGATGTCCACGCCGGTCAGCACGATCTCCTTCGCGCCCCGGTCGATCTCGCGGGCGACGGCGTCGTGGATCGCGTGGAACGGCATCGACAAGCTTGGGCCACGCGCCTGCCAGATCGAACAGAAGGTGCAGCGGTGGTCGCAGCCGGTCTGGATGGCGACGAAGCTGCGGACGTGGCCCATGAACCCCGATGGCGCCATGACGTCACGATATTCGTCACCCCGGCCCTGAGCCGGGGCCTGCCTTCTCTTTGAAGACGAAGGAAGAAAAGCGGGTCCCGGGTCAACCCCGGGATGACGAGTGGGCGAGAACGCCCGCAGCTTTTCCGCATTCCCGATGACGCGACTGACGCCCGCCATCGCTGCCAAAGACGCCGAGTCGAGCTCTGCCGCGCAGCCTGTCACGAGCATCTTCGCCTGGGGCCGCTGCCGGTGTGCGCGGCGGATCGCCTGGCGCGTCTGGCGCACGGCTTCACTGGTCACCGCACAGCTGTTGACGACGATCCAGTCTTCATCGGCGGGCGCAGTGCGGGCGATGGTCTCGCTTTCGGCGAAGTTCAGCCGGCAGCCGAGGGTGATCGTCTCGACGCTCATTGCAGCGCCTCGAGATCGAGTTCGCCGCCGAAGACGTGCGTCGCGGCGCCGCGCATGCGGATCGGCTGTCCGACAGACCAGTCGATCGTCAGCGATCCGCCGGGCATCGTAACCTCTACGGGCGAGGTGACCCGCTTGGCCTTGATCGCGGCTACAGCCGTGGCGCATGCGCCGGTGCCGCAGGCGAGGGTGAGGCCGGCGCCGCGCTCCCAGGTTCGCAGGTGGATTCCGCTGAGGGTGGCTGCCGCCACATTGACGTTGACCCGCTGCGGAAAAATGGCGTCATTCTCGATGGTTGGACCGAGCTCTTCCATCACAATCGAACTTGGGTCGCCGACGAAGAATACAACATGCGGATTGCCGACGTTCACTGCCATCGGGTGCTCTAGTGGGCCCCACGCCATCGGCAGCGCGGCCGTGTCCATTGGGTAGGCGAGCGGGATCTCATCCCAGCCGAACCGCGGCTCCTGGAGGGTAACTTCGACTTGCCCGTCGAGCTGTGCTCCCGTGAGCAGGCCGCCGTCAGTCTCGATGCGAGCCACCCCCGTGAGCTGGACCACGCAGCGCGTTGCATTGCCACACGCTTCGACCTCGCTGCCGTCGCTGTTCCAGATGCGCATCCGAAGCTCGGCCGTGTCGCTCGGTTCGATCAGGATGAGCTGGTCACAGCCGATGCCGGTGCGGCGGTCGGCGATGGCGCGTGCGAGCGACGGCGTGACCTCGAACGGCTGCGCGCGCGCGTCGACGACTACGAAGTCATTGCCGAGGCCGTGCATCTTGTCGAAGCGCCGCTTCATTCGGTTCAGACGAGCTCCGGCTCTCGTGCGCGCATCGGAGCGATCACCTGCGCCGCGAAACGGTCCATCTCCTCGGCCTGCGGGCTCATCTGGAGCAGGAGCAGGTCGAGGCCGGCAGCATCATATTCCTCAATCCGCTCGCGAACTTGCTCAGGAGTACCGACAAAGTTCGGGCGCAAGCCTCTGTTCGAAACGGAATATTCCTGAAGCTTGAGCTCGCGCTCCAGCTGCGTACCCGAGAGCCACTGGTCGAAATTGTCGAAGCCCTTGGGCGGCGTGGGCGGGAGTTGGGTGATCCGTTCGAGCTCGCGCTTCGCCTCTGCTTCGCTGTCGCGAACGATCGCGAAGGCGGCCATCCCGTATTGCATCCGGGCCTTGCCAAGCCGCGAGCGCCGCTCCCCCATGTCGGCGATCTTCGGCTTGATCGCGTCGACCGGGTCGCCGTGCATCACGTAAGCGTCGCAGCGCGTCGTGATCATCGTCTTGGCCGCTTCGCTCTCGCCGCCGGCGTAGATGGTCGGACGCGGCTTCCTGACCGGCTTGGGCTCGCAGATCGCGTTATCGAGCTTGTACCGCTCGCCATCGAAGCTGAAGCGATCCTCGGTCCAGAGGCCGTCGACGACCTGAAGCCACTCGGTCGTGCGGGCATAGCGGTCGTCATGCTGGTCGAACTGGAGGCCGTACTGGGTGGCTTCATCCGCCCACCAGGAGGAGACCACATTGAGCGCCAGCCGTCCGCCCGAGATATTGTCGATGTTCGCGGCTTCCTTGGCGAACAGCGCGGGCTGGTGGAAATTCGGCCGGACCGCGACCATGAGTTCGATCGATGAGGTCACTGCGGCAAGCGCCGCAGCCGTCGACCATGCGTCGAGCGCAGGCTGGTCGACACCCTTGATATCGTTGAGATTGAGCTCCGCGATCAGCGACAGGTCCCAGCCGGTTTCCTCGCTTCGCTGGGTGAGGCGCTTCACATAGTCCCAGCTCGCCTCCATGCCCTCATCGGGGATGTTGCGCAGCCAGCCGCCGAAGACGGGCATCCAATAGCCGAACCTCATGCCGCTGCCCTGCCTTTCAACTGCGCCTGGAGGAAGTCGATCAGCCGGTCGTGCGGGTCCCAGCCAAGCACATTCAACGGGTCCGCGACAAAGTTCGACATGGCATTGATGTCGTAGAAGCGCGGCGTGCCGTCACGGTCGTCGATCACCACTTCGACGCCGCCGAGATCGAGCCCGGCGGCGCGGGCGATCCGCTCTGCGGCCTCGATTATCTCGGCGGCGGGAGTCACGGCTGTCATCCGGATCGCCGCACGGCCTGGTTGGGCGACGCAGGCATCGGCGGGGCAGAGGTCGAAACTGTCACCACGACTCTCGACTTCGATGGCGTAGAGAAAATTCCCGCCGAGCGTCTCGAGCCGGATGATCGAGCCGCCGCGTGGGGGAACGTAATCCTGGACGAGCAGTACCTGGTCCACCGACTGCGGGACCATTCTGTCAGCGATCGCCGACTGCAGTTCCTCGGCCGACGAATAGCGGACGATTCCCGCGCCCGATCCGCCGATGTTTGCTTTCACCAGCAGCGGGAAGCGCATTCCTTCAGTAGCGGCGAGAAGATCTCGGGCGCGATGCACGACGCGCGTGTCCGGCACCGCATACCCGAGCGACGTGATCAGCGACAGCTGGCGCGCCTTGGACGAGTCGATCGCCAGCACGTCCGCGCCGTTGACGACGCGGGCTCCCAGGCGCTCCCAATGGTCGAGCAGCGCTTCGGCATAGAAGATCGGGTGCTCGGGCTCGCGCAGGAAGCTCGACTGGGCAACGCGGCTGAGGATGAGGGAAGCGGGCACGTTGCGGCTCGCCGGATCGAAGCCATGCCCCGCCAGTTGGATCGGAAGATACGGCACGCCCCGCCGCTCGAGCGCCGCGAACAGGGGTTGAAACCACTGTGGGTGCTCGTAGAGGACGGCAAGCTGCGCGCTTGGTAAGCTCATTGCCGCGGGCACTTAGGGAGCGGCCGGGCGCAAGTCCACAAGCGAGGGTGTAAGTGGTGATGGCGAGGGCCGCGACGGACGTCATGCAATCGATCCTTTTCTCGGCGGTGCTGGATGCCATTGCCTCGTTGAAGCGGGCTTCGGGAGGACTTCCGAACCAGCTGCTGCGTGATGTCCAGGCGATCCATCCCAATGTCACCTTCGCCGACTTGCCCAAGGAATTGCAGGACCAGATCGCCGAGAGCACCCGCGCGGCGTTCACGCAGCTTCTGAAGGAAGGCTATGCGGTCGGTCCGCGCCAGCAAATGCAGCAGTCGCGACCGATGGACCGGGTTCCCGAGCGCGACCGCCGAGGCCCGCCACGCGGTCCGGCGCAAGGCCATCGCCGCGGCGGACGGCCGCCGAAGGGCGGCGGCAACGGAGGTGGAGGCGGCGGAGCCGGTGGCAAGCCGGGCGGGGGAAAACCGCGCGGTTGAACTTGGGTCGCAGGGCCGCTAAGTAGCGCCCCGTCCACAGGACATACATCGATACCGAGCGCCCAAGGGTGCAAGCCGGCCGACGAGGTTTCGTTCGCCGGCTCAACTCGCTTTGAGGCTCCCCATATGGGCCGCCCAAGGGCTGCAAGGTATCGTTGAGGAGAATTGAATGTTCGACACGTTGAGCGATCGGCTCGGCAGCGTATTTGACCGGCTTCGCGGGCGCGGCGCGCTCAGCGAGGCCGACGTGCGCGCGGCGATGCGCGAGGTGCGCGTTGCGCTGCTCGAGGCCGACGTGGCGCTCCCGGTCGCGCGCGACTTCGTCGACCAGGTCACCGAAAAGGCGGTTGGCCAGGAAGTGCTGCGCTCGGTCACGCCGGGGCAGATGGTCGTCAAGATCGTCAACGACGCCCTGGTCGAGACGCTCGGATCGGAAACTTCGGAGCTCAACCTCAACGTCAATCCGCCGGCCGTGGTGATGATGGTCGGCCTCCAGGGTTCGGGTAAGACGACGACCACGGCCAAGCTCGCCAAGCGCCTCACCGAGCGCGAGCGCAAGCGGGTTCTGATGGCCTCGCTCGACGTTGCCCGCCCTGCCGCGCAGGAGCAGCTGGCGGTTCTCGGCCGCCAGACGAACGTCGACACCTTGCCGATCGTGGCGGGCCAGCAGCCGGTCGACATCGCCAAGCGGGCGCTCAACTCGGCGAAGCTCCAGGGCTATGATGTCGTCCTGCTGGATACCGCCGGGCGGCTTCACGTCGACGACCAGCTGATGGGCGAGATGAAGGCCGTGGCGGCGGCGTCGAACCCCACGGAGACTTTGCTCGTCGTCGACAGCCTCACCGGCCAGGACGCCGTCAATGTCGCGAAGGGCTTTGCCGCCGAGGTCGACCTCAGCGGCGTGATCCTCACCCGCATGGACGGCGACGCCCGCGGCGGCGCTGCGCTCTCGATGCGGGCGGTCACGGGCAAGCCGATCAAGTTCGCCGGCGTCGGCGAGGCGCTCGACAGGCTCGAGGCGTTCCACCCGGATCGCGTCGCCGGGCGAATCCTCGGCATGGGCGATGTCGTCAGCCTGGTCGAGCGCGCGGCGGAGACCATCCAGGTCGAGGAAGCGGAGAAGCTCGCGGCCAAGATGGCCAAGGGCAAGTTCGACCTCGACGATCTGTGGGCCCAGCTGCGCCAGATGCAGCGCATGGGCGGCCTTGGCGCGCTGGCGGGGATGATGCCCGGCATGAAGGGCATGAAGGGCGCCATGGATCAGGCGCAGAACAGCAAGGCGCTGGTCCATATGGAAGCGATGCTGTCGTCGATGACCGCGAAGGAACGCGCCAGACCCGACATCATCAATGCCAAGCGGAAGATCCGCGTCGCCAAAGGGAGCGGGACGACGGTCCAGGAGATCAACAAGCTCCTGAAGATGCACCAGGAAATGTCGACCGCGATGAAGCGGCTCAAGAAGATGGGTGGTCTCGGCAAGCTAGCCGCCATGTTTGGTGGCGGCGGCGGCCTTGGCGGCCTTGGCGGCGCCGGAGGCGGTGGTCTTCCCGGGTTCGGAGGGGGCGGCGCAGGCGCATTGCCCGGCTTGGGCGGCGCATCGCAGTTCAACCTTCCCCCGGGCTTCGATAAGTTTTCAAAGAAGTAGAGTGATTTAGAGAAGGAAATTACGATGGCAGTTGCAATTCGTCTAAGCCGCGGCGGCTCCAAGAAACGCCCCTATTACCGGATCGTGGTCGCGGACAGCCGTCAGGCTCGCGATGGCCGCTTCATCGAGAAGGTCGGCACCTACAATCCGCTGCTGGCGAAGGATTCGCCCGAGCGCGTGAAGCTCGATGGTGATCGTATCAGCCATTGGCTGAGCGTCGGTGCCCAGCCGTCGGACCGCGTGCTGCGCTTCCTCGATGCCGCTGGCATCCGCGAGCGGGTCGCGCGCAACAATCCGAAGAAGGCGGAGCCGGGCGAGAAGGCCAAGGAACGCGCCGAAGCACGCGCGACCAAGGAAGCCGAAGCCGCTGAAGCCGCGGCGGCTCCTGCGGAGGCTCCAGCCGAGGCCGAGGAAGTCGCTGCCGAGCAGGCGCCGACCGAGGTTGCGGACATCGCTGCTGAAGAGCCCGTAGCCGAACAGGCCGACGCGGGCGAGGAAGCTCCGGTTGCCGAAGCTGCCCCCGAAGTATCGGCGGAAGAGACTCCAGCGGCCGAAGCTGAAATCGAGCCAGAGGCTGGTGAAACTCCGGCCAACGAAGGTCAGTCCGCCGAAGAGCCCGCCGAAGGCAGCGAAGAAGCCGCTCCGCCGGTCGAGGGCTCGCCCGAAGCGTCGGAAGCTGCTGCCGAGAGCGGCAAGTCGACCGAAGAGCCGGCCGAAGGTGCCGCCGAGGACACCCAGGCCTGAGCCATGGGCGAGGGCGGCGAGCGTAGGATTGCACTCGCCGCCGTCGCCGGCGCGCAGGGGGTTAAGGGCGAGGTTAGGCTAAAGCTCTTCAGCGACAGCCCCGAGAGCCTCGCTGCTCAGGAAACACTGTACGTTGGAGGCACCGTGCGGCGCCTCCTGTCCATTCGGGCCGGCGGCAAGATGGCGGTCGCCCGGCTGGAGGGAATCGCCGACCGCTCGGCCGCCGAGGCTCTTCGGGGTTCGCTGGTCGAGGTCGAACGCTCCGCGCTACCGCCGCTCGAGCAGGGTGAATATTATCACGCCGACCTGATCGGCCTTTCCTGTTTTGATCGGGATGGCCAGCTCGTCGGCAAGGTGGTCGCCGTCGAAAACTACGGAGCCGGCGACTTGCTCGAGGTCGAAACCGCTGCCGGAAAACGCGCGCTCAGTCCATTCCGCCCCGGCATTGCCGACCTCGACAACGACAAGATCCTCCTCGACCCGGAATTTCTCGCTTGATCGCTGACCGTCCAACAGCGAGATCTCGGGTGCAGGAAGGGGGGTGAATGATTGTGCTGCTTGCGTGGCTGGCGGTCCTGGTCCCATCAGCGATCGCCCTCTGGTGCATCGCCGCGTTCGTGCTGCACGCCGAGAAGGCCGTGCGGATGTGCGTTGCGACGCTGGTCCCGGCGCTCGCGGTCATCTGTCTGTTCTTCGCCCAATACTGGACCGCGCGAACCCCGCCGGCCGAGCCCGGCTGGGACATCTTCTTTGGGATTTTCTTCATCCTGTCGGGCGCCGCGACCGTGATCGTCACGCTGCCGGTCGCCTACATCGCCGAGGCACGCTTCGGATCCCGGGCGCGGTAGCGCTCATCGAAACAGCGGCAAATCCTCTGCCAGGTCGTTTCTGATCGAAGTTGCTGCAACGCCGCCTTCGCCCATCGCGTGGCTGATCTGGTCGAGGCCGTGGACCACGTCGCCGGCGGCGTACAGGCCCCGAATACTCGACCGCTGATGATCATCGCAGAGAATGCAGCCATCGGGGGCCAGATCCGCCCCCAGCATTTCCGCAAGCTGGGTATGCGTGTCCGATCCCAGCGCCGGATAAATGCTGTCGAACGTGTGACATCCCTCGACGGTATCTACCGTGATGCAATCCCTGGCGATCGCGACTGCCTGCGCTGGTCCGTCCACGCACCGGATTCCGGCAGCCGCCAATTTCGCGCTGTCTTCCGGCTTGAGCTGGAGCGCCTTGTCGGGAGCGATCAGCGTGACGTCGGCGGTGAAGCTGCGCATGAAAAGCGCCTCCGCGACTCCATGGCTGTCGCTGCCGATCACGCCGACGCGTTTGTCGGTGACCTCATATCCGTCGCAGATCGGACAGTAGCGGACGAGCCCGCGGGACAGCGCATCGTCATGGAGGTCTTCGTCCATGGGGGGACGGCGGTTCGTCACTCCCGTTGCGATGAGTACGGTTCGCGCGATTGCCTCGCCCGAGCCCCAGGTCGCGGTGAACAGACCGGTCTGCCCGTCCCGCTCGAGCTTGGTGACAAATTCCGTCTCGATCTTTGCACCATATTTGCATGCCTGCTCGCGCATTCGGCGAAGCAGCTCCGTGCCCTCGATCCCCTCCGGATAACCGGCATGGTTTCGGGTGCAGGGAATCCACGAGGCGCGGCTCTTGCCCCCGTCGACCACCAGAATGTCGAGATAAAAGCGCGCGAGGTAGATGGCGGCGGTCAGCCCGGCGGGGCCGCCGCCAATGATCAGGCAGTCGAGGATTTGCTCGTCCATGCGCCGCCCAATGGATTGTGATAGCGGCGGTTCCGTAATGCCTTTCCGCACCTCGGTCCTGACGCTTTATCCGGATATGTTTCCGGGTCCTTTGGGCACCAGCCTTGCCGGGCGTGCCCTCAAAGAGGGTGTCTGGTCACTCGAGGCGAAGAACATCCGCGACTTCGCGACCGACAAGCATCGAAGCGTCGACGACACGCCGGCCGGCGGCGGAGCCGGGATGGTGCTCAGGCCCGACGTGCTCGCCGCGGCGCTGGACAGCCTCGCTGACGGGCGGCCGATGCTGGCACTGACCCCACGCGGCGCTCCGCTGACGCAGCCCCGGGTGCGCGCGCTTGCCTCGGGCGAGGGCGTGATCCTGCTTTGCGGCCGCTTCGAGGGATTCGACGAGCGCATCTTCGATGCGCGAGAGGTCGAGCAAATCTCAATCGGCGACTATGTCCTGTCGGGCGGCGAGGTTGGCGCTATGGTGATCCTCGACGCTTGCGTGAGGCTGCTTCCCGGGGTAATGGGCGCGGCCTCCAGCGGAGAGGAGGAGAGCTTCGAGCAGGGTCTCCTGGAATATCCGCACTATACCCGACCAGTGACATGGGAAGGACGCACGATCCCCGAAGTGCTGCGGTCGGGGGATCATGCGAAGATCGCGGCGTGGCGACACGAACGCGCGGTCGAAGATACACGGCTAAGGCGGCCGGACCTGATCGAGCGCCACGGGG
>JAICXF010000084.1 GCA_025981625.1 Sphingomonas sp. | reverse complement strand
AGCTCGATTTCGCGCGCTATTTCCTGACCGTGCACGACATCGTCGCCTTTGCCCGGCGGCGCGGGATCCTGTGCCAGGGACGCGGCTCGGCGGCCAATTCGGCGGTGTGCTACTGCCTCGGCATCACCGCGGTCGACCCGGCGCGGATCGATGTGCTGTTCGAGCGCTTCATCAGCGCCGCGCGCAACGAGCCGCCCGATATCGACGTCGATTTCGAGCATGAGCGGCGCGAGGAGGTGATCCAGTACATCTACGAGAAATACGGCCGCGACCGCGCCGGGCTCGCCGCGACGGTGATCTGCTACCGCTCGCGCAGCGCGATCCGCGAGGTCGGCAAGGCGATGGGCCTCTCCGGCGATGTCGTCGCCGCGCTCGCCGGCGGCATCTGGGGCTGGTCGAACGAGGCGATCCCCGACAAGCGGGTGCGCGAGGCCGGGCTCGACCCCGGCGACCGCAACCTGCGGCTGGCGCTCGACCTCGCCGGCCAGCTCACCGGGTTTCCGCGGCACCTGTCGCAGCATGTCGGCGGCTTTGTCATCACCCGCGGCCCCTTGTCGGAACTGGTGCCGATCGAGAACGCGGCGATGGACGACCGCACGATCATCGAATGGGACAAGGACGACCTCGACGCGCTGGGCATCCTCAAGATCGACGTGCTCGCGCTCGGCATGCTGACATGCATCCGCAAATGCTTCGACCTCATCGAGCAACATCACGGCGAACGCTTCGAGCTGGCGACCGTCCCGCAAGAAGTTCCGGGGGTCTATGACATGCTGTGTCGCGGAGACTCGCTCGGCGTGTTCCAGGTCGAGAGCCGGGCGCAGATGAACATGCTGCCGCGCCTCAAGCCGCGCTGCTTCTATGACCTGGTGATCGAGGTCGCGATCGTCCGCCCGGGACCGATCCAGGGCGACATGGTGCATCCCTATCTCAAGCGCCGCTCGGGCAAGGAGCCGGTCACCTTCCCCTGCCCTAATCCCGAGCATGGTCCGCCAGACGAGCTCGAGCGGATCCTGGGACGAACGCTCGGAGTCCCGATCTTCCAGGAGCAGGCGATGAAGATCGCGCTCGATGCAGCGAAGTTCAGCTCCGAGGAAGCTAATCACTTGCGCAAGGCGATGGCGACCTTCCGCTCCAAGGGGAATATCGAAGTCCTGCAGGACAAGATGGTCGGGCGGATGGTCGAGCGCGGTTACGACGTGGCTTTCGCGCAGCGCTGCTTCGACCAGATCAAGGGCTTCGGAGAATATGGTTTTCCCGAGAGCCACGCGGCGAGCTTCGCGCATCTCGTCTACGTGTCGAGCTGGCTCAAATGGCGCTACCCGGCGGCTTTCGCGGCGGCGCTGCTGAACAGCCAACCGATGGGCTTCTATGCTCCCGCCCAAATCGTGCGTGATGCCCGAGAGCATGGCGTCGAGGTGCGCGAAATCGACGTGAATTGCAGCGATTGGGATTGCACCATGGAACCCCTCCCCTTGATGGGGAGGGGCAGGGGTGGGGTGATCGCGGACGTAGAGCGGGGCTCGGGAGCCACCCCCTCCCAACCCTCCCCCATCGAGGGGGAGGGCTCACGCGTGGCCCTGCGTCTCGGCCTGCGCCAGATCGACGGGCTGCAGCGGGACGCAGCGGACCGGCTCGTCGCCCGGCGACCGCACCGCACTGTCGAGGAATTGCGCAGCCGTGGCGGCGTGCCGGTCCACGCGATTCAGCGCCTGGCGGCTGCCGACGCGTTCCGATCGATCGGCCTCGATCGCCGCGCGGCGCTGTGGGATTCGCGGGCGCTCAAGCAGGCGCCCGACCTGCCGCTGTTCGCTTATGCAGAAGCCCGCGACGAAGGCATGGAAGCCGAGCCGGCACAGCTCCCGATCATGCCGCTCTCCGAGCATGTCGTGAACGATTATCAGACCATCCGGCTAAGCCTGAAGGCGCACCCGATGGGCTTCCTTCGCGAGCATTACGCCAGCCAAAAATTCATCACCGCCGACCGGCTCAAGACCATCCGTGACGGCAAGCGTTTGTCGATCGCCGGCCTGGTGCTGATCCGCCAGCGGCCGGGAAGCGCCAAGGGGGTCGTGTTCATCACCATTGAGGACGAGACTGGAATCGCCAACCTCGTCATCTGGCCCGACGTGTTCGGCAAGCAGCGCAAGATCGTCATGGGCGCGCGGCTGATGGCGGTGCACGGGATCGTGCAACGGGATGAAGACGACGGTGTCATCCACGTCGTTGCCCGCCGGCTCGAGGACCACAGCCACATGCTCCGTCACCTCAGCGAAGACTGGCAACTTCCCTCGAAGCTCGAGAAACCCGATCAGCAGGGAAGTTGGGGACGGCCACCACCGAACCGTCACCCGCGCGACGTCGAGGTAATCCCGAAAAGCCGCGACTTTCATTAATCAGCCATTTGCCGTTAACCCATGTTCCGCAAGAGCTTAGCGGAGGAACATGAAGGCCGTCGCACTCACCACCCTGTTCATTGCCGCGTCGGCGGTTGCGCAACCACGCGCCACCACGCCGGTCGAAGGCTATTGGAAGAACCCGATCGGAAGCGCGATCATCCAGATCGCCCCATGCGGCGAGACGCTGTGCGGAAAAGTGGTCTGGGCTTCCGCCCGCGGTCAGCACGAAGTCGCCAAGAACACCTCGAACGTCGTCGGCACGACCGTGCTCACCAACCTCAAATACGCCCGGGGGCACTGGGCGGGATCGCTATATGTTCCCGATGACAACATCCACGTCTCGGCGAAGCTTCAACTCATCGGCGACGGCCGGATGAAGCTGACCGGCTGCGGCCTGATGGGCCTGATCTGCCGGACACAGATATGGACCCGTGCCGACGGGCCGTTGTCATGAAGCGATCGGCCGATCCGGTTCATCTGCCCGCAAGCGCAAGGGCCGATTCTTGCCGCAAATCAGGATTATAAAAATTGCCATGAACCGCATTCTTGCCACAGCCGGCCTAGTCGCGATGAGTCTCGCCGTGCCCGTGAACGCGTCGTTGTCGGCGACGATTGAAGGGCATTGGGCGAACCCCCATCACACGGTGATCGTCAACGTGGCGCGCTGCGGCAGCGCCTATTGCGGCGTGGTGAGCTGGTCCAATGCCAGGAACCACGAAAAGGGAACGGTACCCGGCATCCGGGTGCTGAGCGACCTGCGGCCCGCGGGCGACGGAGTCTACAAGGGCGACGCGTTCGAACCCAAGCGCCAGATGCACGGCTCGGCAACGGTCCGCCAGCTCGGCCCCGACGTGATGATGGTCAAAGGCTGCGCTCTGTTCGGGCTGGTCTGTTCGGAGCAGCGCTGGACCCGAGTCAGCTGAGCGCCACTCCTTCGGCGCCAATTTCACCGGCAAGCACTGCGCCCTGAAGCGCGCTCATCTCGTCGGCCCAGTAGCGATCCGCCGTAAAGTGCGGCGAGCGCGCGCGCACCGCTGCGTGGACGACCTGCAGTTTAGGCGAAGTTTGAAGCGGCGCGTGGTAATCGATGCCCTCCGCACTGGCCATCAGCTCGACAGCGATCACGCCGGCTGCATTGCGCGCGATCTGCGTCGCCTTGCGCGCAGCGATCGGCGCCATCGACACATGATCTTCCTGTCCGGCGGACGTCGGAATCGAATCCACGCTGGCGGGGAAGGCGAGGCTCTTGTTCTCACTGACCAGCGCCGCTGCAGTGACCTGCGGAATCATCAGGCCGGAATTCACGCCCGAATCCGGGGTGAGAAACGCGGGAAGCCCGCTCATCTTCGGGTCAACGAGCACGCTGACCCGCCGCTCGGAAATCGAGCCAACCTCGCAGAGCGCCATGGCGATGGTATCGGCGGCAAAGGCGACCGGCTGCGCATGGAAGTTGCCGCCGGAGATGGCGGTGTCCTCATCGGCGAAAACAATGGGATTGTCGGTTACCGCGCCTGCTTCGATGGTCAGGGTACGCGCGGCATTCTGCAGCAGGTCGAACGAAGCGCCCATCACCTGCGGCTGGCAACGGAAGCTGTAGGGGTCCTGCACCCGGCTGCATTTCACATGGCTCGTCAGGATTTCGCTGCCTTGCAGCAGAGCGTGAATTGCCGCCGCCACGCGGATCTGGCCAGGCTGGCCGCGCAACTCGGAGACCCGGGGGTCGAACGGCTTGGCCGAGCCCTTGAGCGCATCGACCGACAGCGCGCCGGCGGCGATTGCGGCAGCGAACACGCGTTCGCCCTGGAACAAGGCATCGAGCGCCAGCGCGGCACTGGCCTGCGTGCCGTTGATGAGCGCGAGGCCTTCCTTCGGCCCGAGCTGCAACGGACTGAGACCGAGGCGGTCCAGCGCGGCGGCCGCGCCGACTGTTTCTCCGGCGCAGCAAATCCGTCCGTAGCCCATCAGCGCGGAGATGAGGTGAGCCAGAGGCGCAAGGTCTCCGCTCGCGCCGACACTTCCCTGTGAGGGGATCAGCGGCATGGCGTCCGCATCGAGCAGGCGCTGCAACGCTTCGATCACCAGTGGCCGGACGCCGGAATGGCCGCGACCGAGGCCGAGCAGCTTCAGGACGATCATCAGCCTGGCGACGTGGCGCGGCAGCGGGTCGCCGAGGCCCGCGCTGTGCGACAGGATGAGGTTGGTCTGGAGCTCCGCCAGCCGATCATCCGGAATGCGCGTGTTGGCAAGGATGCCAAAGCCGGTGTTGACTCCGTAGACGGTCTCACCACCTGCGACGATACGCTCGACCGCGGCCGCGGAACTCGCAACGCGCTGCATCGCTGCATCGTCGAGGCGAGCCTCGGCTCCCGTCCAGAGCTGGCGCAGCTGGTCGAGGGAGATGTTTTCAGGATTCAGCTT
>JAICXF010000001.1 GCA_025981625.1 Sphingomonas sp. | reverse complement strand
GTAGCGGCAGACGAGGAATTCCTCGTTCGCGCCTACAGCGGTGGCGCAACCCACCTGTCGCGAGGCGCGCCAGATCATCTGGGTGTAATGGCCGACCCGTTCGACATCGCCCGAGCGGCTGTTGTTCGGGAAAGTGCCTGGGCGGTAATCGCTCTTTTCCGCCGCCCACAGATGGACCATGGCTTCGGGTGAGAATGCGCGCGGGGTGCCCGCCCACAGATTCTCACCTTCGATTGGCTTGCCGGGCTCGTCCGGCGAATGTTCGAAGCGGCCGGTCACCGCGAGCTCTTTCGCCCACACCCGCGCGTCGGCGGCGAGGCTGTCGTTCCAGGCAAGCGGCGCAATCCCCATGTCCGCACGCTCTTGATTGTGTGCCACGAGCAAGCGCTGGTCGAAATCGGCGCGTACTGCCGTCCCGCCAATCAACAGCGGACTGCACAGCGACAGGACAACAGGAAGGAATCTCTTTGCCAGCACGGACCGTCTCTTTCGAAACGCGTGCGTAGCTCCGCCGTGGTTCGACGGCCGTTACGACATATGGTTAACGCCGCAGTTAGGCTGTGTGGTGAGCGCCCCCGGGAACAATGACGACCTCGTCCCCGACCCTCGCCGCGTCGAACAGGCGCTCCGCGAAACCGGTCGGCACACCGATGCACCCGTGGGTCGCGGCGCCCCACCGCACAGCGCTGGCGTGGATCGATACGCCGTCGTTGGTCAACCGGAGCGTGTAAGGCATTTCGGCATCGTAGAGCGAGGATCGGTGATCCCTGTTCTTGGCAAGCACGTGAAGTCTGCCGACCGGCGTTTCCTTGTTGTCGCCGCCATAGACGATCACCGCCGTCCCGATCTCATGTCCCGCCCGAAAAACCGAGACGAGCTGGGAGCCGAGGTCCACGCGAATCCAGGTCGGCCCCGCGGGGACTCCGCGGTCGTTCCATTGATAGTCGCCAAAATAGAGCGGCCGCTGGACCGCGAGGAGCGACTTGACGGGACGGTCCAAGGTTCCGCTCGCAATCGCCTGGGCGAGCTGGTCTTTCGTGAGGAACAGGCGTCCCTGTTTCGGAATGCCGGCATCGGAGATTTCCGTGGTCTTGGTGCCGACGGATTGAACCTGCGGCACGCGAGCGGGCTTGGCCACGGTTCGCGAAGTCAGCGGACTCCACGCCCAGAGAGCCGCTGCCCCAGCCAGCACGGCGCAGGTGATCGCCGCCGCCCCCGCTTTCATCATTCAGTCCGACGTCGCCAAAGCAAGGCGGCGACGGTCTCGACGAAGCGTCAGGCCCATGAAGCCGAAACCGAGAAGCATCATGGCCCAGGTCCCCGGCTCGGGCACTGCTGAAGTCGGCGGCGGCACCTGTTGGGTGGTGGTGGTGGGCGGAACGAACACGCCGCCCCCACCGCCGCCCGGCGGCGGGATTTCAGTGAAGGACGGAGGACCTCCGATCGTGCCACCGCCACCTCCTCCGGTCGTGCCCGTCACGGGGGGAACGATAACCGGCGGTCCAGCGACCAAATCGTACAGCGGGACTGGCGCGACAGGAGCGACCGGCGGGCTCGGCGGCGGAATCAATAAGGCGGTCAGCGGGTTAATCGGAGGAGATGGTCGGCGCACCTTCGGAAGCGCCCGCTCGTGGAGCGCTGGAGCCCGCTTGTGCTTAAGGCTCGCAAGCGCGCCTTTGGCCCGCTCGCCCGGCGAGCGTTCGGCCATCATGGCGGCTACTGTCTTGATCCCCTGGACGCCGCTCTTCACACCCTGTGACACCGTGTCGCCGACCATGTTGGCAAGATCGGGCCGGGCGGCAATGCCGAGGCCAAGGGCGATCACAACGGCGATCGCCACGAGTGCTGCGACGATCATGTTGCGACGAGTCGCGATGTTCATCGCGGGTGCAGGTGCGGCCACGCTTATCGACATTGTGCGACCATCGTGACGAGCGCGCTCGTGTTGCTGTTCGGATCAACGTAGAGCCGCAGCTGGTTCGCGCCACCCGAATTGCTGATCTGGAGCCGGTAGGCGGCAGCGTGCTTCGCCGCGCCCTCATTGGTGAAGGAGCCGCCATGATCGGCGGCAACGAACGCCCAAGGCTGTCCCGAACGCTCCTGCGCGTCGGCAAAACAGGAACCGAAGGCGCTCAGCGACTTGCCGCTGCTGACGGTCATGACCGGTTGTGGCTGGTAAATCCCAGCAGCTGCAGCGGCCAATAAGATCAATGCGTTGCCCAAGTCCCGTCCAGCCAGCGTTATCCACACGTTAACTTCGCAAACCTGAATTAGTTTCGTACGCGGCTTTGGCCAGCGTGTTTTGGCGGTTATCCCCCATTGGGACAGAGCACTAACAGCCGTTGACGCGGATTCCTGTGGATAATCCAGGCTGGCGAAGATGGTAGCGGAGGACCGATGCGGTTGTAACCACCGATTAAGGAGATTGCCTGTTTTCTGGCTTTCAACCGAAAGACAGGCGAGACCCGCTACCCTTTGCAGCCCGGCATGCGCCTAAGCTGTGAAAATCAACTTGGTCTCGCAAGAGCGTTCGCGCAGCGCCACGCGACCGTAGATCACGAGGGTCTGGCAGCGCCCAAAAATAAGTCACGGCGATCACGAAGATCGCGCCAGCCCACGCCTCCGGGCCAACGTTAGCGGTGCAGTGCTGCGACGATCCTCCCTTGCTCAGTCCCTCGGAAGCCGTCACGTTCAAGCGGGGGATGAGTATGAAAGCTGGCGTGCTTCTGAAATCGTGGCTGTTGGTTTCCGTCGTGCTCGTCGACAGGTCTTGCGCAGCTAATTCGGCGCCGACGGTCGGCATATACACGTTGGACGATCAGCGCGTCAGCGGAGGGACGACCGTATTCGGCAAAGAAGCAAGCTTCGGCGACTTCACAGTGCTCGTGACGATCGACACAGCCGGCAACGTGATCAAGGCGGAGGCAACGGACAATTATCAAAAGCTCGATCCTGCGCCCGCGTTAGCGGCCGTGCGAAAATGGAAATTTCGCCCTCAGATATTTGACGGCAAGCCCGTGAACGCCGTCGGCAGGGTCAACGTAGATTACCGCAAATCTCCGATTCCAGCCGATGCTTCCATTCCATTTCCGAAGGGCGAACCGGCTGAAACCTCAATCACGCTTGAGCGGAGCGCATGTTACGGCACTTGTCCCGACTACCGGCTAACCGTGCGGGGCGATGGTCTGGTCCAATTTGATACCGGCAACGACCATTTCAGGGGATCGGCAGCTGAGGTGCATCTTGAGTACAATGGACACAATGTACTGCTGCCTGGGCCCCATACTGCGCGCATCGATCCCCTGATCGTCGCAAAGTTGTTGGACCGCTTCCAGGCAGCGCATTTCTTCGGACTCCAAAACGAATATTCTTACGGCGCGACCGACGCCTCAACCCAAAAGCTGACGGTGAGAGTCGGAAGCGCGAGCAAGTCCGTTACCGACTACATCGGTACAATGGCGGGCATGCCTCAGGAAGTGCGCGATCTGGAAGATGCCGTTGACGAGGCTGCCGGCACAGCACGCTGGGTAAATGGCGACGAGCAAACTCTTGCCGAGCTGGATGCCGCGCATTTCAATTATCGATCGGGGGCAGGCGCGAAGCTTGCAATAGCCGCTGTCCAGAAGCTCAACGACTATCGTTCATCTCCGCACACTGAGGCATTCCTCATCGGCCTCGTTGAAAGGGGTGTCCCGCTCGATGCAAAGGTAGGCGAGGCAACTGTCGGAACGACGTTGGTCCAAGTGGCGGCAAATAAAGGGAATGAAGCTCTGTTCGCCGAACTGAGCGAGCGCAAAGTGCTGGCCGCGACGCCGCGCTCATCCATAACGAGCGCCTTCAGTGATGTCGGCTGTAGCGCAAAAATCGCGCGCACATTGGTCGCGAACGGCGCTGACCCCCACATCGTGAGCGATAATGGAACGGCTCTCACTCGGCTTCGGGGTAGCGGCGCGTCCTGCGAGGATCACCCAGAAAAGATGATGGAAATGGCGCATACACTGATCGCACTTGGTGTTCCGCTGGAGGCGCGCGATAACCTCGGATGGACGGCGCTGATGGGCTGCGACTCGCCCGAACTCGCTCAACTTCTTCTTAATCGCGGCGCCAATGCTAATGCCCGGACGAAGGATGGAACGACGCCGGTTCTAGCTACCGACGACGATCGCGTGGCGGTCATTCTATTGCGCGCTGGTGCCGATCCACGCGCAAGAAACGATGAAGGTTCTGTTCGGAAGCAGGCGATCAAGTACGTGTGGCCTGCGACGATCGCTTGGCTTGATCAGCACGGCGTCCAATAAGGGACGGGAGAAGGTAGCGGGCCTTTGGTCGCGCTATCCGCTCTAAGTGTCTGCTATCACTAATTTTTTGTTTACCCCGGTAGCGGAGGAGGGACTCGAACCCCCGACACGCGGATTATGATTCCGCTGCTCTAACCAGCTGAGCTACTCCGCCCCAAGGGCCCGAATTCGCCCGAGGTGTGGGCGCCGGAGGCGGCGCATATAGGTGCGACGGCATAGCCGGTCAACGCGAGGAACCGGTTACGGCTGCTCTCGTTGACGGCTCATCAGAAGAGGCTTTGATGGACCCGCTCACACCGCTCGAAACGCTCTGCCGAATCATCCTCAGGGCGCGCGAATACGAATCGCAGACCGCCAGCGATTACGATCGCGGCGAGGATCCGGACAATGTCGATGACGAGCAGGAGGGCACGCTCTCGGTACTCGAAGACGACATCAACGACAGCGTCGAGGAAGAGCTCCGCGCCGTCTTTGAAGATCTGGGCGAAGACCAGCTGGCCGAGGTCGTGGCATTCTGCTGGGTCGGTCAGGGCACCTATGAAGCGGCCGACTGGGACGAAGCGATGTCCGAGGCGCAGGATCTCGTGAGCGGGGGAACCGACGCCGCCATCGACGAGCTGATGGACCAGCCGATGCTGGCGTCGGTTCTCGACGCAGGACTGGCCGCATTCGACCTCAGCTGCAACGGAATCGGCGAAGTCACCTAACGTCCGCGGAAGGGATAGAGCGCGAGACGTTGCCACGGACCATCGAGATACCGGTGCAGGCCGAGACCGGTGATGACCAGCGGCATCGGCCGGAATCCTTCTTCGATCCTTTCCAGCAGCGCGCGTGCCTCCTTTGCGGTCACCTTGTTCTGAATTGTCACGTGAGGCCGCCAGCCCCCGGCATCCTGCGCGCTCAGCATTCCATGGAACAGCCCAGCAAGATCACCGCGGATCCGGTCCAGTTCGGGCGAGACAATCCGGAATGCCACGCCGTGCCCGAGGTTCAACAGCCCTTCGATGGACGCGTGCGGCCGACGCTCTGCCGCGATCCGTGAAAGCGCCGATCGCGCTTCGGCTTCGGCCGAAGGCGGCAGCGCGCGGAACATGGTGAGGTGCACGGGCACCCGGTTTCGATCCGCCGGATAATGCGCGGTGCGGAGCCGGTCGAGCCAGGCGAAATCCTCGGCGCCAAGCTCGGCAGTGACGATCAGCGCCCCGGCCATTGATCCCGCGGCAATTGCTCGAGCTGCTCGAAGCTGCTCGCAGTGACGGTTGCGACGAGCTTGTCGCCCTCGATCGTCGCCATCGTCCACGGCAGCCGGCGGAGAGTCTCGCCGACCCCGGCGACGCCCCCTTCCGACACGACGACGTAGCTCAGCCGGCCGCTGGAACAACCGGCCATCGCATCGACGCAGCGGCCGATTTCCTTCGATCCGCCGACGACCGGAATCTGAAGAAGGAGCGATACGGGGAACAACGCCTCGCCGGGAGTCTGCTCGCTCGCTTCCGATGCTGCCCGAGCCCCCTCCTCGACCTTTGCCTGGCGTCCGAGCCAGCGCCAGATGCCGAACAGGTCGAGGATCGTCAGCACCACGTTGGTCCACAGCAACGCAGGCTGGCGCGTGCTCGCGCCGACGGCGATCCAGCACAAAGCGCCAAAGGTGAAGACGACAAAGCCGCAGCCGGTTATCCGCGACCCGAGATTGGCGGCGGTGAGCGAGGCGGCGATGATTGTCGCGACAGTCGCGATCCACGAAACGGTGTCAGCCATGGGCTCGCAATGCGCGGACCGGGCGTGGGGTTCAAATCTCCACCTGGCTCCCAAGCTCGACCACCCGGTTGGTAGGCAACTTGAAGAATTCCATCGCGCTTTCCGCGTTGCGCAGCATCCAGGCGAACAGCTTCTCGCGCCAGATCGCCATTCCGGGCCGTGCCGATGGCAGCAGCGTCTGTCGCGCGAGGAAGAAGCTCGTGTCCATCATCTTGCACGTCGGGCCGACATTCTTGAGCTGTGCGAGCGACGCCGGAACGTTGATCTCCTCCATGAACCCGTAGCGCAGCAGGACTCGGTAGAAGCCCGCTCCATAGTCTTTCTCTTCGAGCCGTTTGGCGTCAGCCACGTAAGGAACATCCTCGATCCGGACGGTGAGCAGGATGACGCGCTCGTGGAGCACCTTGTTGTGCTTGAGGTTATGAAGCAGCGCATGCGGCACGCCGCTGGCCGAGCTGGTCATGAACACCGCTGTCCCGGGAACCCGGGCGGCGCTCGGTGCCGCCGACTTGATGAAAATTTCCATCGGCAGGCTCGCCTCGTTCATCCGGCTGATCATCAGCTGCCGTCCCTTCGCCCAGGTCGTCAGCAGCGTGAACGCAATGCCTCCGACCAGCAGGGGGAACCAGCCGCCCGCGGGGATCTTGAGCAGGTTCGCGGACAAATAGGAGAAGTCGACGAGGAAGAAGAGCGCGAGCAGCCCTGCGACCGCGAAGCGATTCCAGTTCCACATCTGCCGAAGGACGACCGAGATGAGCACGCTGTCGATCAGCATCGCGCCGACCACGGCGATACCATAGGCGCCGGTCAGGTTCGACGAGCTGCGGAACGTCAGGACCAGCAGCAGGACCATGATCATCAGCGCCCAGTTGACGATCGGGATGTAGATCTGCCCCGCCGCGCTCTCGCTGGTGTGGGTGATCCGAAGCCGCGGGACGAAGCCGAGCTGGATCGCTTGCTGGGTGACCGAGAAGGCTCCCGAAATCACCGCCTGGCTGGCGATGATCGATGCCGCCGTCGCGATCAGCACCAGCGGCAGGCGCAGCGAATCCGGAGCAAGATAGAAAAACGGATCCTTGATCTTCGCGGCCGCGGTCGCCGCGTCCGCCGAGAGGATCATCGCGCCCTGGCCAAGATAATTGAGAAGCAGCGCCGGGAGCACGAAGTACACCCACGAGACCCGGATCGGCTTGCGGCCGAAGTGGCCCATGTCAGCATACAGCGCTTCCGCGCCCGTCACCGCGAGAACGACGGATCCGAGCGCGACAAACGCCCGCGTGAAGTCGGAAGTGAAGAAATACACCGCGTTCAGCGGGTTCAACATCGCCAGCAGCACATAAGGCTTGTCGACGATGTGCATGATGCCAAGCACCGCAAGCGCGATGAAGTAGAGGATCATCACCGGTCCGAACATCAGCCCGACGCGGGCCGTGCCACGCGCCTGGATGGCGAAGAGGCCAATCAGGATCGCAAGGGCAATCGGAATGACGAACTCCGCAAAACCGGGGTTCACCGTCTCCAATCCCTCGACTGCCGAGAGCACCGTGACGGCGGGGGTGATCATCGAATCGCCATAGAACAGGGCAGTCGCGAACACGCCGAGCATCACGACACCGCTGGTCCATTTCTTCTTGCCGCCGAGCGTCCGGTTGATCAGCGCCAGTAGCGCAAGGCTGCCGCCCTCGCCCTTGTTGTCCGCCCGCATGATGATCGTGACGTATTTCAGGGTCACGATGATCATCATCGACCAGAAGATCAGGCTCAGAACGCCGAAGATGTGAACCTGGTCGACCCGAAGCACATGGTGTCCGGCGAACGTCTCGCGAAAGGCGTAGATCGGCGAGGTGCCGATGTCGCCATAGACGATGCCGATCGCGCCGATGACGAGCTTGTAGAGCGGGCCCTGGGCATGGCCCTGGCCGCCATCTTGCGGGGCTTCAGTGACTGCGCCCCCGGTCGCGGTGATGTTCATTTGGTGAGATTCTGACTCGACAGACCGCGAACTTGCATTCCCTGCGCCGCACCCGAGGACCTCGATCGCAGCGGCGCCCCACTAGCACTGCCGTTCTGGCCCCGCAATCGGACGGGACAGGGGCGAAAAGCCCGTCTATAGGCCCGCGCAACCACTACGAGCGGAGCAAACGTACCAATGCGCATCGGGGTACCAAAGGAGATCAAGGTCCACGAATATCGGGTCGGCCTGACGCCTGCTTCGGTCGCCGAGCTGGTGGCGCACGATCACGAACTCTTCGTCGAGACCGGGGCCGGCACCGGGATCGACTGCCCCGATGCTGCCTATGAGAAGGCCGGCGCGAAGATCCTTCCGGACGCGCGCTCGGTGTTCGATGCCGCCGAGATGATCGTCAAGGTCAAGGAACCGCAGCCGCAGGAGATCGCCCTCCTAAAGCCAAACCAGATTCTGTTTACCTACCTCCACCTCGCGGCCGACAAGCCGCAGGCGGAAGGCCTGATGAAGTCTGGCGCGACCTGCATCGCCTACGAGACGGTCACCGCCCGCAACGGGTCACTTCCGCTGCTCAAGCCGATGAGCGAGGTCGCGGGCCGAATGTCGGTCCAGGTCGGCGCCCATTATCTCGAGAAGGAGCAAGGCGGTCGCGGCGTCCTGCTCGGCGGCGTTCCGGGCGTTGCGCCCGCCAAGGTCGCGATCCTCGGCGGTGGCGTGGCCGGGGTCAACGCCGCCCAAATGGCTACGGGCATGCGCGCCGACGTCACCATCTACGACATCAATAACGACCGGCTGGCCGAGCTCGACATGTTCTTTTCGAGCCAGATCAAGACCGCCTACGCCTCACGTGCCGCGATCGCCAATGCGGTGAAGGAGGCCGAACTGGTGATCGGGGCGGTGCTGGTCCCCGGCGCCGCGGCGCCCAAGCTCGTCACCCGCCAGATGCTGAAGACGATGAAGCGCGGATCGGTGCTCGTCGATATCGCGATCGACCAGGGCGGCTGCTTCGAAACATCGCACGCGACGACCCACGCCGACCCTGTCTACGAGGTCGACGGGATCATCCATTATTGCGTCGCCAACATGCCCGGCGCGGTTGCCCGGACCAGCGCGTTTGCACTGAACAACGCCACGCTGCCGTTCGCGTTGAAGATCGCGAAGCTCGGCGCGGAGGAAGCTATGCGGCAGGATCCGAACCTCGCGAACGGGCTGAATGTCTCGGGCGGCAAGATCCGCCACCAGGCGGTCGCCGAAGCGCTCGGACTCGAATACGACCCCGCTTAGCGGCGGTCGGGCGTCGGCGAACTGAGCGCCGCCACGGCGTGCTCGACAAGCGGTCGCCAGCTCGCGTCCTTCGGCGCTGTCATCAGGATTCGCTGCCAGATCTCGATTGCTCCTTGCCGGTCTCCGGAGCGCGCGAGGGCCAGGCCATAGAAGAACGGCGCGGCCGGGTGGCCCGGCGCGACTTGCGCTGCACGCTGATACGCGAGTTCCGCGGGCGGAGTAAGACCGCGGCCTTGGTCGACCAGCGCGTTAGCGAGACCGATCCACAGCTCCGCACTGCCCGGATAGCGCTTCACTGCGTTCTGAAGGATCCCGATCGCGTCCGCGCTGTTGCCGTCGCGGGCGAGTGCTTCGGACATTCGAAGCCAACTTTCCTCCGGACTGAAATAGCCGAAAAATGCGTGGCGCGCATCGGTCAGCGGGAAGAGGTCGCCGGCCTGGTTGCCGGCCGCCGGCGATCCGGGAAGGTCGGGGCTGCCCTGGAACGCGTAGCCCGATGCGCCAAGCAACAGCGCCGCAGCGCTCGCGGTCAGCAAGCCGCCGCGCACTCGCAAGGTCCACAGAACCGCGAGGCTGACCGCGACCAGCACCAACAGAGTGACCCAACCCATCAGCGGGGAGTCCTGACCCGGATGCGCCGGCGGATCAGCCATGCTCCGACCAGCAGCAATGCCAGGGGCGCAAGCCACAGCGGCCATGCCGCGGCCTCGGCGGTCGGCTTGTAACTGATCCAGCTGCCGTATCGCTGGATCAGCCATGCCCGAATGGCCGCCGGCTTGTCCCCTGCCGCGATCCTACGCCGGACGAGGTCGCGCATGTCGCCCGCAAGTTCGGCGTCGGAATCGGCGATCGACTGGCCCTGGCAAACAAGGCAACGGATCTCCGCCATTAGCGCCTCCGCCCGCGCCTCCTGCTTTGGATCGGGAAGTTGCCGGTCCGACCAATAGGCCGGCGGGAGATTGCTGTCGGCCAGCAGCGGCTGTGCCAAAAGCATCGCAATGAGCAGAGCAAACCGGTTCATCGCAGCTGCTCCAGCTCGCGGATCACCCCGGGTACGTTCGAGGCGCTGAGCGGACCGATGTACTGGCGCCGGATCACTCCGCGCCCGTCGACGACGAAGGTCTCGGGAACGCCCGACGAGCCCAAGGCGATCTGGACATTGCTCTGCGGATCGGAGCCGACCCGTTCATAGGGATCGCCGTTGCGCGCGAGGAATCCCGTTACCGCTTCGGGCGTATCTCGAATGGCTATCGCATCGATCTTCACGCCACGCTGCTGCAGCTCGTTGAGGACCGGCGCTTCGCCGATGCACGGCACACACCAGCTCGCGAAGACGTTCAGCAGTTTCGGTTGGCCGGTCGCGAGGTCGCTTGTGGTGAGTCCCGGCTTGCCGGACGCGATGGGCTGCAGACTGAACCGCGGCACGGCGAGGTTGACCATCTGCGAAGGAATGGCGGTGTCAGGCGGCCTGATCAGCCGCCACGCAAGTCCAACCACAATCCAGACGAGCAGGATGATCGGGATCAGGCGGAGGCCGCGGCTCATGCGTAGCGCTCCCGCCCCCACTCGGCGTAAGTCCGGCGGCGACGGCGCAACCGCCATAACCGCCCGAGCAGTGCCAGCGCGCCGCCGATCGCGATCAATGCGCCCCCGGCCCAGATCAGCGTAACGAAGGGCTTCCACCACAGCCTCAGCTGCCAACCGCCCGAAGGGTCCGGCTTTCCAATGACCGTATAGAGCTGGCCGTCCCAGTAGGTCTGGATGGCCGTCTCGTTGGTTTCCGTCGGCGGGTCGGAAAAGTATCGCGTCTGCGGCCTCAGCGTGATGATCGTGTCACCGCGCGTTGCCCGAAGCTCGGCTTCCAGCGCGGTGAAGTTTTTCCCGGCCGTGGGCGTCACGCCAGCGAGCAGCACCTGCCACGGACCCACCGTCAGCACTTCGCCAGTCTTCGCGACGGCAAGCCGCTCAACCGTGAAGGACGCGTTGGCGGCCATTCCGGCGAGCGCCACGGCGATTCCGAAATGTGCGATCACCATGCCCCAGGTTGCGAGCGGCGCGCGTACGGGATTGCGGCCGACGAGCGGCAGCATGCTCGCGGCGGCAAGGTACGCGGCGACCACGAAGCCTAGCCGCGGCAGGATCCTGATCTCGGGAGCAAGAATGATCGTCACCGCTAGTACGATCGCTCCGAGGAGCGCCGGGATGGTGAGTTTTTTCAAGATCGGTCGCCGCTCACGCCGCCAGCTCAGCAGAGGGCCGACGCCGACGAGTATCGCAAGAACGAGTGCGAGGGGTCCCGCGACGGCGTTAAAGTATGGCGCGCCGACCGAGAGCTTCTCGCCGCTCAGCGCCTCGACGAACAATGGATAAAGCGTCCCGAGGAAAACGATGCCGAGGATGACGGTGAGGATCAGATTATTGACCACCAGTCCGCTCTCCCGGCTCACCAGCTCGAACGGCGCCCCTTCCTTCAGCGTCGCACCGCGGACGGCGAACAGGATGAACGCTGCACCGACGTAGATGGCGAGCAGGAACAGGAGAAAGGTGCCGCGCTCAGGATCGATCGCAAAGGCATGAACCGAGGTCAGGATGCCTGAACGGACGAGAAAGGTGCCGACCATCGACATCGAGAATGCGATGACCGCGAGCATCATCGTCCACGCCTTCAGCGCTCCACGGGCCGCGAGCACGTTGATCGAGTGGAGCAATGCGGTGGCCGCCAGCCACGGCATCAGGGACGCATTCTCAACCGGGTCCCAGAACCAGTAGCCGCCCCAGCCGAGCTCGTAATAGGCCCAGTAGCTTCCGGCGGTGATCCCCAGGCTAAGCAGGATCCACGCGCCGAGCACCCATGGCCGCATGGCCCGGGCCAGTCGGCTATCCACCTCGCGAGTCAAGAGCGCGCCGACGGCAAGACTGAATGCAACCGACAGTCCGACGTAGCCGAGGTAAAGGGTCGGGGGGTGGAACGCGAGCCCCGGGTCCTGAAGCAAGGGATTGAGCCCCTGCCCGTCCGACGGTGCCGGGAACAGCCGGGCAAACGGATTGGAGGCGATCAGCAGGAAGGCGTAGAAGCCGATCGCGAGCACTGCCTGGCTACCCAATGCGGCAACCAGGGTTCGCTCGCCGGTGCGCCTTGAGAAGAGCGCGAGGAACGCGCCCGCGACAGCCAGGATCGTCACCCACATGAGCATCGAGCCCTCGTGGTTTCCCCATGCGCCCGCCACCTTGTAGATGAATGGCTTGACGCTGCTGCTGTTGGCGAACACCAGAGCCACCGACATGTCACTCGTCGCGAACACGAGCAGCAGCATCGCGAAGGCGAACAGAGTGAGCAGCCCCTGCACCACGGCGACCGCGCGCATCGCCCTTGCAACCTCGATGTCACTGCGAAGCGCGAGAAAAGTCAGCAGGACCTGGTAAGCGGCGAGTGCGGCGGCGAGCCAAAGCGCGGCAAGGCCTGCTTCAGCGATCACTTAACCAACGTCTTCCCCGCCCGGTGCTCGGCGGCGAGATTGCCGAGTTGGGGCGGCATGTAGCGCTCGTCGTGCTTGGCGAGGATGGTCTCGGCGACGAAGGTGCCGTCCTGCATCTTGCCTTCAGCGACCGCGCCGCTTCCCTCGCGGAACAACTCGGGGACGATTCCCCGGTACAGGACCGGCGTTTCGGCTTTGCCGTCGGTGAGGACAAATCGGATCGTCACGCCGTCTGGACCACGCGAGATCGAGCCGCGCTTCACCATTCCACCGAGACGCGCCGGGGCTCTGTCCGCCGCCTTTCCCGCAACCACATCCGCCGGCGTGTAGAAGAAAGACGCCTGGCTCCGCAGGCCCCACATCGCGAGCAGCACGGCGACCAGCACCGCAATGGCGGCGGCAGTGACCAGCACCAGGCGCTGGCTCTTCGGTTTCATCGGCGCGTGAGTGCGTCGGCGGCGGCCTCGGCACGCCGCATCGACGCGAACGCCCACAGCAGCAACGCGACCGTCAGCGCGCCGGCGACCGCATAAGCGGCGAACACGAATGCCCATTGGTTCACTGGCCGAGCCTCCGCATCCGCGCCTCGACCTTCGCTTCGGCAAGCTCGGCGCGCATGCGCATCAGCACCGCGGCACCGAACAGGCAAGTGAAGCCGAACATGGTCAGCGGGAGCGGCCACAGGATCGAGTTGTCGATGGTCGAGCCGGTGAGACCGATGCTTTCGCCCTGGTGCAGGGTGCGCCACCACAGGACCGAATAGTGAATGATCGGCAGGTTGATGGCGCCGACGAGCCCATAGATGGCGGTGATGCACCCTTCCCCGCCGCGTTCGCGCTCGGCCGACGCAAGAGCGATGTAGCCGAGGTAGAGAAAGAACAGGACGAGCATCGAGGTCAGCCGCCCGTCCCATTCCCACCAGGTGCCCCAGGTCGGACGGCCCCAGATCGAGCCGGTGATGAGGCAGATTGCAGCGAACGTGGCTCCCGCCGGTGCGATTGCGCGGCCGGCGAACGCCGCCAATGGGTGCCGCCACACCAGCTGGCTGACGGATGCTCCGGCAATCCCCGCCCATCCAGCCATGCCGAGCCACGCCGAAGGCACATGGATGTACATGATGCGGACGGTCTCGCCCTGAAGATAGTCGGGCGGCGTAAGGGTCAACCCCGCGGCCATCCCGGTGATCGCCAGCGCGAGCCCGAGCAGCAGCAACCAGACCGTCAGCGGCCGGGCAAGGCGCAGGAATCGCGCGGGGTTCGCAAGCGCGTGCATCGCCTCGCGCTTATGCCCTGCCAATCAGCCTTTGCGCCATAGCATCGGCGACAGCCGCCGGGTTCCGGCCGGTTTCCGCGCCTTCGGACCAGATCTGGGCCAGGCGCACGGGAATGCCTTCAATGCGCCGGCGAACCAGGCTCGCGTCGCCATCGCCAAGATATTCGGTGCAAACGTTGATGATCCCGCCCGCGTTGATGACGTAATCAGGCGCGTAGAGAATACCGCGCCCGTGAAGCCGCTCTCCGTCCTCGGGAGTGGCCAGTTGATTGTTCGCGCCACCCGCGACAACCGGAACCTTGAGCTTCGGGATCGAGTTTTGGTCGAGGATCGCGCCGAGCGCGCAGGGGCTCAGCACATCCGCCTCGATCTCGAGGATTTCTGCCGCCGAGACGGCTTTTCCGCCGGACCGCTCCGCAAGCTTCTGCGCCTTCGCCTCATCGACGTCGGCGATCGAGAGACGCGCACCTTCCGCGCACGCGTGAAGCGCCACGCCCGTGGCTACGCTTCCGGCGCCCTGGAGGGCAATATGCAAACCTTTCAGGCTGTCCTTGCCGAGAGCCCATTTGACGGCGGCCTTGATGCCGAGAAACACCCCGAGCGAGGTATGCGGGCCGGGATCGCCACCGACGTCTCCGCCGCTGTTGGGAAGCCCCGCCACATATTTCGTGGAACGGGCGATTTCGATCATGTCGGCAACGTTGATCCCAACATCCTCCGCCGTGACATAGCGGCCCCCGAGCGCTTCGACTGCGTGGCCGAAGGCGTGCAGCATGTCGGGAGTCTTGGTGCGGTTCTCGTTGGCCAAAATGACCGACTTGCCGCCGCCGAGCGGCAACCCCGCCATCGCGTTCTTGTAGCTCATTCCGCGCGACAGCCTCAGCGCGTCGGTGACCGCATCGTCGCCATCCGCGTAATGCCAGAAGCGCGCGCCGCCACCGGCAGGCCCAAGATGCGTCGAATGGATCGCGATGATCGCCTTCAGTCCCGACTTCTCGTCGTCGAAGAAGTGAACGTCTTCATGCGCGTCGAAATCGGGCAAGCCCCAGGGCGTCGTCATGGTCTTCTGATTTCCGGTTCGAGACGAAAAGAATGGGGCGATCGAGGGGACTTGAACCCCCGACCCCTGGTACCACAAACCAGTGCTCTAACCAGCTGAGCTACGATCGCCACGGCTTTGGCGAGGAGCGCTTCCTCGGCCGCCGGCGGCACTTAGGAGCCACGTTCCGGGAAGGCAAGGACAGCGAGTTTCACAAGGATGTGAAACGTAAGCACCACATCCGGCCTCTAACCTGTGCTATAACCGCTCTTGCCACGTCTGTTACGCAAGCGCATCGTTTTCTGCCGGGAGAGGCCGAATGACGAGTCGACGGACGAAGTCGAGCGATCACGCGGTGTCGCTGCGCGAGGCGCTGATCACAGCGGGGCTCGAGCCCCGCCTCGCCGACCTGCTCGAAAAGATGCCGCATCGCATGGCGGAGATCGAGCCGCGACGCCCGTTCCGTGAGGCTGGCATGCCGCGGGACGAGGTCATGTTTGTTCGTTCGGGCATTCTTTCCAAGTTCAAGACCGATCCGTCCGGGCGGCGGCAGATCGTCGCGCTTCGTTTCCCCGGCGAGGGGATTCTCCCACGGCGACGACCGGCCCCGTTCGGGATCCAGGCAATCGTCCGAAGCGAGGTCATGATCGGCAAGGGGCAGGATTTTGAGTCAATTCTCGATGCCAATCCGGAGCTTCGGCATTTCTTCTGGCGACTGCTCCAGCGCAATGAGGCGATCGGCTACGAATGGCTACTCAATTGCGGGCGTCGGGATTCTACTGCGCGGGTCGCCCATTTGCTGTGTGAAACGGCGGCGAGGATGCGCGGGGGCGATGAGCGTTTGGTCAATCCGTTCACTCAGCAACAAATCGCCGACATGACCGGCCAGACATCAGTCAACGTCAACCGGGTGCTCGCCGACATGGAGCGGCAAGGGCTGATCCGGCGCAAAGGTCGTGATATCGAGTTCACCGACTGGAACGAGATGCGTCGCGTCGCGAGCTTCCAGCCCGCTTACCTGGAGGTTTGAGCGGTCCACCTGCGCGAAGGCTTCGTCGCGCCGTCTCGACGAATCACCCGCAGCGGATGGTGGGCGCGGTAGGGTTTGAACCTACGACCCCACCCGTGTGAAGGGTGTGCTCTACCACTGAGCTACGCGCCCGCTCGTCAGGAAATTCCCGGCGGAAGTCGGCGGATATAGTGCCGCCCTCGCGACTGTCCAGTTACTGGACCGCGTCCTTCAAAACCTTGCCCGGCCGGAACTTGGGTTGGGAACTGGCCTCAATCTGCATGGGCTCGCCAGTCCGGGGATTGCGGCCTGTTGATGCCTTGCGGCGAGTCACCGAGAAATTGCCGAAGCCCACCAGACGCACTTCGTCTCCGCGTTTCAGCGCCGAGGTGATCACCTCGAGCATCGTCTCGACGGCGCGCATCGCGTCGTTGCGGCTGAGCCCAGAGCGATCGGCGACATGCCCGATTAGTTCCTGCTTGTTCATGCGCCAAGCTCTCCCTCACCGGCGGCAAGACTCGCACGCGCGGAGCGTCTGCCCTTAAGGCAAGAGTTCGCGCGCCTGTCCAGAGGTTCTAATGACGAACCGCGGGCCCGCTTTCGGATGCCGGTCCGTGGACCGGCGGCTCGGCCGCATGTTCGTCGAGCTCGGTCCACTCGATGGCCTGAAGCGGGGCGACAAGCGCTCGGGCGAGCACCTCGTCGACATGAGCAACCGGGACGATCTCCAGGCCCTCGGTCACGGTCGCCGGGAGATCGACGAGATCCTTCTCGTTCTCCGCCGGGATGAGCACCGTGCGCATCCCGCCTCGCAGCGCCGCCAGCAACTTCTCCTTGAGACCGCCGATCGGAAGCACCCTGCCGCGCAGCGTCACTTCGCCGGTCATCGCGATGTCACGGCGTACGGCTATTCCGGTGAGGGTCGAGATCATTGCCGTCACCATGCCGATGCCGGCCGATGGTCCGTCCTTGGGCACCGCGCCTTCGGGCAAGTGGACGTGGATGTCCTTGCGAGCGAAGATCGACGGCTTGACGCCGAACGCCGGAGCGCGCGCCTTGACGAAGCTCATCGCCGCCTGGATCGACTCCTGCATGACTTCGCCAAGCTTGCCGGTGGTCTTGATCTGGCCCTTGCCGGGAACGGTAACCGCCTCGATGGTCAGCAGTTCGCCCCCGACCTCGGTCCAGGCGAGACCGGTGACAGCTCCGATCTGGTCCTCCTCTTCGCCCATTCCGTAGCGGAACTTCCGAACACCGAGGAAATTGCCGACGGTGTCCGGGGTCAGTTCCACCTTCTCGGACTTGCCTTCCAGAATTTGGCGCAGCGACTTGCGCGCGACCTTGGCCAGTTCGCGTTCGAGCGTGCGAACGCCCGCTTCGCGCGTATAATGCTGAATGATCGCGCGGAGCCCCTCGTCCGTGAACGTCAGCTCGCCATCCTTCAAACCATGCGCTTCCATTTGCTTGGGGATCAGGTGGCGCTTGGCTATCTCGACCTTCTCGTGCTCCGTGTAGCCCTCGAGGCGGATGATCTCCATCCGGTCAAGCAGCGGCTGGGGCATGTCGAGCGAGTTCGCGGTGGTCACGAACATCACGTCCGAAAGATCGTAATCCAGTTCGAGATAATGGTCCTGGAACTTGTTGTTCTGCTCGGGATCGAGAACCTCGAGAAGCGCCGACGACGGGTCGCCGCGGAAGTCTTGGCCGAGCTTGTCGATCTCGTCGAGCAGGAACAGCGGGTTCGATGTCCCCGCTTTCTTGATATTCGAGATGATCTTGCCAGGCAGCGAGCCGATGTAGGTCCGGCGATGACCGCGGATTTCCGCCTCGTCCCGAACGCCGCCCAGCGACTGGCGAACGAACTCGCGACCGGTGGCGCGCGCAATTGAGCGGCCGAGCGAGGTCTTGCCGACGCCGGGCGGCCCAACGAGGCACAGGATCGGGCCCTTCAGCTTGTTGGTGCGCGCCTGCACGGCGAGATATTCGACGATCCGGTCCTTGACCTTCTCGAGGCCATAATGGTCCTCGTCGAGCACGCGCTGTGCCTCGGCGATGTCCTTCTTGAGCTTTGACTTCTTGCCCCACGGAAGCGCGAGCAGGACATCCAGATAGTTGCGGGCGACGGTCGCTTCGGCCGACATCGGCGCCATCGCGCGGAGCTTCTTGAGCTCGGCGGTCGCGCGATTGCGCGCTTCCTTGGACAGGCGCGTCTTGCGGATCTTCTCGGCCAGCTCGGCCAACTCGTCGCCGCCTTCCTCGCCCTCGTTGCCAAGCTCGCGCTGGATCGCCTTCAGCTGCTCGTTCAAATAATATTCGCGCTGCGTCTTCTCCATCTGGCGCTTGACCCGGCTGCGGATCTTTTTCTCGACCTGCAGCACGCCAAGCTCGCCCTCCATGAAGGCGAACACCATCTCGAGACGCCGCGCCGGGTTGAGTTCGCCGAGCAACGCCTGCTTGTCAGCAACCTTGATCGACAGGTTTGACGCGACCGCGTCGGCAAGAATGGAGGCATCCTCGATCTCGCTGAGCTGGATTCCAGTCTCGGGCGGAAGGCGCTTGTTGAGCTTGGCGTAATTCTCGAACTGATCGATGACCGAACGCATCAATGCCTGGCCCTCCGGCCCGGCAGCACCCTCTTCGTCGATTTCCTCGATCTCGGCGGCCGTATAACCGTCCCTCGACACCAGATCGACGAGGCGGGCACGCTTCACGCCTTCGACCAGCACGCGGACCGTGCCATCGGGCAGCTTCAGCAGCTGCATTGCCGTTGCGACCACGCCGAGATCGTAGAGCGCGTCGCGGTCGGGATCGTCCTCACCCGGATCGAGCTGGGCAACGAGAAACAGCTCCTTGTCGGCGCCCATCGCCGCTTCGAGCGCAGCAACCGATTTTTCGCGGCCCACGAACAGGGGCACGATCCGGTGCGGGAAAACGACGATGTCGCGGAGCGGCAAAATGGGAAGTGAGCGAGTCATGGGCAGTATATGGGCTGCCCTATAGGCCCGCGCAACAAAGCCAGGAACATTCGCCGCGCCCCGCTCGCTCTACGGCGCAAGGAGGTGGCTCATGGTGGATGACCGAGAGAAAATCAGCACCGGGCCGAACGACCGCGCGGTCAACGAGAGCATCGCCGGAACCGGGCCCGGAATCCCCGACGAAGCGCTTGCACCGGGAGAGGAGTTGCCCGAACCGCCAACGGAGGAGGAGATAGAGCGGTTGGCAAGAAAGCTCGGGTCTCCCAAAGCCGAGAAGGACACATTACCGCTCGACGGTGAGTAATTCGGGACCAGATTCAGCCGTTGATTCTGTGCTCGTTCAGGTTCCGCGGGTATTGATCGGCGGGTGATCACGCGCCCTCTCCTTCTTGCGCTCAGCGCATTGACGATGCCCACCATTGCGCTCGCGCAGCAGTATGGCGCCCTTCCGCCGGTTGCTCCGCAGCCCGCACACGCACCCCCGGCCGCGGTCGCCGAGCCGTGGATGGCGCGGCCAATCCCGCAAGGACAGCCGTGGCAGTCGCCCGCTGCGGAAGGGAACAAGCCCGCCGCGCTCGAGCCAGTCGATCTGCCGCCGGCAATCGAGCAGGGCGTCGACATGATCTATATCGACGAAGACCTGGTACCCAAGGCGGTGCAGAATGAATCCGGGGCGGGAATGTCGTTCGCCGCCTGGAGCGGCGCGCCGGTCGATCTCTTCACCTCCGTCAATCCGATCTACACCGAACTCCGCCGCGGATTGGTCAAGTATCAGCAGCGCTGGGGAAGCTTGCCCGACCTCCCCGTCCCGACCGGGCCGGCAATGAAGATCGGCACGAGCGGCGATCGGGTCGCCGCCCTGCGGACCCGCCTCGGCCTTCCGGCCGGCGACAAGTATGACGCTGCGCTGGCTGCGCAGGTGAAGGAATTCCAGACCGTCCATGGCGTCAAGGCAGACGGGATCGCCGGGGCCGGCACGATCGAAGCGCTGAATCGCGGCGCACGCTATTACGAGCAACTGATCATCATCAACATGGAGCGCGCGCGGCGGCTTCCGGCGCCCGAGGAGCAGCGCAAATATGTCATCGTCGACGCGGGCGACGCCCGGCTGTCGATGTGGCAGGACGGACGCAAGGTCGACGAGATGAAGATCGTCGTCGGAAAAGCCGCAACCGCGACCCCGATGATGGCTGCCTATATCAAATATGCGAGCGTCAATCCGTACTGGAACGTGCCGCCGGATCTGGAACAGAACCTCATCGCCCCGCGCGTCGTCGCACAAGGGATCAAATATCTCACCGACCGCGAATATCAGGTGCTGACGGATTACAGCGACGACGCGCAGGTCATCGACCCGAGCACCGTCGACTGGCAAGCTGTCGCCGATGGCCGGCTACAGGTGCGGCTGCGGCGGCTTCCCAGCCCGGCAAACTCCATGGGCATGATGAAGTTCATGCTGCCCAATTACTTCGGCATCTATCTCCACGATTCGCCGGAGAAGGAGCATTTCACGAAGAATGAGCTGTGGATCAGCAACGGCTGCGTTCGGCTCGAGGATTACAAACGCGTGGCGCGCTTCCTGTTCGATGGCGTGGTGCCATCGGGCAAGAACCCCAAGACCGAATATGAGGTCGACCTGCCGAAGCCCATCCCGGTTTACATGACCTATCTGACAGCGCAGCCAACGCCTGACGGGGTGCATTTCATGCCCGACCCCTATGGTCGCGATGCACATTTGATGGAGCGGTTCGGCAGCCAGCTGATCGCGGCGGTGCGGGGGCTTTAGCCTGCTGTTTTGACGAACTAACACAGTTCGACTAGTTTCCCGGAATGCCGTTCGCGGTGCCTGTTGCCCTGCCCCAGGCATGGCTGTTCGAAGCACTGGCGCTGCTGTTCTTCGCGCTGGTGTTGGTGGCCGCACGCCGACGACAGAGAGAAGCCGGCGGGAGCCGCGACTCCCGGTCGCGTTGGGGCATCATTATCCAGGGCCTGAGTTTCCCGATCACCGCGCTAGGGCCCGTTCATGCGGGCCTTCGCTGGCTCGATCCCGCGGCAATCGGCGGTTACGCCGCTGTCCTGCTATTGATGGGCGGCGCGCTCGCACTCTTTGCGCGCAGCTCGGCAGCGCTCGGCAAGAACTGGAGCATCGTGGCACGCACACGCGACGACCATGAGCTGGTCCGGACAGGTCCCTATGCCCGTGTGCGGCACCCAATCTACCTGGCGATCCTGCTCGTCTTGCTCGCCATGGCAGTCGCAATCGGCCACTGGCTTCAGCTCGTGATCGCTCTGCCGTTATTTTTCGTGGGCACCAAGATGCGCACCGCCGCCGAGGAACGGCTGCTCGAACAGAGCTTTGGCGAAACGTTCCGGAACTACCGGAGCTCAACGCCCTCGATCATCCCAAAAATCGGTCGAGTCGCTTAGGCGGCGTCGCCCGTCTTGTCCTTGGCGGCGTAGACCCGCACCGGCTCTTTGCGCCCCTCGACCACTTCCTTGTCGACATGAACCTCGTCGACTCCGTCCATCGACGGAAGGTCGAACATCGTGTCGAGCAGGATGCCTTCGAGGATCGACCGAAGTCCCCGCGCGCCGGTCTTTCGATCGATCGCCTTCTTCGCGACCGAGTGCAGCGCGTCGTCGGTAAACTCGAGCTGGACATCCTCCATATCGAACAGCTTGGCATATTGCTTCACCAGGGCGTTCTTCGGCTCGACCAGGATCTTGACGAGCGCCGGCTCATCTAGGTCGAGCAGCGTCGCGATCACCGGCAGACGCCCAACGAACTCGGGGATGAGGCCGAACCGAAGCAGATCCTCCGGCTCGCAATGCTTGAGGATCTCCCCTGTCTTGCGCTCGTCGGGTGCCGCCACATAGGCACCGAAGCCCATCGACTTGCCCTGCATGCGATCCGAGATGATCTTCTCGAGGCCGGCAAACGCGCCGCCGCAGATGAACAGGATGTTGGTCGTGTCGACCTGCAGAAATTCCTGCTGCGGATGCTTGCGGCCGCCCTGGGGCGGGACGGAAGCCGTCGTGCCCTCCATGAGCTTCAGGAGCGCCTGCTGGACGCCCTCGCCCGATACATCGCGAGTGATCGACGGATTGTCCGACTTGCGGCTGATCTTGTCGATCTCGTCGATGTAGACGATCCCGCGCTGAGCCTTCTCGACGTTGTAGTCGGAGGCCTGGAGCAGCTTGAGGATGATGTTCTCGACGTCCTCGCCGACGTATCCCGCTTCGGTGAGCGTCGTCGCGTCAGCCATGGTGAAGGGCACATCGAGGATTCGCGCCAGCGTTTGTGCCAGCAAGGTCTTGCCGCAGCCGGTCGGGCCAACCAGCAAGATATTCGACTTGGCGAGTTCGACCTCATTGCCGGTCTTCGAACCGTGCGACAGGCGCTTGTAATGGTTGTGGACGGCGACCGAGAGCACACGCTTGGCGCGCTCCTGCCCGATCACATAATCGTCGAGCACCTTGCAGATCTCGGACGGCGCCGGAACTCCATCGCGCGTCTTCACGAGTGCCGACTTCGACTCCTCGCGGATGATGTCGTTGCACAGCTCGACGCACTCATCGCAGATGAACACGGTCGGCCCGGCGATCAGCTTCCTGACCTCGTGCTGCGATTTGCCGCAGAAGGAGCAGTAGAGGGTGCTCTTGCTGTCGCCGCCTGAAAGCTTGGTCATTCCCGTCCTATATCCCGGCCGCGAGCGGCCGATTGCGCAAGGGGCATGCTACCCCAGTTTATGACACAATCAACTACGCGACTAGGTTAACGTATCCCGCGCCCCGATTGGTCCTTTGTAATCAAGAATATGGATGGGGGGCTGGCGACTAGCAAGAGCCCGCCTGTCACGCAGCGAGACAATTGAGCGCCTCTCGCATGATCTCCTGGAAATCGGACCTCGCGTAGATGTCGTTGTGACCCGCCCCGGCGATCGTGCGGTCGAACACGAGGTTTCCGACAACCTTTCTGAGAGCGTCCGTCCTGCTCGCCGGGACGATCTGGTCGTGCTCGGCCGCGACGATCGCAACCGGGATCCGGCTTTTGCCGAGCGGCGTCGCGGCATCAATTTCATGAGCGAAGACGGGTCCGATCGGCACCCATGGGTACATCGACTGCGCAACGGCCTTCAGCGAATCGAACGGGGTGACGAGGATCAGGCCATCGAGCTTGCGCTTGCCGGCGAGCTGCGCGGCAACACCGGTCCCGATGCTGAAGCCGACGGCAATTATCCGCTTTGGCTTCACCCGGCCGACCGCGGCATCGAAAACGCGCGGCGCATCGGCGATCAGGGCCTTGGCGGATGGAGAGCCAGTCGAAGGCGAATAGCCCCGGTAATGGAATACAATGACGTCGTGGTCGGGATAGAGCTCGTGCAGATATTCGGCGACATCCTGGCCATTCCAGGCATTCCCTCCGAAGCCGAGAATGAGTGTCTGGCTCGGGTCCCGCCGATCGGGAGGAATGCGAGTGCCCTGCAGGGTATCGCCATCCGGGGTGACGAGCGACAGCCGCTCTGCCGACCGGGGTAGTGGACCGGCCCCGGCGACCGCATGCACCGGGAAGATCAGGTGGCTCTGGAAATCAATCATGGCGAGGGCTGCACCGGCCACAATCGCGGTGATCGCGATTGCTGCAACTAACCGGCGAACGCGGCCTCGATCGCGGGTGTAACCCGGTCGACTGTATAGGGTTTCTCGATCACCGGCGCGTCATTGAACTCAGCCGGCGGCGGGTCGACGTGACCGCCCGTCGCGATCACGAAGGGCACGTTGCATTCGCGCAGCCGGGCCGCGACAGGCCAGACGTTCTCGCCCTTGAGGTTCACGTCGAGGATCGCGAGGTCGAACCCGCCTTTCTCGATCTCCCTCAGGGCACACTCAACGGAATCGCAGGTGGCTCGGACCTTGTGTCCCAGCGAATCGAGGAAGTCTTCCAGCATCATCGCAATGAGCGGCTCGTCTTCAACGATCAGGATGGAACGCGACGCGGACATGTGGTTGCTCGAATAAAGCGCGCCCGAAAAAGCGCAAACAGCTTATTTCGCCATCACCACTCGTCGAGCCGCTTCGGCCAGGTCGGTGACCGAGAACGGCTTGGGCAAAAAGGCGACATTCTCGATGTCGATCGATTTCCTGAGCTGCTCCTCGGCATAGCCCGACATGAACAGGATCTTGAGGTCGGGACGGGACCGGCGCGCCTCACGGACCATGGTCGGACCATCCATTCCGGGCATGACAACGTCGCTGATCAGCAGGTCGATCGGATCGCCCTGCGCCAGTATCTCGAGGGCATCCTCTCCACTTTCGGCAGTGATCACGGTGTAGCCATGGCGGGTCAGCGCGCGTTCGGCGACGGTCCGGACCATCGGCTCGTCCTCGACGAGGAGCACGGTTCCGCTTCCCCACAACTCGTCCTTTTTCGACTTCTGGACCTTGCGGGCTCTCGCCGCCCCCGCTTCGTGCTCGCGATGAACGGGCAAATAGATGTCGAAGCGCGTCCACTCGCCGGGTTCGGATTCAGCGAAGATGAATCCGCCGGACTGCTTGACGATGCCATAGACGGTGGAGAGCCCCAGGCCGGTCCCCTTCCCCACTTCCTTGGTCGTGAAGAACGGCTCGAAAATCTTGCCCAGCACGTTGCGTGGAATGCCCGTCCCGCTGTCGGTGAACGACACGGCCGTGTAGTCGGCCACGGGAAGGATGTCGGAACCGAGTTCGGCGACCTGGTCGGACTTTATCGAGTAGGTCTGGATGGTGAGGGTGCCCCCGCCCTTCGCCGCCATGGCGTCACGGGCATTGACCGCGAGGTTGACGATGACCTGCTCCAGCTGGCCGGGATCGGCGCGGATCGGGCCGAGGCTTCGGCCATGCTTCACTACCAGTTCGACCGTCTCGCCGAGCAGGCGCTTCAGCAGGTGCGATACCTCGGATACGACGTCGGGCAGCTGCAGCACCTGCGGGCGCAGCGTTTGCTGGCGCGAGAAAGCGAGGAGCTGGCGGGTGAGGCCGGCGGCGCGGTTCGAGTTCGACTTGATCTGCTGGATGTCGTCATAGTCGCTGTCACCGGGCGTGTGGCGCATCAGCATCAGGTCGCAATGGCCGATAATCGCGGTCAGAATGTTGTTGAAGTCGTGGGCAACACCGCCGGCAAGCTGTCCGACCACCTGCATCTTGGTCGCTTGGGCGACTTGCCGCTTGAGCTTCGCTTCCTCGCTATTGTCCTTGAGGAGCAGGAGAACCGCTGCATCGCCGAGGCCGCGAAGGCCCGCGATGGTCAGCGCGACGGGCTCGCCGGGCTGATGCGCAAGCCGAATCGCGAGGTCGCCGGACATCGCCGGCCCCCTGGCGTTCCGCCGCACCGCGTCGGCCACCGCCGCCTTGTCTTCTTTCACCACGAGATCGCCGGGATAGACCGGCATCGCCGAGCCCTTCAGCCCAGCCGCCTGACCGAAGGCGGTGTTCATGGTGATGAAGCGTCCGTCGCGGTCGACCAGCGCGAGACCGACGGGCAGCACGTCGAGAAGCGCCTGGAGGTTCGACGAATCCGGTAGCGATCCGGCAACCTGGTCGAAGAGTAGGAAAGTCCCCGCGCCGCCCTCGCAGGACGGATCGGCGGGAATGTGAACCGCGTGGCTGGCGCTGCCCCCCTCGCCTTCGGCAACAAGCCGCATCCGCTGATCGTCGCCAAGCTCGACCAGATGGGCGAACTGCGTCTTGTGCAAGTGCTGACCCGGCGCGAGCGCGCGCTCCGCGAAAGGCTTGTTAGCCGCGAGAATCGCGCCGCTCTGGTCAACCACGGCGGCAAGAACACCCGCGGATGCAAGACGCTGGCCAACGGCGCCCTCGATCCGCCGAGCCGCGACCGCGAGCGGATCGGGCGCGGGAGAATTCGGGAAGCGCCACAGCAGCCGGTCTCCGTTGAGGCCTACCCGTTCCACCTCCACGGGAACAACGCCTGCTGGTGTCTTGATGCCGGCTACGCAGCCCGCGCCGTCACGCCAGGCCATCGACTGCGCCAGCTTCAATCCTTGCCTCGACGACTCGTCGTCAGCGGCGAGATCGAGCGGCTGCGTTCCGGCAAAGCGGCTGCGATAGGCGGAGTTGACGACCAGCAGTCCGCCGTCGCCATTGGTCAGTGCGACGGGATCATTGCTCAGGCCTAGCGCCGATCCGATCAGCGAGTAGTCGGGCCCGCCGACCAGCGGCTCGGCAATTGCCGGAGCACGCGCCGATTTCCGCTGCATGACCGCTGCGGCGAGCGCGCCCGCGAGGAATGCGACGCCAGCCAATAAGGGTTGCCCGACCAAAAGCAGGACGAGCGCTATCGTCGCAGTCGCGGCGCCGATTAGCGCGGGGGCAAGCCAGCGCCCCCATCCGTCGAGCGGCGTTGAGTCTATTCGGGGAAGTTCCTGGTACAGCATCGCCTGCGAGGCATCCTAGCAGCTGTGCGGTACTCCGCCAGACGTCATCCGCGCCTGTGGCGCCACCGGCTGAGCGACCAGAAACGCCAGGACAGCGCCGCGACAACATAGCCGATCACGGCTGCGGCGACGGCGATGGTCAGGATGCCCACCGCGATCGCTCCCGAGGCGTGATGGACCCAGAAAAGGGCGCGGCCGAGCTCACCCGAGACCCGCTCCGCATCGGCGGGATCGACGAGCGGCGACTCATGATGCAGCTCCCACGATCCGATGCGGTAGGCGCCAACGTACATCAGCGGGATGGTCAGCGGATTGACGACCCAGGTGAGAATGGCCGCGACCGCCACATTGGCCCGCAGCGGAATCGCGAGAATCGCTGCGATGACCGTGTGCATGAACGGGATGATCACGGCGACGAACAGGCCGACTGCGACGCCCCTCGGCACAGACCGCCGGTTGAGCCGCCACAACGAACTATGGCTCAGGTGCGAAGCGAACGGCCGCAGCAGGCGATAATCCTGGACCGTCTCGCGTGTCGGGACGTGACGCGTGAGCCAATGGAATCGATTGGCCGGCGGGCTCGCCTCAGCCATTATGCCGCAGCAATCTTTGCTGCTCCCGTTTCCAGTCCCGCTCCTTCATCGTTTCTCGCTTGTCGTGCACTTTCTTGCCGCGCGCCAGCGCCAACTCGACCTTCGCCCGCCCCGTAGCGTTGAAATAGATCGACAGCGGAACAAGCGTCAGGCCCTGCCGGGTCACGGCGCCGTTCAGCCTGGCTATCTCACGGTTCTTGAGCAATAATTTACGCGGCCGGCGCGGCTCGTGATTCTGGCGATTGCCGTGGCTGTATTCCGGTACATGGCTGTTGATCAGCCAGATTTCGTCGCCGTCGACCGTCGCATAGCTTTCCGCGATCGACCCCTCGCCGTGGCGAAGCGACTTCACCTCGGTTCCGGTAAGCTGGATGCCCGCCTCGAATCGGTCCTCGACAAAATAGTCGAACCGCGCGCGCCGGTTTTCGGCCACGACCTTTTGCTTATCGAAGGGATGCGGGAGAGGCTTGGCCATGAGGGTTAGATAAGGCCTGCCTGCTCCAATGCAGCATCCACCGCTCGCTTCGATGCGTCCGAAGCGTCGATCAGGGGTAGGCGGATCTCCGCGGGAAAGCCCGGCCGCACGCGCGTCAGGGCGTATTTGGTGGGCGCGGGTGAAGCGTCGGAGAACAATGCGACGTGGAGCGGGTAAAGCCGGTCCTGGAATTCCAGCGCCTCATCCCAGCGGCTTTCCCGCATGGCCTTCTGGAACTCCGCACATAGCTTGGGCGCAACATTAGCCGTCACAGAGATGCAGCCGACCCCGCCCATCGCGTTGAACGCGAGCGCCATGTCGTCATTGCCGGACAGCTGGACAAAGTCCTCACCGCAGGCGAGGCGCTGGGCCGTCACGCGGCCGGGAACGCCGGTCGCGTCCTTGATCGCAACGATCCGGGGGTGTTTCGCGGCCTCGGCAAGCGCCTCGACCGAAATGTCGGCAACGGTTCGGGACGGGACATTGTACACCACAATCGGAATCGGCGACGCATCCGCGACCGCCGTAAAATGAGCGACCAGGCCCGCCTGGCTCGGCTTGTTATAGTATGGCACCACGACCAGCGCTGCATCGGCCCCGACATCGGCGGCAGCCCGAACCATCTCGATGGCCGCGGCGGTCGAATAGCTGCCGCAGCCGGCGATCACCGGCACCCTGCCCGCCGCGGCCCTCACGGCATGGGCAATCACTTCGCGCTGCTCATCACGAGTGAGCGTCGCGCTCTCGCCCGTGGTGCCGCACGGCACCAACGCGCTCGAACCTTGGCTGATCTGCCAGTCGATCAATTCGGAGAATGTGTCTTCGGCGACACGGCCGCCCGAAAACGGCGTGACGAGGGCCGGAATCGAACCGGAAAACATGAACTTGCCTCCTCAGAGGGGAGTTGGATTGTGTAGCGTGGGGCCAGCGTTCATGGCCTGATAAGGAGTGCCGAGCCAAGATGTCCAGCATGTGGCGTGCTGCTGTGATCATGGCGGTGCTGCTTGCCACCGCCCCATCGAGCTCGGCGCAATATGCGCTTTCGGGAACTCCTTCTGCTGCGCCCCTCACCAGCCAAAGCATTTCCTCCTCGCTCGAGAGCTGGCGAACGCTTCGCCAGAGCAGCGATTACCGATTTTCGGACTATGCTTATTTCCTCATCGCCAATCCCGATTGGCCGGATACGACGCGAATGCGCGGTTGGGCCGAGAAGGCCATGCAGCCCGGCGAGAATGCTGCGTTGGTCCTTGCCTACTTCACCGCCGAAAAGCCCCGCACCGGAAATGGCTGGGCTCGCCTCGCCGATGCTTATGGTTCGAGCGGTCAAGCGAGCCAGGCGCTCGATGCCGCCCGCCACGCATGGTTTTCGCCGGACCTGAGTTCAGCTGACGAGCAAGCGATCTGGTCGCGTTATGGCTCGAGCTTCACGCGCGCCGATAACGACACCCGTGTCGACGCCCTTTTGTTCGCCAAGAAGGCCGACGACGCCGCGCGATTTGTGCCGATGACGAGCCCGGACCGGCAAGCCGCCTTCGCGGCGCGCGTGGCGATGCAGCAGAACGCCTCGGACGCCGACAGCCGCTACCGCGCCGTCATTGGCGACGTCACCCGCGACGCGGGCTTGATGATGGACCGTGCGCGCTATCTTCGGGCAAACAATTTCGGAGCGGCCGCCGAGCAGCTCGCCGCGCGGGAGCATGACTTCACCAACAAGCCCGCGGACCCGGAGCGCTTCCTCGACATGCTATTGCTCGTCGCTGGGGACGCCGCGGACGAGCGGAACTGGCACACCGCGTACAACATCGCGAGCCAACTGGACGACACCCTCCCGGCCGACGCGGCTGTAGCGACCCAGCCGATCGGTGTGCGAGACGCCTATACTTCGCTTGCGTGGCTCGCCGGAACGACCGCGCTCGACCGGATGAACCGTCCGGCCGACGCGCTCGTGATGTTCGACCGCTATGCGCGGGCCGGACGATCGCTGCAGGTGCAGACGAAAGGCTATTATTGGGCCGGCCGGGCAGCGCTTGCCGCCGGACGCCTCCAGGAAGCGAATGCTTATTTCCAGCGTGCCGCGGCCTATCCGGACCTGTTCTACGGCCAGCTTGCACTCGAGCGGCTCGGCCGGTCCGTAGCTCCGCCACCCGCGGCCCTTCCGCAATATTCGACGACGCAGGTCCAGCGCGACGCTTTCAACAGCCGGCGCCTGGTGCAGGCGATGCGCTTGCTTGGTCAGCAGGGCCGTTCGACCGAGCAGGCCCTGTTCGTGAAGGCACTGGCCGAATCGCTCGACAACGACACCGATCGCAACCTGGCAGTTCAGCTCGGCGAGCAGATCGGCCGACGCGATCTCGCCGTCTGGACCTCGCGGATGGCGCGCGTGAAGGGCTCCAGCTTCTACGTCCGACAGGCTTATCCGATGCTCAATGCGTCGGTATCGGGGGAACTGTGGTCGCTCGCTCACGGCATCAGCCGTCAGGAAAGCTCGTTCGATCCCTATGCGATCAGCCACGCCGGTGCGCGCGGGATGATGCAGCTAATGACCGGCACGGCGCGCGAGCAGGCCGGCAAGCTCGGGGTCGGCTTCGACAGCTACAAGCTGATCAGCGATCCGTCGTATAACGTGATGATCGGGTCGGCCTATTTCCAGCGCATGCTCAATAACTGGAACGGCAGCGTCCCGCTCGCGGTCGCGGCGTATAATGCGGGGAGCGGCAATGTCCGCAAATGGATCAGGGCTCATGGCGATCCGCGCGGCCAGGTGGATGTGGTCAGGTGGATTGAGGCAATCCCCTACACCGAGACCCGCGCCTATGTGCAGCGGGTGATCGAGAACAGCGTCGTCTATGATTCGATGCGTCCCGCGCAGCCCCAGCAGACGGCGATCCACGTCTCGCGCTATCTTGGGAAGAGCCGCCCCGGCTGATAATCCGCGGGCATGGCCGACACCCCGCCCCGCTTCATCACCCCGCAAGGTTTGGCTCGCATCCGGGCGGAATATGAAGAGTTGTTCGGGACCGAGCGGCCAAAGCTCGTCGAAACGATCGCCTGGGCAGCGGCAAACGGCGACCGCTCGGAAAACGGCGACTACATCTATGGCCGCAAGAAGCTCCGCGAGGTCGACCGACGCCTGTCGCATCTTTCGCGAATCATGAAGGCCGCCAAGGTCGTCGACCCCGCGAGCCAGCCGTCGCGTGACCAGGTGCGCTTCGGCGCCACGGTCGAGCTGGCGGATGAAGACGACGAGCGGCGAACGCTTACGATCGTCGGCGATGACGAAGCGGATGCGTCGGCCGGGCGGATTGGCTGGAATGCACCGCTCGCGCGGGCCCTCATCGGCGCACGGGTTGGTGACGAACGGATCGTCCGCCTACCGGCGGGCGAGAAAAGCTATGAGGTAATGCGGATCGGTTACCCCGAGTGAGCGACCAGCTGCGGCGGGTCCGACGGCATTGCCCTGCCCCAGGCCTCCGCAATCGCCTCTAGCGCGGCAAGCGCGGCCTGCTGTTCGTCGTCGGCGTCGATCGTCCGCCACGGCGACCAGCGCGTGTCGGTATTGGCTCTGAGCTCCTCGAGCGCACGCTGGTACGGCGGATCGTCGGCGCGAATGAATTCTCCCGGCGTTCCGGATCGCCAGGGGCTGGCACGCCGGCGTGCGAGACGTTGTTCCTGCACATCGGAGCTGACGTCGAAGAACAGCTTTACGAGCAGAGTCCCATAATCTCGCTGCTGCGCCTCGAACTCGTTGATCTCGTCGAACACGCGCGGAATCGATTCCTCCGCCGTACGGCCGAGCACTCGGTCGTCGAGCACCCGCCGGTACCAGCTGCGGAAGAAGATCGCTGTGTTGCCGGCGCTCGGCAGCTGGCGCCAAAAGCGCGCAAGCCAGTGGCCCTCGCTCGCTTCCCGCCGATCATAGCCGGTCGAGTGAACAACGAAGTGGCATGGATCGAACGCCGCCGCGAGCTGCCGCAGCGCATATTTTTTGGCCGATCCCTGCGGCCCCTCGAACAGGATGATCGCCCTGCGGCCATGGGCGATCTGCGGCAGCTGAAGCTCGCCGACGTGCTCGCGCATTGCGGTAAGCGCCGAACTCAGGTCGGCTCCGCCGGTGCGTCCCCCAAATCTAACTTCGCGATCGACCATCAAACGGGAAGTTAACGCAATTGTAGCGGCGCACAACGGCTTCCGCGGCAATGTCTGATTTTCGGTCAGCTCGGCTCGACGACCCGGATATGCAGTTCCTTGAGCTGCTTGGGCAGCACGGGTGCCGGGGCATTCATCATCAGGTCCTCGGCCTTCTGGTTCATCGGGAACAGGATGACCTCCCGGATGTTCGGCTCGTCCGCGAGCAGCATGACGATTCGGTCGATTCCGGGCGCCGAGCCGCCGTGCGGCGGAGCGCCGAACTTGAACGCGTTGATCATGCCCGCGAAGTTCGTGTCGACTTCTTCCTTCGAATAGCCGGCGATCTCGAACGCCTTGTACATGATGTCCGGACGGTGGTTGCGGATCGCGCCGGAGCTGAGCTCCACGCCGTTGCAGACGATGTCATACTGCCAGGCGAGGATATCCAGCGGATCCATGGTCCCCAGCGCCTCCATCTCGCCCTGCGGCATCGAGAAGGGATTGTGGCTGAAGTCGATCTTCTGCTGCTCTTCATTATACTCGTACATCGGGAAGTCGACGATCCAGCAGAAGCGGAACGAGCCCTGTTCTATGAGGTCGAGCTGCTCGCCGACGCGGGTCCGCGCGAGTCCGGCGAGCCTCGCCGCTTCCTCTTCCTTGCCGGCGGCAAAGAAGATGCCGTCATCCGGCCCGAGGCCCATCTCGTCGGCAAGCCGGTTCATGCCCTCTACGCCATGGTTCTTGGCGATCGGACCGCCCCATTCGCCACCCTTCCGGGTCGCGTAGCCAAGGCCGGCAAATCCCTCGGCCCGCGCCCACTCGTTCATGTCATCGAAGAACTTCCGGCTCTTTTCGGCCGTGCCGGGCGCAGGGATCGCCCGAACAACCGCCCCCTTCTCGACCAGCCCGGCAAACAGGCCGAATCCAGATCCTTTGAAGTGCTGACCGACATCGCTAATCAGCAGGGGATTGCGGAGGTCGGGCTTGTCACTTCCGTACTTTAGAAGCGCTTCCTTGTATGGAATGCGAGGATATTCGCCCGGTGGGGTGACCGTCCGCCCGTTCGCGAATTCCTCGAACACGCCCGACAGCACCGGCTCGATCGCGGCGAACACATCGTCCTGCGTAACGAAGCTCATCTCGAAATCGAGCTGGTAAAATTCACCTGGGCTGCGATCGGCACGCGCGTCCTCGTCGCGGAAGCAGGGCGCGATCTGGAAGTAACGGTCGAAGCCCGCGACCATGATCAGCTGCTTGAACATCTGCGGCGCCTGCGGGAGCGCGTAGAATTTGCCCGGATGAACCCGGCTCGGGACGAGATAGTCGCGTGCGCCCTCGGGTGAGCTCGCAGTGAGGATCGGCGTCTGGAACTCGGTGAAGCCCTGCTCGATCATCCGCCGCCGGATCGAAGCGATCACCGCCGAGCGCAGCATGATGTTGCGATGCACCTGCTCGCGCCGGAGATCGAGGTAGCGATAGGTGAGCCGGATCTCCTCAGGATAGTCCTGCTCGCCAAACACCGGCATCGGCAGTTCGGCCGCCGCCGATTGGACCGTCACACCGTTGGCGCGCACCTCGATCTCGCCGGTTGGAAGGTTCGGGTTCACGGTTTCCGCCGACCGCGCGACGACCTCACCCTCGATAGTCACCACCGACTCCACGCGGATTCGGTCGAGTGTCTTGAATGCCGGGGAACCGGTGTCTGTGACGATCTGCGTGATCCCGTAGTGATCGCGCAGGTCGACGAAGAGCAGATGGCCGTGGTCGCGCTTGCGATGCACCCACCCGGACAGCCGGACTGTTTCGCCGACGTTACTGGAGCGCAGCTCGGCGCAGTTATGGGAACGATACGGGTGCATGTGTTTCAATCTCTATACACGTCATCCCGGGCTTAACCCGGAATCCGCCTGCTGCTGGACGAGCAAAGCAGGCAGGCCCCGGCTCAAGGCCGGGGTGACGAGGTGTGGAAGTCGCGGCGGCGCTTCCCTTCCCACTCATCTTTTGTCAACCCGCGAGGGTCTCGCTAAAGCCGACCCAAGACTCATGCGTATCCATCCCCTGATTACGAAATCCGACGACCTCAAAGCGCTCGTCGACCGCCTCGCCAAGCAGCCGTTCGTCGCCGTGGACACGGAGTTCATGCGCGAGAACACGTACTGGCCCGAACTTTGCCTGATCCAGGTCGCGAGCACGGAGGAAGCCGCCGCCATCGATCCGAAGGCGGACGGGATCGATCTCAAGCCGCTTCTCGACCTGTTCGTCGCCAATCCCGAAGTACTGAAGGTCTTCCACGCCGGCGGGCAGGACCTGGAGATCATCCACAATCTCACCAACAAAGTCCCGTACCCGCTGTTCGACACGCAAATAGCGGCGATGGCGCTCGGGCATGGCGAACAGATCGGTTACTCCAACCTGATCGAAAGCCTGCTCGGCCACAGCCTCGACAAGGGCGCGCGCTTCACCGACTGGAGCCGCAGACCGCTCGACAAGCGCCAGATCGATTATGCGATCGCGGACGTCACTCATCTTGCGACCGTATTTCCGCGCATGGTGGAGAAATTGAGGAAGACTCATCGCGGTGCCTGGCTCGACGAGGAAATGGAGCGACTTGCCGATCCGTCCAGCTTCGCCTTTCCACCGGAGGATGCCTGGAAACGCCTCAAGCTGCCGAGCCGCAACCCCGCGGTGCTCGGCCGCTTGAAAGCGCTCGCGGGCTGGCGCGAGACCGAAGCACGATCCAAGAACCTGCCGCGCGGGCGCATCATCAAGGATGACACGCTCAACGAGATCGTCCTCCATCCGCCCAAGTCGCAAGAGGACCTCGGCAAAGTCCGCGGGCTCTCCGCCGGGTGGCGCGCGAACGACATTGGCGCACGCCTGATGGCGGCGGTCCAGAACGCGAAGCCGCTCGAGCACGACGAGCTGCCCGACCGCGAGCCCAAACGACCGGGTCTGACGAAGGACGCGGCCCTTGTCAGCGACCTCCTGAAGCTCCTGCTGAAGATTCGCGCCAAGGAGACCGGCGTCGCAGCGCGGCTGATTGCCCGCTCGGACGACCTCGAGGCCCTGGCAGCCGGCGTCCGGCGGAATCTCAAGATCCTCTCCGGCTGGCGTTTCGACCAGTTCGGCAAGGATGCGCTCGACCTCGTGGAAGGGCGCCTCGCGTTCGGGATCGAGAGCGGCAAGCTCAAGATGAGCCGCGTTGCCGAGCAGGAGACCGTCGATGCGTAAGTTCGTGTTCGTTGCCCCCGCGCTCTTCCTCGCCGGCTGTGCGAGCGCGGCCCCGCCGAGCGATCCCGGTCCGCCGCAGCCAACCCCGATTCACGGCGTAACTCCCGGTCACAAATGTCGCACCGATGACACGGTTCGCTTCATCGGCCAGCCGGGGACGAGCACGACCGGAAGCGAAATCAAGCGGGTTTCGAGGGCAGCGGTGCTGCGTTGGGCACCCCCCGGGACCATGCTGACGATGGACTTCCGCGAGGATCGCGTCACCATCTATCTCGACGACGCGCGGAAAATCACCAAGATCACCTGCGGCTAGGCGGCCTCGCCGATCATCCGTGCGTCGATGAGCGCTCGCCTGATCGTCGGCAGCGAGACCCGTGCCCGTTCCGCTATGGCATAGCGATCGACCGCTTCGACCGCGCGCTCGGCCGTCCAATAGTCACGGTGCAGGCGCTCACTCATGAAACGGAGTGCCTCGGCCGGAATATGCAATCCGCGATCGGCAAACTGAAGCTGGATCAGCGCCGAAAACAGCGCGTCATCGGGATGGCCGATCCGTGCGACCGGCGTGATCGCAAGCCGAGTTTTCAAATCCGGAAGTGCCGGCGACCATGCGGGAGGCGCCTCGTCAGTGACCATCACCAGCGGTCGGCCCGTGTCCTGTGCGTGGTTCCACGCGTGGAACAGCTCCTCTTCGTCGCGCTGATCGGCGTCATCGAACAAGCGGCCGCCGGCCCGCTCGATGAAGCTTCGCGCGAGCAGGCTGCGGCCGGAGCGCCGCGGCCCGGTGAGGATCGTCGCCTTGACCGGCCACATGCTGAACTTGCGAAAGTGATCGAACGCGTCGCGGTTCGCGTCGGAGACGATGAAGCGGGAGTCTCCTTCGGTCTGCGGCCAGTCGAGCGGAAGCGCGATCTGGTCGGGCGCCTGCTTCACTGCATCCCTTTCGGCGGTTCCGGCGCGGCCTCGTTCGTTGCTTGCGGCGCAGGCGCTGGGGGCGCGACTGGCGTCGGCGGCGGAATGGGCGGCGGCTTGTCGGAGCTGGAGTGAATGCGGATTACCGTTCCGGCCGTCTCCACAACCCAGCCACGTCCGGACAGAGCCGCGGCCAATTGAGCGATGCTGCCCTTGTAGCTCACCAGAACGTAGCTCGTGCCGCCCGGGTTGATCTGCTGGGGAATCGCCGATTGGACGCCCGCGATGGTGTGCAGATGCGCCATGGCGAAATTGTACATGTTGACGTTCTTGCCGGTCACCTGGACCTGCACCTTGGTCAGGGCATTCGCCGGTGCTGCCTGGTTCTGCTGAACCGGGAGCTCGGGCAATGTGGGCGGCGGCGGCAGGTCGAGCGACGAATCGCGGGTCAGTCGCCCGGCGGCGAGCGCCTGGGCGAAGATCTGGTCCATCCGCTCCGCGCCCTGTGCCATCATTGCAGGGAGTGCATCGCTGTTCGGCGCCGTCAGCGTGAATCCGCCGATGACTTCGTTGTCGGGCCCGTGGCGCGCGATGAAGCGAGCCCGGGCGGGTCCACCCGGATAGAGGTGCTGCAGCTGTACTTCGGCGACCAGCACATCCGCGGCCCCGTACATTTCCAGGATGCTGCGCCACCAGCCCCGACCCGGCCGGTGGGTCTGCGCCGCATTGATCAGCAGCGGATCGGCGCCCATCCCGCTAATTCGAACGTATTCGATCGGGCTCTGGGCGGTACGGAACTGCGCCCAGGCACGCTGCCACGCATTCCGAAGTTCGACCGTGCTTGCCGTGCCCGCGGTGACCGTGATCGGGATGAGCAGCATCGCCGCCGAATGCTCGGTCTGGGTGCCGTCCATCCCGAGGAAAGGCGCGGCACGCCCGCGGTCGAACTGCACACCGAGGTCAGCAATATAGCGCTTGGGGCCGATCTGCTCACGTTCGACATTGATCGAGCTGACGATCTGGTCGAGGGCGCTGTCGGGAAGATTTGGCGCCTGGGCGATCGGGACACCGTGAGTCTTCGCCCACAGCGCCTTGAATCCTTGCCGCTGGGCAATCCGCCAGCCGGCATATCGCGCAGTCTCCGCATCCGCGGCACCGACATCGACGTGAATTCCTCCGATCTCGAGCGTGTTGGAGCTGTCGAGCGGGAGGATGCCGCGATCATTGGTCTCGAGCTGCGCATAGAGCACCCCGCCCGCTCCGGCGGCGGCGGCAAGCAGCATGAGAGGGACGGCAAGTCGGCGGCGCAGCATTCGCTGGGTCTTGTGGCGACAATGGCGTGGAAATCCAAGGGCCTTCGACACTCCGCTTCGATTTCGCCCTGCGGCTAGTCAGCATCAAAGGTTCTCATTTCCGCTCATGCTGATTAGGGGCTGAGCTCGTCGACGCCGCGTATCGAAGCACGGAGAACAATGGGACTGACCTACAAGGATGCCGGCGTGTCGATCGACGCCGGGAATGCGCTGGTCAAGGCGATCGGCCCGCTCGCGCGATCCACCGCCCGACCGGGCGCCAATGCGGAGCTCGGCGGGTTCGGCGGTTTCTTCGATCTCAAGGCGGCGGGCTATTCCGATCCGCTGCTCGTCGCCGCCAATGATGGCGTCGGGACCAAGCTCAAGCTTGCAATCGAAACGGGCAATCATGACGGCGTCGGAATCGACCTCGTCGCAATGTGTGCCAACGACCTCATCGTCCAGGGCGCCGAGCCGCTGTTTTTCCTCGATTATTACGCGACCGGGAAGCTCGACAACCACGTCGCCGCTGCTGTTGTCGCGTCGATTGCCGAGGGCTGCAGGCAGGCGGGATGCGCCCTGATCGGCGGGGAGACCGCCGAGATGCCGGGAATGTACGGTGCCGGCGATTACGACCTTGCCGGTTTCTGTGTCGGTGCCGTGGATCGGGACAAGGTCGTGACCGGTGCGAATGTAGGAGCTGGTGATCTGATCCTGGGCCTCGCCAGCTCCGGCGTGCACAGCAACGGCTTCTCGCTGGTTCGGCGCATCATCGAGCAGGAAAGCTGGGACCTCGAGCGGCCATTCGAAAGCGGCGGAACACTTGGCGAAGCGCTGCTGGAACCGACCCGGATTTACGTCCGCTCGCTGCTGCCGCTCGTTCAACAGCAGAAGATTGACGGGATGGCACACATCACCGGCGGCGGACTTCTCGAGAATATTCCGCGGGTTCTGCCCGATGGCTGTCACGGAGTCATAGACGTGGATAGTTGGACACTCCCCCCGATCTTCGCGCTCCTCCAACAGGCCGGTCGGATTGCTCCGGAAGAGCTGGCGCGCACGTTCAACTGCGGTATCGGAATGGCAGTGATCGTCTCTCCCGCCGAAAAGGACGCCGTCGTCGCCGCGCTCGAGAGCGCCGGCGAAACCGTATTCGAGATCGGGGACATCCAGCAGGGTCAGCGAGGCTGCACCGTGCGCGGGCGTGCCGGCGTCTGGAATGCCCCGGAGGATTGGTCCGCGAGCCACGATGCGTGATCCTCGGCGCGTCGCGATCCTGATCTCCGGGCGCGGCAGCAACATGCGCGCGCTGGTTGAAAAGGCTAACGGCTACGACGTGGCCCTGGTCGCATCCAACAAAGCGGAAGCTCCGGGTCTCGACTGGGCCAGAGCGCAGGGCGTTCAGACCTGGGCGCTCGCGAGCAAGGGGGTCGGTAAGGAGGAGTACGACCGTATCTTGAGCGAAACGCTGTCCGACCACGACATCGGTACGATCGCTTTGGCCGGTTACATGCGCATTCTTTCTCCTTCGTTCGTTGGGCAATGGGAGGGCCGCATCTTGAACATTCACCCGTCCCTCCTGCCGAAATATCGAGGACTCGACACGCACGCTCGAGCGTTGGAGGCCGGTGATAGAGCGGGGGGCTGTTCGGTTCACATCGTCACCGAGGAGCTGGATGCCGGGCAAGTTTTAGGCCAGGCGGAGGTGCCGATCGAGCCAGGCGACACGCCCTCGAGCCTTGCGCAGCGTGTGCTTGCCGCCGAACATGATCTCTATCCGAAGATCCTGAACGAGTTCGTGCGCGATGCGTGATGCTCTGGCAAAAGTGCGGGAAGCGGCGCTTGAGCTGCCTGAAACCGAGGAGCGTCTGTCGCATGGCCAGCCGACATTTTTCGTAGCCGGCAAGCAGTTTGCGCAGTTTCGGGACAATCACCACGGCGATGGCAGGACCGTCGTGTGCGTCCGCGTCGGAAACGTGGACGAGCAAGCGATGCTGATCGAAGCGGATCCCGACACCTATTCGAAACCGGCGTATCTGCCGACCTGGGTGTCGATCAACCTCGCTGCCGACACGGTCGACTGGGATCACGTCGCCGACCGCATCGCGCGAAGCTGGGAGCTAGCGGCTCCCCGCCGGCTACTGGAAGCCGGCGGGCGATGAGCGACGAGCAGAACCGCCGGCGCTGGATCACTCTTGGCGAGATCATCGCCATCGCGGCGCTGATCGTCTCCGCCGTCGGCGTGTGGATCGCCTGGAAGAACAACGAGCAGGACAAGCCGACGCGTGTCGTCGAGCAGCACTCCGCAGTGCCGCTCGCCCTTCGCGGATCTGCGGACAGCGATGGGCGGACACTGACGATTGTCCCGGCGGACCCCTCCCACGCGCTCGAATCGGTGACGGTCACCATCAAGGGTTCGACACCCATTGACGTTGGAAGCGACGGCAGATTGTCGGCGAGCGACGTCCAGGCCGCTCTGAAGAACCGCGAGAAGGAAGCGAAGGACGTGGCGCACAGCGTCGCCGTGCGCATCAACGCCCGCTACGTCGAGAACGGCGCCGACCGGCGCGGGGGCGGCAATTACGTTCTGCGCTACAAGTGGGAAGGCGGCGGCCTGTTCGGCGGCCGGTCGCTGCACCTGGTCGGCCTCAGCAGGGGCTGACCGCTGGACAGCCGCGCGGCAGTGGCGGTCATGGACTGGGAAGCGATCAGCTGGGCGGTCATCTTCGCGGCCGATGTCGCGACGGCGGCGCGCGCGCTGCTCCGGCCCCACCGCGAACCTGCTTCCCGGCTCGCGTGGATCATCGCGATCTTTGCGCTGCCGATCGCCGGCATCATGCTTTACCTCCTGCTAGGCGAGACTCGGATCAGTGGCCCGCGCAGGACCCGCGGACGCGAGGTCAATGCGCTGCTCCCGCGCCCGAGCGCCAATTACGAATGCACCAGCGAGCAAGTCGGCGGAGCGCACTGGGCGCCGTTCGCGCTCGCCCGCACCGTCAACAAGCTCGACCCGACCTGCAACAACGCGGCGCGGCTCGCCGCCGACAGCTACGCCACGGTGGACGACATGGTCGAGGACATCGACGCCGCGCGGGAGACGGTCCACGGCTGCTTCTACATCTGGCTCGCCGACAACAACGGTCTGAAGCTGAAGGATGCCTTCATTCGCGCTGCCAGGCGCGGAGTTCAGGTGCGGCTGCTCGCGGATGCGCTCGGTTCCCGCCTGCTAATCCGCTCGGATCATTGGCGCGAGATGCGCGAGGCGGGCTGCGATGCGCTTGTCGCGCTGCCCGTGGGCAACCCGCTGTGGACGGTGATCCGCGGCCGCGTCGACCTCCGCAACCACCGCAAGCTGATGATCGTCGACAACAAGGTCGCCTGGTGCGGTAGCCAGAATTGCGCCGACCCGGAGTTCCGGATCAAGCCGCGCTATGCGCCCTGGGTCGACATCATGAGCCGCTGGGAGGGACCGGTGGCGCAGCAGAGCCAATATTTGTTCGTGTCGGATTGGATGGCTGAGGGTGGCGACGATGTTCGGCGCCTGCTCGGCCCCGACGAGGTCCCGTCCGACACGGGTTCGGTCGTGGCCCAAGTGCTAGGGACCGGCCCGACCGCCGAATTCGATGCCATGCCGGCCTGCTTTGCCGAGCTCATCCACTCGGCGCGCGAGGAGCTGGTCGTCACCACTCCTTATTTCGTGCCCGACGAGCAGCTGCTGTTCGCGCTCACCTCGGCGGGCCGGCGCGGAATCCGCACGCGGATGCTGTTCCCGAAGCGCAACGACAATTGGATCGTCGCCGCGGCGAGCCGCAGCTATTACCGGGACCTGATCGACGCCGGCGTCGAAATCTACGAATACCGCCTCGGGTTGCTCCATGCGAAGACGATGGTCGTCGATGGCCGCGTCGGCCTGATCGGAAGCGCCAACCTCGACCGCCGCAGCTTCGAGCTCAACTTCGAGAACAACATCCTGTTCGAGGATGTGGATTTCGCCGGCGCCGTGCGAGCGCGGCAGGACGAATATCTCGCCGAATGCGATCGAGTCACCCGCGAGGACGTCGACCGCTACGGCCTCGGATTGCGGCTCTGGCAGAACCTTCTCGCGACGCTCAGCCCGATGCTTTGACAGCAACGCGCCATCATTCCCGAACCGACGAAACGCAGCTAGGATGCGATGACCAGAACTGGGGAGGGGAACGTTGGCCACTACTGCGATTACCCAGCAGCCGAAAGCCAGGCCGTTTCCGCTTCGGCACCCATGGGACCGGAACTTCTTTCTCATCTATGTCGGGCTGATCTGGGGCGCGGTCGTTCTCGGCTTCGGCAGTGACATCCTCGACCGGTACCGGACCGGCGCCGCGACCTATCCGGCAATCATCTATGTGCATGGGACCGTGTTCGTTGGCTGGTTGGTCCTCCTGACGACCCAGGCGCTGCTCATCCGCAACCGCAAGGTTCGGCTCCACCGCAACATCGGAGTGGCCGGCGCGTTCCTCGCCGCTGCGGTGGTCAGCCTGGGACTCGCGGCAGCGCTGACGATTCAGAAACTGCGGCTCGGCACTCCCGACGCCGATCCTGCGTTCTTGTCCGTCCAGTTCATGGACATGGCGGGATTCGGCGCGCTCGCAGCCGCGGCCATCAGCGCCCGGCACCAGCCCGCCGCGCACAAGCGCCTGATCCTTCTGGCGACGCTGGCCATCGTGGACGCAGGCTTTTCCAGGTTCCTCGGAAGTCCGCTGAGACATCTGCTCGGCGACGGCCCTTGGCAGTTCTGGGTCGAGGCATATGCGTCGAGTTGGGTCCTCATCCTGGGGATAGGCGCTTATGATTGGGTGAGCCGCCACCGCATTCACCCAGCATGGGTATTCGGCGCATTGTGGATCCTGGCCGAGCAGCTCACCGCCACCTCGCTCTTGTTCAGCCCCGAGTGGAAGGGGCTGGCCACGAGCATCATTCAGCTGTGGCCATGGGCCTGACAAATTTTATCCGACGATTTCGTCCGGGCTGAAGAAGTAGTCGATCTCGATCCTGGCATTCTCGTCGCTATCGGACCCGTGCACCGAATTGGCTTCGATCGATTCGGCGTACGTCTTGCGGATCGTGCCCTCGGCGGCCTGCTCGGGATTAGTCGCGCCCATCACGTCGCGGTTACGCTGGACCGCATTCTCGCCCTCGAGGACCTGAACGACAACCGGGCCCGAAGTCATGAAGGCGCAGAGGTCGTTGAAGAACGGCCGCTCGCTGTGCACGGCGTAAAACCCCTCCGCCTGGTCACGCGACATGCGGATGCGCTTGGAAGCGACGACGCGAAGGCCCGCTTCTTCCAGCATTTTGGTGACAGCGCCCGTGAGGTTGCGGCGGGTCGCATCCGGCTTGATGATTGAAAAGGTGCGCGTCACGGCCATGACCGGGCGGTCTCCTGCAGGTTGACTTGGGTGGAATTTCGGCCGCGCCTAGCGGCGCCGGCCGGCCGGGGCAAGGGTCAGGCCTTTTTGACCCACTCGCCTGCCTCTTTCGCCCAATAGCGTCGCTCCACCCCGTCACGGCCGGCCAGCAACTTCCAGGCCAGCCGCGCCGCTTGAAGCGTGCTGTCGTCGAACAGGTAAAAGCTTCGGTCGTAGCTCAGCGCCGCGTCGCGCCACTTGCCGTCCGCGATCAGCATGTTGCGCGCCTGGTTGGGCGCGTCGAGGCCGGTCGACAACAGGATCGGCTGCCGCGCGTCGTCGGCACTGCCCGCAAGTCCATGCGGCAGGAAGCTGGTACTCCCCTGGTCCCACAAGATGCGATCGAGCCGGGCCAGCAAGGCTTCGTCTTCAGCAACGATAAGCAATCGCCCGTCGGCCTCGAGTACCCGTCCGGCAAGGCTCGCGATCACCTGCTCGGGCGGCGTCCCCGCAAGCTGGTAGAAGTCGACCTGCATGTCTTTGGAACCAGGCGCTTAGCGGCGGCTCGACGGACATCAACCCTCGAGCACATCCTCGACATATTGGTCGAGCAGCCGGACGCCGAAGCCCGTGGCGCCCTTCTCATAGGTTGAGCTCGCCTTGTCCGACCAGGCCTTGCCGGCCATGTCGATGTGCGCCCATTTGACCCCTGCCTCGATGAACCGCTGGATGAACTGGGCCGCGGTGATCGACCCACCCTCGCGGGGTCCGACATTCTTCATATCGGCGATAGGAGAATCGATCATCCTGTCGAACGGTTCGCCCAACGGCATGCGCCACAGCTTGTCGCTGCTTTCCTCGCCTGCCTGCTGAAGGCTGGCGGCGAGATCTTCGTCATTGGCAAACAGACCCGCCCACTCGTGACCAAGGCTGACCAGGATCGCCCCGGTCAGGGTCGCGAGGTCGATAATGGTCGACGGCTTGTAGTTGCGCTGGACGTAGGTGACCGCATCCGCAAGGACGAGCCGGCCCTCGGCATCGGTGTTGATCACCTCGACGGTCTGCCCCGACATCGTCGTGACCACATCGCCCGGACGCTGGGCGTTTCCGCCGGGCATGTTCTCGACGAGCCCGCAGATGCCGACGATGTTCGCCCTGGCTTTGCGGAGAGCCAGCGCCTTCATGGCACCAACGACCGCGCCCGCGCCGCCCATGTCCCACTTCATCGCTTCCATGCCGGCCGCCGGCTTGATCGAAATGCCGCCGGTGTCGAAGGTGACGCCCTTGCCGACGAACGCAGTCGGCTGCCCACCGCCCCCGGCATTCCAGCGAAGCACCATCAGCCGCGCTTCCCGGACCGAGCCCTGCGCAACGCCGAGCAACGCGCCCATGCCGAGCTTTTCCATGGCCGCCCGGTCAAGAACCTCGACCTCGACACCGCTTGCATCGATCGACGCACGGACCCGCTCCACGAAGGTCTCGGGGTAGATGATGTTCGCTGGCTCGGTCACCAGCTCCCGCGTGAGCGACACGCCTTCGACGACTGGAGCCCAACGTGCATCATAGCGGGCCGAAGCTCCCGCATCGCCACCGACGATGATCATTTCCTCGAGCGACGGCTTCTGGCTGTCCTTGAGCTTGGTTCGATAACGGTCGTACCGCCACGAACGAAGCGCTGCCCCGAGGCCGACCCGTGCAGTAGCATCGGCGTCGTAACCAAGGCCGGACAGGTCGATGACCGCCTTCTCCTCGCCCGAGGTCTGCAGCCGTGCCGCGGCAGTTCCGCCGAGTTTCTCGGCAGCCTCGGCAGGCAAGCTCGACGCCCCAGTGCCGATGATCAGCAGACGACGGACCGTTCCGGAATCGTCGAAGAACTGCTCGGAAACGCTCGATCCCTCGCCCTCGAAGCGCTGGCGGTCGAGGGCGGCACCGACGGCCTGCTGCGACGGACCGATCCGGCTGATCGGCGCGCGGTCCTTGCCTGCCACGGGGAGGACGAGCGCATAATCACCGGTGGGCCGGCTGTCGGCGAAGCGAATTTGCATGGACGGCAGTTCCTTGGAGGCGAACGTTTGGACCCCGCTTTAGGGTGCGAGGCAGGAGTTGGCAAAGGAGTGTCTGGGACCTTCGGCACCGATTGTGGCCGCGCTCCCGAGGTGCGATAGGCGCGCGCGTTGATAAAGCATTGGTCGGGGCAGGCGGAGCAGCGTTGCGGTCGAAATTTGTCTGGTGGTCGGCGCTTCCGATGCTCTTGACGTTCCCGGCGGCAGTCGCGGCGCAAACGGCCGCCACCGACGCGACACCGGCCGTCGTTCCGAACGCTCCGACCGAGACGGTCACATTCAGCGCGGGCGCTGTAACCTACGACAGCAACGCCGACGTGGTGACCGCCAGCGGCGCCGTCCGCATGGCCCGCGACGGGGATTATCTCGCGGCCGACCAGGTCATCTGGGACAGGAAGTCGGGCCAGGTCCACGCCAAGGGCAATGTCGTCCTGCTCACGCCCGAGGGCGACAAGCTGATCGGCGATAATGTCCAGCTCACCGACACGCTTCGCGACGGAACCGTCGACAATCTGATGGTGGTCCTGGAAAGCGGCGGCCGGATTGCCGCGGCCCACGGCTCGCGGGTGAATGACATCTCCACCTTCACCAACGCGATTTACTCGCCCTGCCCGGTCACCAACGACCGAGGCTGCCCGACGCGGCCGAGCTGGGCGATCACCGCGGCACGGGTCATCGATGATTCCAGGACCCAGCGGGTGCGGTTCGAGGGCGGACGGCTCCAGCTCTTTGGAATCAACCTGCCGCTTCTGCCGATCTTCAAAATTTCGCGTGGGAACGAAGGCGCATCGGGCTTCCTGGTGCCGGACGTGGTGGTGTCGAGTCGGAACGGCTTCGAGCTCGGGATCCCGTATCACTGGCAGATCGCCCGTAATCGCGATCTGACGCTTACGCCGCATGTCTACACCGCGGTTCTTCCCGCGATTGAGGCAAAGTATCGCGAACTGAACAGCCTCGGTGCGTTCCAGATCAGCGGTTTCCTGACCTACGGCCTGATCGATAATTCAAGCCTGACGGGATCAACGACGACGAGCCGCAGTTTGCGCGGCTATTTCGATGCCAACGGCACGTGGCAGCTCGGCCCGAAATGGACCATCACCGCCTCGGTCCGCGCGGCCACGGACAAGACTGTGACGCGGCGCTACGACCTCACCAACGACGACCGGCTGCGCAGCGTCGTCAACGCCGAGCGGATCACTCCCGACAGCTACATCTCGATCGCCGGCTGGGCATTCCAGGGTCTGCGGGTCGACGACACGCAGAAGGAGATCCCCTTCGCCTTGCCGGCGATCGATGCCCGTTTCCGGATGGAAAACATTGCCGGCGGGAATCTCGAAGTGCAGGGGAACAGCCTGGCGATCACCCGGATCGAGGGGCAGGACACGCAGCGGGCGTTCGCCAGCCTTCGCTGGGACATGCGGCGCCTGACCCCGTGGGGACAGGAGGTCACCTTTACGGCTTACGGCCGCGGCGACGTCTATCACACCGATGATTCGGCGGCGACGTCGACGGCGATTTATCGCGGCACCGACGGGTGGCATGCCCGCGCAATCGGCGCTCTGGCGGCGGATGTGCAATGGCCATTCATCGGCACGGCATTCGGCGGAATTCAGCGTCTGGTGCCGCGAGTCCAGCTGGTGCTGACCCCGCCGACGCCGAACATGGACATCCCCAACGAAGATGCTCGCTCCGTCGACTTAGAGGATAGCAACCTCTTCGCGCTGAACCGCTTCCCCGGCTACGACCGGTGGGAGGATGCATCGCGAATCACGTACGGTGTCGACTGGTCGCTCGACCGAAACAATCTTTCGGTTGAGAGCACCATCGGCCAAAGCGTGCGGCTGGCGCGACTGACCGATATTTTCCCAGCAGGAACGGGCCTTGAAGGCCATGTTTCCGATATTGTCGGAAGAACGCGAATCCGCTTTGGCCGGTTCATCGACATCACGCACAGGTACCGCGTCGACAAAAACAACTTCGCGGTTCGTCGTAATGAAATCGATCTGACCGTGGGCACGACCCAAACCTACGCGCAGGTCGGCTATTTGAGGCTCAACCGAAACATCGATCCCTCGATTGAGGATTTGCGCGATGCGGAGGAGTTGCGCGTCGCGGCGCGCATCGCGTTCCAGCGCTATTGGTCCGTCTTTGGAGCGACGGTCATCGATCTCACCAACAAGCAGGAGGACCCACTGTCTCTGGCGAACGGTTTCCAGCCGGTCCGGACGCGCGTGGGGGTGCAGTATGAGGACGATTGTTTGCAGCTTGGCCTGACGTGGCGACGCGACTATGAGCAGATCGGCACCTTCCGCAAAGGCAGCACCTTCACGCTCCATATCGCCTTGAAGGGGCTGAGCCGCTAAGCCTGCGTTCAGCGGGCGCAGGCAATGGTATCATCGGGTAAATCAAGGGAAATTTCGAACGTGGCACCAGCTTATCGGGGATATGGGACGCGCGCATTGATCGTTGGCGCGGCAGTGGCACTCGGGCTCGCGAGCGGCGCCATCGCGCAAAATTCTGATCAGTCCGGCGCTCCGGCCGCCCAAAGTGGTGGAGGACTCCGGCTTCCCGAAAATCCCCAGGTATTCGGCACTGCGATGCCCTCGGTTGTGAAGGCCACGGCCATCGTCAACGGCGATGTCATCACGCAGACAGACGTCGACCAGCGGCTGGCTTTCCTTTCAATCGCCAACGGCAGTCCGATTGCCGCGGACCAGGTCGACCAGCTGCGTGAGCAGGTGCTGCGCAACCTGATCGACGAAACGCTGGAGATCCAGGCCGCCAAGGAAGACAAGATCGAAGTCAAGCCGGCCGACATCGACAAAACGGTGGCGCGCGTGGCTCAGAACGCCAAGCAGACTCCAGCCCAGCTCGAGGCCTATCTCGCGGCGAACGGATCCAACATCAAATCCATGCGCCGCCAAATCGAGGGCGAGATCGCGTGGCAGCGCTTGCAGCACGACAAGATCGAGGTCAGCGTCGGTGACGACGAGGTCAAGGCCGTGCTCGACAAGTTGAACGCCTCAAAGGGCACCCAGGAGTATCGGGTCGGCGAAATCTACTTGTCCTCAACACCCGCGACGGATGCCCAAACCCTCGACACGGCGAACAAGATTCTTTCACAACTGCGCAGTGGAGCCTCGTTCGCTGCATATGCCCGCCAATATTCGGAAGCCTCGACCAAGGCCGTCGGCGGCGATCTCGGCTGGATCCGGCCCGAGATGTTGCCAACGCCGCTCGCGACCGTCCTTCGCGAGATGCCGAACGGAGCAATCAGCAACCCGATCCAGGTTCCAGGCGGCTATTCGATCATCGCGGTCATGGACACGCGCAAGGTCCTGACGCCTGACCCGCGCGACTCGATGCTGAACCTCAAGCAGGTTTCCGTGCCTTTCCCGAAGGGCACCACCAAGGAAGCGGCGAACCAGATCGCGCTGCGATTCGCCGATGCCGCGCAGCACATCGGCGGCTGCGGGGGCGCGGAAAAGCTCGCCACCGAGTTCCACGGGGAGATCGTCACCAGCGACCAGAAGATGCGCGACCTGCCGCCGGCCGTGCAGCGCCTGCTGCTTCCGATGCAGGTTGGCCAGGCAACACAGCCGTTCGGCTCGCTCGACGAGGGTGTTCGGGTACTCGTGGTCTGCGGCCGCGACCAGATCGACACCGGCGCGCCGAGCTACGACGACATTTACAACCAGCTCAACGACGAGCGGATGAATTCGCGTGCGAACCGCTATCTTCGCGATCTCCGTCGCGATGCGGTGATCGAATACCGCTGACGCTTCATTTCGGCTAAGCGCAGCGGCTGATGGCGGGTTCGTTGCGAAATCCTCTAGCCGTGTCGCTTGGCGACCCTGCGGGCATCGGTCCGGAGGTGATCGCCAAGTGCTGGCACAATCGCGACGTATTCGCGCTTCCAGTGTTCGTCGCCATCGGCGACCCGCGCTCCGTCGCCGCCGTCTGGGATGGACCGATCGAATTGATCGAAGACCCGCGTCACGCTGACGCGGCGTTCGATTTTGGCCTGCCGCTGATCCAGCTCAATGCTCCGCATACCGACGTGCCGGGTCATCCCAGCGTCGCCGGCGCGCATACGTGCCTCGATTCGCTGGAGATTGCCGTGGGCCTTGCGCGATCGGGGTCCGCGTCGGCGGTGGTCACCGGTCCCGTCGCCAAGGAGCAGCTCTACGCGATCGGGTTCCAGCACCCCGGTCAGACCGAGTTCGTGGCCGAACGCTGCGGCGTCGCGGCGTCCAATGTCGTGATGATGCTGGCGGGGCCGACCCTCCGGACGGTTCCGGTTACCACGCACCTGCCATTGAGCACGGTGCGTTCCCATCTCAGCAGCGCGCTGATCGAATCGCGCGGGCGGACGACGCTTCGAGGACTCCAGCGCAACTTCGGCATTGTCGAGCCCCGGCTCGCCGTTTCCGGCCTCAACCCGCATTCCGGCGAAGGCGGGCAGCTCGGCCGTGAAGAGATCGAGATCATTGAGCCGGCGATCGCCGCGCTAGTCGCCGAAGGATGGCGAGTGACCGGCCCGCATCCCGCGGACACGATGTTCCATACCTCCGCGCGCGCGCAATATGACGCGGCCATGTGCATGTATCACGACCAGGCTCTGATCCCGATCAAGGCGCTGCACTTCGAGGACGCGGTGAACGTCACGCTGGGGCTCCCGATCGTCCGCACGGCGCCGGATCACGGCACCGCCTTCGATATCGCCGGTCAGGACAAGGCCGATCCGCGTCCCATGGCCGCCGCGATGCGCATGGCTGCCGAGAACGCCTCCCAGCGCGCCGACGCGGCTTGACCAGCCAGCCCGAGCCGCTCCGCGACGTCATCGCCCGTCATGGGATCAACGCGAGCAAGGCCCTCGGCCAGAACTTCATCCTCGATCGCCAGCTTCTTGCAAGAGTGGCGGCGATCCCGGGCCCGCTGGACGGCAGCCGTGTTTATGAAGTCGGACCGGGACCTGGCGGGCTGACCCGCGCGCTGCTCGACAGCGGAGCATCGGTCGTCGCCGTCGAACGCGATCGCCGCTGCCTCCCTGCGCTCAGCGAACTGCAGCAGTCGTTCCGCGACAAACTTCACCTCATCGAAGGCGATGCACTGAAAATCGACGAGGGCCGCGTGGTCGGGAAAGGCGCGCACGTCGTCGCGAACCTGCCTTACAACGTCGGCACCGCGCTGTTTCTCAAATGGCTCGGCGGCGATTGGCCGCCCTGGTGGCGGTCGCTTACCTTGATGTTTCAGAAGGAAGTGGCCGATCGGATCGTGGCGCTTCCCGGCACGGCGGCCTACGGCCGATTGTCGGTCGCCGCGCAATGGCGTTCGCGGCCCAGGATTGCGATGACCGTCAATCGCTCTGCCTTCGTTCCCCCGCCGAAGGTCACCTCCGCGGTCGTGCACATTGTTCCGATCGAACAGCCGGCGGGTGTCCGTCCCGAGACCATCGAAGCATTGACGGAGGCGGCGTTCGGTCAGCGCCGCAAGATGCTTCGATCGAGCCTGAAGCGAATGCCGAGGGCTCTCGAAGCGGCGGACGGCCTTGGAATTGACACGCAGCGCCGGGCGGAGACGCTAAGCGTTGAAGAATGGGTCGCGCTGGCGAGGGCGCTCAGCGACTAATTCGACTTGGAAGACGCCGGCGTCTGCGCCGCCGCGACAGCGGGGCCGCGGCTAATTGCCGCCGACAGCTGAGCGATCTGCGGGCAAGCTTTCCCGCCGCAAATGCCCTGCAGCTTCTGGAGATTGGCCTGGGCGCGAGCGGTCGCACCCATTTCCGCCATTGCCTCGCCCTGAACGGCAAGCGCGTCAGCATCGTTCGGCTCGAGCAGCAAGGCCTTGTTCGTCATCCGGATCGCCTTGCCGTAGAGATGCTGCTTCTCGGCCACGCGGGCGATATCGATGAACGCGCCACGATTGCGCGGATCGACCGCGAGCGCGGTTTCCAGCTGGTCCTCGGCCTGCTCCAGCTTGCCCGCGGCAATCGACGCGCGCGCCTCGCGCTGAAGCTCGACCGATTTTGGAAGGATTTGATCGTCCGCGCGCTGCGCGGCAACAGGCGATGCCAGTGCCATACCGGCAAGACTGATCAGAAACAGGCGGGACAAGGACTGCATCAAAATCTCCACGTGTCGCGACCGATTAGCACGGACGCCTTAGCCGCGCGACGAAAAAGCCGTCGGTCCGGTCGTGGCCGGGGGTAAGCAATCGGCCGCCCCCGTCACGACGCCCGCCCGAAATGGGCGCATCCTCACTAATCCACGATGAATGACGCTGGAGGAAGCGGTCAATCTGCGCTGACCCTTCGCGGGACAGCAAGGAGCAGACCGCGTAAACTAGGCGGCCACCCGGCTTCGCAAGCTCGGCAGCAATGTCGAGCAGGCGCTGCTGGGCCGCCACCAAGCCGTCGAGACGTTCGGGCGTGAGCCGCCATCGTCCCTCGGGGTTGCGCCGCCAGGTGCCGCTTCCCGAGCAAGGTGCGTCGACGAGCACGACGTCCGCTCCATCGCGCCAGCCGGCCAGATCGTCCAGCTCGCGCGGCGGGTTCAACAGGCGGGTTTCGATCGTCGCGCCGGCCCGCTCCGCCCGCGGTTGGAGTTTGGCGAGGCGGCTTCTATTGCTGTCGGTGGCGAGGATGCTCGCGCCGGGCGCCGCTGCGGCAAGCGCGAGCGACTTCCCGCCAGCGCCGGCGCACAGGTCGAGCACCCGCTCACCTTCGGCGGCTTCGCAGGCCAGCGCAATGAGCTGGCTCCCCTCGTCCTGGACTTCGATCAGCCCCGCCCCGAATGCCGGATGCTCATCGATACGGCTGTCGGTCGGCAGCCTTATCCCCCATGGGCTGAGCGGCGTCGCGGCAGCGCCGTCGAATTGCAGCAAGAGAGCGTCACGCGGCATGCGCGAGACCTTGACACGAATGTCGAGCGGCGCCCTTTCGAGCAGCGCCGGCCATTCGTCCAATGCGACGAGCGGCGACAGCTGAGGCTGCAACCATTGCGGAACCTCTCCCGCGGGGCGAGCCTCCTCTCCTTCCAGCAACGGTTCGGGACCACGCGCTTCGCCGAAGAGTTCGAGAAGCGCCGGCTCCTCGCTCGCAAGGCCGAGCACCGCCTCACGCCCGCTCGCCGGCCGCTCGCCCGACCTGCGGATCGCTCGAAAGACCAGCTCCCTGACCGCTCGACGGTCCTTGGATCCGGCGTAGCGGCGCTGCTTGAAGTAGCGCGTGACGATGCTGTCGGCCGGCGGACCGTCGTCTCGCGCCGAGCGTATCACTTCGTCGAGAATCTCGATTGCCGCCTGGAGGCGAGCGGCGGGAGTCATGACCTAGCGCGTCGGATAATTCGGCGCCTCGCGCGTGATCGTGACGTCGTGGACATGGCTCTCCGACAGCCCTGCATTCGTAATCCTCACGAACCGCGACCGCTTCTGGAGCTCAGCAATGGTCGCCGATCCGGTGTAACCCATCGCCGCTTTGACGCCGCCGACGAGCTGGTGGATGATGTCGCGGACGGGGCCTTTGTATGGGACCTGCCCTTCGATCCCCTCCGGAACGAGCTTCAGATGATCCTTGATGTCCTGCTGGAAATACCGGTCTGCCGATCCACGCGCCATCGCGCCGACCGAACCCATGCCGCGGTAGGATTTGTAGCTACGGCCCTGGTACAGGAAGATCTCTCCCGGCGCCTCCTCGGTCCCGGCGAGCAGCGATCCAACCATGACCGTCGACGCGCCCGCGGCGAGCGCCTTGGCCATATCGCCGCTGGTGCGAATGCCGCCGTCGGCGATGATCGGTACGCCGTTCACCGCTCCCGCCGCTTCCATGATTGCCGTGAGCTGCGGGACGCCTACGCCGGCGACAATCCTGGTCGTGCAGATCGAGCCAGGGCCGATTCCGACCTTGATCGCATCGGCGCCCGCATCGACGAGAGCCTTCGCCGCGTCTGCGGTCGCGACGTTGCCGGCGACGACCTGTACCGAGTTCGACAGGCCCTTCACCCGCTCAACGGCTGCCGCCACTTCCCGGTTGTGGCCGTGGGCAGTGTCGATGACGACGCAGTCGCAACCGGCATCGATCAAGGCTTCCGATCGCGCGAAGCCGGCATCCCCAACCGTAGTTGCGGCAGCCACTCGCAGGCGCCCCTCCGCATCCTTCGTAGCGAAGGGCGACGCTACCGACTTTTCGATGTCCTTTACGGTGATCAGGCCGACGCAGTGATTGCCGGAATCCACGACTAGCAGCTTCTCGATCCGTCGTTGATGGAGAATCCGGCGCGCCTCCGCCTCGCTGGTACCGATCGGCACCGTCGCAAGATCGTCCCTGGTCATCAGCTCGCTCACGGGCTGGCGCAGGTTTTCAGCGAAGCGGACGTCGCGGTTGGTGAGGATGCCGCACAGCTTGCCCGACTTCTCGACGACGGGAATGCCGCTGATCCGGTTGATTTTCATCAGCTCCAGCGCCTCGGCGAGCGTCTGGTCCGGAGTCATGGTGATCGGATTGACCACCATGCCGCTCTCGAAGCGCTTCACCTGCCGGACTGCCGCGGACTGCTCCTCGACCCCGAGATTGCGGTGGAGCACGCCGATGCCGCCGAGCTGGGCCATGGCGATCGCCATGTCCGTCTCGGTCACCGTGTCCATCGCCGACGCCAGGATCGGGATGTGCAGCGGGATCTCGCGGGTCAGAAAGGTCCGGGTGTCGGCCTGGCTCGGCAGAACGCTCGATTCGAGCGGTTGAAGCAGGACGTCGTCGAACGTGAGTCCGAGTGGGATATCAGCGGCAGCGGTGAGTTGGGCCATATCGGCCCATGACAGGCCAGGCGCGATTCGCCAAGGGCGCTAGCTCGACGCGCGCTCCAGCACGCGCTCGGCTGCCGCGACGTGCATGCGCTCGATCATCTCGTTGCCAAAGCGCTCGGCGCCGCCCTGAAACGCCTCGACCAGCGCGCGGGCCCGTTCGAGCTCCGCCTCGGTCGGCGCGAATGCTCGATGACAGGGCGCGATCTGATTGGGGTGGATCAGGCTTTTGCCGTCGAACCCGAGGCTCCGCCCCTGCTCAGCTTCGGACAGGAAGCCGGCTTCGTCTTCAAGCTTGTTGAACACCCCGTCGAACACGGCAATGCCGGCCGCGCGTGCGGCGAGCACGATCATCTGAAGCGACGCGGAGATCGAATCCCTCGGTGTCTCGAGCGGGAGCCGAAGGTCGGCGCGAAGGTCGTTGGTGCCCGCGATCAGGCCGACGCAAGCTTTCGCGATTTCCGCAGCCGCAACCACGCCCGCGGCGGTCTCGATCATCGCCAGCACCGGCTTGCTCACCGTTTTGCCTACCTCGGCGACAAGCCGGGCCGAACTGGAGCGCGGAACCACGACGAGGTCCGCAGCCGATCGGGCAACTGCATCGAGATCGATCGAGTGCCACTCGGTACCGACGCCGTTCACCCGGATCGCGACCGGTATCGACCACTCGCTCGCCACCGCCCCCACCGCGGCGTCCCGCGCAGCCGTCTTGTCCGCAGGCTTAACCGCGTCCTCGAGATCCAGGACGACGAGATCCGCGTCGGTCTCCCGCGCCTTGGCGATCGCGCGCGGGTTCGATGCCGGCAGGAACAACACCGACCGGACGGCGAACAGGTCGATGCCTTCGTCGCTTTTCGCTTTCGCTTGCACCATCACCGTCGCATCATGCCCTGAACGGGGAGGACGGGAAACAGTGATGCTGACGATTTTGATGACCGCCGTTGCGGTCCTTGCGCTGTTGTATGTGATGATGGGCGTGAAGATCGTGCGCCAGGGCTACCGCTACACGATCGAGCATTTCGGACGTTTCATCCGGGTCGCCGAGCCCGGGTTCAATTATGTGACGCCGTTCTTCTATCGCGTCGGCCGCCGAATCAACATGATGGAGCAGGTCCTTGAGATTCCGGGACAGGAGATCATCACCAAGGACAACGCCATGGTGGCGGTGGACGGCGTGGTCTTCTTCCAGGTGCTGGACGCCGCCAAGGCGGCGTATGAAGTCTATGACCTGTACAGCGCGATCACCGCCCTTTCGACAACCAACCTGCGGACGGTCATGGGATCGATGGATCTCGACGAGACCTTGTCGAGGCGAGACGAGATCAACACCAAGCTGCTCGCCGTGGTCGATCAGGCGACCGAATCGTGGGGCGTCAAGATCACCCGGGTCGAGCTGCGCGACATCCGGCCGCCGCAGGACATCGTCAACGCGATGACTCGCCAGATGAAGGCGGAGCGCGAGAAGCGCGCCGTCATTCTCGAGGCGGAAGGCCTCCGCCAATCGGCGATTCTCAAGGCCGAGGGCGAGAAGCAGTCGGCGATCCTCTCGGCCGAGGGCGGACGCGAAGCGGCATATCGGGAGGCCGAGGCGCGCGAACGCGCCGCCCAGGCCGAAGCCAGCGCCACCAAGGCTGTCAGCGATGCGATTGAATCCGGCAGCGGCCAGGCGATCAATTATTTCATTGCCCAGAAATACGTCGAGGCGGTCGCCGAGTTCGCCCGTTCTCCCAATGCGAAGACCATCCTGTTCCCGATCGAGGCGACTCAGCTGATCGGGACGCTTGGCGGTATCGGCGAGCTGGCCAGGGAAGCTTTCGGCAACTCCTTGCCCCGACCTCCTGCCCCGGCGCCGGCGAAGACGAACCCGACGGTCCCCAAGACGCAGGCATGAACCTGTCGACCATCGACCCGGTCTGGCTGTGGCTGATCGGCGGCATCGTGCTGCTGATTGCCGAGGTGATCGCGCCGGGGTTCTTCCTGATGTTCATCGGCGCCGCGGCAATCGCGACAGGACTGCTGTCCCTCCTTCTGCCGGTCGGCCTAGCGCTTCAGCTGGCGATGTTCGCAATCCTGACTCTGATCATCGTCCGGGTTGGCGGTCGCCGCGCTTATGCAAGCCGCTATGATTATACCGCCGACCCCTTGCTCAACAACCGCGCGGGGCGGCTGCTCGGGACGGTTGTCACGGTGGTCCAGCCGGTCGACGCTAACGGAGGAAGGGTCAAGGTCGGCGACGGCGAATGGTCGGCGCGCGGCGGTCCGGCGGCGATTGGCGAGCGGGTCCGGATCGTCGACATCGAGGGCAATTGCCTGAAAGTCGAGCCGGAGCACAAACTGCCGCCTGCTTAGGGGAGCGCGGCCAAGTCCGGAGGCACGAACCTGCGCCTCGCATCGGCCGACATCAGCTTCACGCGCGAGTAGAAGCGAAGCGGCCACTCGCGCTGCCCCATCGGGGATAACAACAGCTCATTGACCAGCTGGTGCAGCGGGTCATTTGTGTCCGCTTCTCGCAGGAACAGCCGAACGCCGTGCAGAAACACGCGGGTGATCGTCTCGTGATAGCCTTCGGCGTCGCTGTTCACCCCACCGACGCTCTCATTATAGCGCCGGATGAGGTCGGAAAGCTCTCGGTCCACGTCGATCTGGGGGTGCCGAAGCAGCAGGTAAGTCGTGGTCGCCAGATGCGCCTCGTGAGTCCATTCCTCGCGCGGCAGCACGCGCGCGAGAAAGCCTTCGCCAACGTGGACGACGTCAGCGTCTGCGGCGAACAATCTTGGTCGGAAGTCGGTCATCGATCGGGTCCCTGACTGACCCGATCGGAGACCGGGCGTCTTAAGCGGCGGTCGCTTGGCTTTGAGCGGCTTGCGCTTGTTGTTGGCGAGCCTTGGGCGCTGCTTGGCGGACCCCCTCGTCAACCTGGTCAGCGAACTGAGCGAAATTCTCGACGAACAGATCGACGAGTTTCACCGCCATTGCGTCATAATCGGCAGGATTCGACCATGTGCCGCGGGGGTCCAGGAGCTTGCTGTCGACACCTGGAACCGCGACCGGCACATCGAACCCGAAGTTCGGGTCCTTGCGGAACTCGGCATTGTTGAGGCTTCCGTCGAGCGCGGCGTTCAGAAGCGCGCGAGTCTCCTTGATCGGCATGCGTGTGCCGACTCCATATTTGCCGCCGGTCCACCCGGTATTGACCAGCCAGCAGTCGACTGCCCCCTCGGCGATCCGCTCCTTCAGCAAATTGCCGTAAATCGACGGGTGCCGCGGCATGAACGGCGCGCCGAAGCAGGTCGAAAAGGTCGCCTGCGGCTCGGTGACGCCGATCTCCGTCCCGGCGACCTTGGCCGTATATCCGGACAGGAAGTGATACATCGCCTGGTCCGGCGTCAACCGGGCAATCGGTGGGAGCACGCCGAACGCGTCGGCAGTCAGCATCACCACGTTCTTCGGCACTGGTCCCAGATTGTCGGCCGATGAGTTCGGGATGAAGTCGATCGGATAGGCGCCGCGGCTGTTCTCGGCGAGCGCCGGGTCGTCGAGGTCGAGCTCGCGGGTCACGGGATCGATGACGACATTCTCGAGCACCGTGCCGAACCGCTTGGTCGTTGCGTAGATCTCGGGCTCCGACTCGGCCGACAGCCGGATCATCTTGGCGTAGCAGCCGCCCTCGAAGTTGAAGACCGCAGTGTCCGACCAGCCGTGCTCGTCATCGCCGATGAGGGTCCTGTTCGGGTCCGCCGAAAGCGTGGTCTTGCCGGTGCCGCTGAGGCCGAAAAAGATCGCCGTGTCGTTGTCCGGACCGATATTCGCCGAGCAATGCATCGGCATGATGCCGCGGATTGGAAGGATGAAGTTGAGCAATCCGAACACCGACTTCTTCATCTCGCCGGCGTAGGAGGTGCCCCCGATCAGGATCAGCTTCTTCGAGAAATTCACCGCGACGACGGTTTCGCTGCGGCTGCCGTGGCGCTCGGGGTCGGCACGGAAGCTCGGCAGGTCGATGATCGTATATTCGGGATCGAACCCGCGCAGCTCGTTCGCATCCGGGCGCACCAGCATGGTCCGGATGAAGAGATTGTGCCACGCAAGCTCGTTGACGACGCGCACCCGAACGCGATGTTGCGGCTGCGATCCACCGTAGAGATCAGCGACGTAGAGCTGGTCCTTGTCGGCAAGGGCCAAGAGGAAATCGTCGTGAAGCCGATCGAAAGCGGCCGGGTCCATCGGCTTGTTGCCGTTGTTCCACCAGATCACATTCTGGGTCAGCTCGTCCTTGACGGTGAACTTGTCCTGCGCACTCCGGCCCGTGTGCTTGCCTGTCCGCACGACCAGCGGGCCGTTTTTGGCGAGCAGTCCTTCGCCGCGGCGGACGGCATGCTCGACAAGCGGCGCGGTCGTCAGGTTCCAGAAGATTTCCGCCCCGGTCGCGATGCCCTGGGCATCCAGTCCGCTGCTCGGAACTCGGTCACTCACGTCGAGAACCCCTTTCGCAAATGTTCAATGCGGCGGCGGCCTGAGGGCCTGCCGCCGCATACGTATGCGAGGCCTATAACCCCGAAAAAGACGTGGGGTCAAAACAGGATAACTCGCGGAACAGCCGTCCGGGAGCAAGTTAGCGCTAACAAATGTCCGGCGTACAAACATTGATCGGCGCACTGACGATCGGGCACTTACCTTGTGCGCGACTGTGCCGCTGGCTATCGCTTCGCCAGTCCATCGGCTGAGGCACGGATGAGCCAAGTGATCGCCCTGGTCGACGACGACCGAAACATTCTGACGTCCGTATCGATTGCGCTCCAGCAGGAGGGCTTCGTGACGCGGGTCTATTCGGACCCGGCACTGGCGCTCAAGGGCATGTCCGACACGCTCCCCGATCTCGGCGTCTTCGACATCAAGATGCCGGGCATGGACGGAATGGAACTTCTCCGCCGCATGCGGGAGATCAGCTCGATTCCGGTGATCTTCCTCACCTCCAAGGACGACGAGCTCGACGAGGCGCTCGGCCTCGCGATGGGCGCCGACGATTACATCTCCAAGCCCTTCTCTCAACGGCTCCTGATCGCGCGCATTCGGGCTATCCTCCGGCGCCGCGAACTGGAGCGCGGCGACGCTAGCGCGAAGGACGCTGGCGAACCCGAACCGCCGCGCATCGAACGAGGGCGCCTGACGATGGACCCGGCGCGGCACAAGGTGCTGTGGGACAGCCGGGATGTCAGCCTCACCGTCACCGAGTTCCTGATTCTCGAAGCCCTCGCGCAACGCCCCGGCGTGGTGAAGTCGCGCAACCAGTTGCTCGACGTTGCCTACAACGATGACGTTTATGTCGACGACCGCACCATCGACAGCCACATCAAGCGGATCCGGCGCAAGTTCCGTGCGGTCGAGCCTTCCTTCGATTCAATCGAGACACTCTATGGCGTCGGCTATCGATTCGACGAGCAGTAACGACGGCGCGCTCGGACTGAACTGGTCGCGGCGCGCAACACTCGCGAATCGAATTCTCGCACTGAACCTGCTGACCGTCCTACTGGTCGTCCTGAGCACGCTCTACCTCGACGTGTTCAGGAACCACCTGAGCAGGGAGCGGGTGCGCCAGACCCGGATCGAAGCGACTGCCGTGGCGCTGGCCGCGGAAGCAGCAGGGCCTGACAAGCGCCAGCAAGTTCTCGCGATGGTATCCAGGGCTACCGGCACCCGCCTGCGCCTGTTCGGCCGCGACGGACGGCTGATCATTGACAGCTGGACTACCACCGGTCCGACCTATCAACTCATGGACCCGCGCAAGCAGGACTGGACCAAGCCGATTGCCCGCGCTCTCGATCGCGGTTTCAATGCGCTGGTCCTTGCCCGGCCACTCGACGAGTTCGTCGAGCCGTCTTCCGACCGGGCGCAGGCCTGGCCTGAGGCGATGCAGGCCGCGCAGACCGGTCACGTGGTCACCAAGGTCCGCAACGCCCGCGACCTGACGCCGGTCATCTCGGCGGCGGTGCCGTTGAACAGCGGAGTGCTGCTGGCAACGATCAACGATCGCGCCTTCACCAAGACGGTCCGCCAGCAACGGGCAATCATCCTCGGCGCGATGGCGGTGCTTATCGCTGTGTCGGTCCTGCTCTCGCGATTCCTGGCGCGGACGATCGTTCGGCCGCTGCGGCGGCTCGCCCTAGCCGCACACCGCGTTCGCCTCGGCCGAGCACGCGAAGTCAGTGTCCCTCGGCTTCCGGACCGTGGCGACGAGATCGGCGTGCTCGCTCGCGCCGTGTCGGACATGAGCCAGTCGCTGAGAGCCCGGATCGACAGTGTCGAAGCGTTCGCCGCAGACGTTGCGCACGAGCTCAAAAATCCGCTCGCCTCGCTGCGATCAGCTGTCGACGCGCTCGACCGCGTCGAAAACCCCGAGCTTCGCGACAAGCTGCGCGCGGTGATCCGTGACGACGTCGCCAGGCTCGATCGACTGATCAGCGACATCAGCGAGGCTGCCCGCACGGACGCCGAACTTGCCAGAGCGACGTTCGAGCCGGTCGACCTTGGAGCCCTGATCGAACCCCTGGTCACCGGGTGGGAGACTCGCCGAGAGACCGGCGATGCTCGTCTCGCCTTCGCTCGTCCCCGAAAGGACACGGCGGTGGTGATGGGCAAGCCGGACCGGCTGGCGCGCGCGATCGACGCGATCATCGACAATGCCGTAAGCTTCTCCCCGTCGGGAGGCCTGGTCGAAATCGCGGTCGCTCGCATCGGGGACGAGGTTCGAATCCGGATCGACGACGAGGGTCCAGGCGTTCCCGCTGACGCTCGCGAGGCGATTTTTAACCGCTTTCACACCGTTCGGCGGCAGACAGCCGATTTCGGCCGCCATTCGGGTCTCGGCCTTGCCATCGCTCAGGCGATCGTGAATGGCCATGATGGAGAAATTGACGTGCAAGACCGCGACGACGCTCCATCCGGCGCCCGCTTCATCATCCGGCTCCCGGCGGCGGACCAGGCATGAACATGATCGATGCGGCACGTGGACCGCGCATCAGCGCCGAAACCCTCCACGCCAGTACGATTGCGCTCGACGGCCGCGCCGTGCTGATCACCGGCCCGTCGGGCTCCGGGAAATCGGACCTGGCGCTGAGGATGGTGGACGGCGGGTTCACGCTGGTCAGTGACGATCAGACGATCGTCAAAAAGCACGGCGAGCGGTTGCTCGCCTCGGCGCCAGCGACGATCGCGGGCAAGCTCGAGGTTCGCGGCATCGGCATCGTTGAGATGGGGCGGGTCGATAATGTGCCGGTCGCGCTGATCGTCGAGCTGACGAGCGAAATCCAGCGCCTGCCGGACGACAGCCGGGAGCGGCCGATCCTCGGGCTGAAAGTGCCGCTGATCTCGATTGACGCCATGACGGCGTCAGCGCCGGCCAAGGTCAGGCTCGCGCTCGATCGCATGGGCCTCGAGTTCTGATGCCGTCAGCGCGGCGCCTGCCGCGCCTGTTGCTCGTCACCGGCATGTCCGGCGCGGGCAAATCGACGGTGCTCGACGCGCTCGAGGACATGGGCTGGGAGGTGGTCGACAATCTGCCCGCCGACTTGCTGAACGAGTTCGTCCATGGGGAAAACCGCCGAACGGTGAACGCGGCCGTCGGGATGGATGTGCGCAGCCGCGGCTTCGACCCCGACACGCTGTCCACGCTCATCCGCTCGGTCGAGGGCGTCGATGCCGAGCTGCTCTATCTCGACTGCGCCGGCGGAGAGCTGATCCGTCGCTATGACGAAACGCGTCGCAGGCATCCCCTCGCTCCCGATCGGCCGCCCGAGGACGGGATTGGCCGCGAACGGGAAATCACCGCCCCTCTCCGAAGTGCCGCCGACAGCCTCATCGACACGACCGACCTCTCCCCAGCCGAGCTCCGCGATGAGCTCAGGCGCCGCTACGGCGACGATTCGGACCAGCCGGTCCTGACGATTTACTCGTTCGCCTTCTCTCGCGGGATCCTGCGCACGGCGGACCTCGTCTTCGATCTGAGGTTCCTGGCCAATCCGCATTGGGTGGACGAACTTCGCCCGCTTACCGGCGCCGATCAGCCAGTCCGCGACTATCTCGCCGAGGACCCCGCCTGGGCCGAGACGATGGAACGCATCGAATCGCTTCTCATCGACTGGATTCCCCGCTACTGCGGCGCCGGCAAAAGTTACGTAACGGTTGCGTTCGGTTGCACTGGGGGTCGGCATCGCTCGGTTGCCGCGGCAGTCGAGATGGCGGAACGGTTGCGGCGTGCCGGCTTTGCACCCAATGTGCGTCACCGTGACCTCGCTTCACCGCCCAGGGACACGATCGAACGGCATCCCGGGCGCGTTCCGGAGGGCGAGGACGAGTTGAGTCGATGATCGGATTAGTGCTGGTGACCCACGGCCGTCTCGCGGCCGAGTTCGTCACCGCGATGGAGCATGTGGTCGGGCCGCAGGAAGCGATCGAAGCGATCTGCATCGGCCCCGATGACAATATGGAGCGCCGCCGCAAGGACATCGCCAAGGCGATCGCCAAGGTCGAGCAGGGCCAGGGCGTGATCATCCTTACCGACCTGTTCGGGGGGACACCGTCGAACCTCGCGATCAGCCTGATGAAGAGCGAGAACATCGAAGTGATCGCGGGCGTCAACCTGCCGATGCTGATCCGTCTGGAAGGCGCTCGCAAGGTGATGCCGGTCCACGCAGCCGTGGCCGCCGCGCGCGAGGCTGGACGAAAATATATCTCGGTCGCTTCGGAAATTCTCGGGGAAGCCGCCGCTTGACCGCGGTCAGCCGCGAGGTCGAAATCGTCAACAAACGCGGGCTCCATGCGCGGGCCAGCGCCAAGTTCGTCAACATGGCGAGCGAAATCGAGGCCAGCATCGAGGTCGAGAAAGACGGCAGTCGTGTCTGCGGCACCTCGATCATGGGCTTGATGATGCTCGGCGCGGCGATGGGCGACAGCATCGTGATTCACGTCGAAGGCAACGGCGCCGAGGCGGCGCTCGACAAGCTCGTGGCCCTGGTCGAGCAGCGATTTGGGGAGGAGTGATCCTTCACTTCTCCGCTCATCCTGAGTAGCCGCTGAGCGAAGTCGAAGCGGCGTATCGAAGGACGGTCCTTCGATAGGGGCCTTTGACAGGCTCAGTCCCTACTCAGGATGAGCGGTTTTGGGGAACCCGATGCCGAGGCTCGTCACCGCCTTTTCCAACACAAGCGTCAAGCTGCTGCGAGCGCTGCGCGACAAGAAGGCCCGCCGGTCGGAAGGGCTGTTCCTGGCCGAAGGGCTGCGCATCCTCACCGAGGCGCGAGACAGCGGGCAATTGCCGGAGATCGTAGCTTTCTCCCCCGAGGGCGCCAGACACCCCCTCGCCGCCGAGATCATCGCCGCCACCGAGGCCGCAGGTGGCGATGCGATCGAGACCACGCCCAATATCCTCGCGAAGATGAGCGGCAAGGACAATCCGCAGATGCTGCTCGGCGCCTACCGGCAGCCTGATACCGCGCTTGAGGCCATCGACCGATCGACCGCGCCGCTATGGATCGTCGTCCAGGCACTGCGCGACCCAGGCAACATCGGCACGATCCTCAGGACCGGGGACGCGGTCGGCGCCGGAGGCCTGATCCTGATCGACGATTGCGCCGATCCCTTCTCGGTGGAAGCGGTCCGCGCTTCGATGGGTGCCTTGTTCACGCAAGCGATCGCGACCGCCCGCTGGCCCGAGTTCGTCGCGTGGCTGCGCTCGGGCGACGGCCAGCTTGTCGGCACCAGCCTCAAGGCGACTGACGATTATCTCAATGCCGAGTACCGCCAGCCGTGCTTCCTCCTCATCGGCAACGAGCAGCAGGGTCTTCCCGCCGATTACGAAGCGGAATGCGACCTGCTCGTGAAAATCCCGATGGCGGGGCGAGCGGACAGCCTCAACGCTGCAATGGCCACCGCCGTCATGGCCTTCGCCATCAAGGCGAGCTGGCGGTGAATCAGCCGCTGCTCCTCTGCCTGGTCCCGCTGCTGGCCAGCTGCGCGACAGTGCCGGAGCCGCGAGCGCCCTCTCCGCCAGCCTATCACGCGACCGGCACGGAGCCCTTCTGGTCGCTTCTCATCGATCAGGAAGCCTTAACGTTCACGCTCGCCGGTTCGCAGCCAGTCCGCCAGCCCAAGCCGAAGGTGATCGTCGGGATCGCCGGCGAAATCTACCGGACCGCCCAGATCGACGTGAACATCGTCCACGCGGCGTGCAGCGATGGAATGAGCGACTGGACCTACCCGGACAAGGTGCAGGTCAGGGTCGACGATCACCACTTCAGCGGGTGCGGCGGGCTCTAGCGCTCGTCCCGATTCAACTACTCAAATAGCCTCCGCGCAGGCGAGCATGGGAAGCCTGTTTTGTAAGGCGGCTATTCGGCCGCGATCTGCGGCGGCTCGTCGTCCTGATCGACGGTGGATAATTTGGTCAGCGGCCGGGGCGACGCATCGATCAACGGCATCGCCTCAATGGTCTTTCCGCTGGTCTCGACCTTTAGAGTCTCGAATCGCCGTGCCTGGGTGAGGACCTGGCTTTCGAGGCTTCCCACGAAATCATTGTAGGCGCCGGTCGCAAGGCCGAGGTTGCGGCCCAATTTGGCGACATGGCCGCCCATGACTGCCAGCCTCTTGTACAGTTCCTTTCCGGCCTCTGCGACTTCCTGCGCCTGAGCGGCGAGCGCTTCCTGGCGCCACATGCCGGCCATGATCTTGGCCAGCGCCAGCATGTTGATCGTCGAGGCAACGATCACGCCGTTTCGAAAGGCGGTTTCGATCAGATCGGGCGCCCGCTCCGCAGCAGCGGACAGGAAATGCTCCCCCGGAACGAACATGACGACAAAATCCGGTGAAAGATCGAATTGGCGCCAATATCCTTTCTTCCCGAGGTCGCCGGCATAAGATTTCAGGGCGGCGGCATGCTGCAGGAGCAGGTGCGCCCTCTTCTCTTCGTCTTCCTCATCGAACGCCTGCTCGAAGGCGACCAGGGGGCATTTCACGTCGACCACGATGCAGCGATTGCCCGGCAGCTTGATGACGCAGTCAGGACGCAGCGTCTTCTCGCCGTCGGAAACGCTGCTCTGAAGCGTGAAGTCGACGTTTTCAGCGAGCCCCGCAGATTCGAGGATCGTCCGCAACTGCTCTTCACCCCATCGACCTCGCGCCTTCGGACTTGAGACCATCACGTTGGCCAACCGCTGGGTCTCGCGGCGCACCTGGTCATTTCCGTGCGCCAGTTGCGCGACCGCCTCCTTCAACTCGCCGTAACCCGCGTGCCGCGCCTTCTCGATCTCGCCGAGGTTCGCCTCGTAACGCTTCAACGTCGCTTCGACCGGCTGAAGGAGGTTCTTGAGCTTCTCTTCGCTCTTTTCACCGGCCTGCTCGAACCGCGCATCCGCCCGCTCGAGAAAGGCTTTCTGCGCCTCGTTCAATAGTTTGCCACCGATTTCGGCGAATTGGGCTGAAAGCGCATCCTTGGCTTCCTTGAGCTCCGTCAAACGCGCTTCAAAGGCTTTTTCGCGCTCCTCTTCACCGCGCCGGAAGGCGGCCACCTCAGCCTTAAGGTTCGTCGCCGATTCACGCTCAGCAGCCAGTTGTGAGTCAAGCTCCGTCAGTCGCTTGTTCTTCTCCGCCTCGCCGGCCAGGTTGACCACGGCCTCGTTGTACTTGAGTCGCCAGTTCTCGGCATCGCCTCGCGCCTGATCCCGCTCGCTGATCACAGCGCCGAGCGGGCGGTTGGCGAACCACCATCCGACGAACAGCCCGACGAGCAGCGCGCCGATGCCGATCACCACAAAAACGCCCGCACTCATGACCGTGACTCCCCCGGAACATTATGCGAACTCTACGAGCGTTGAAGTCGCCGCTCAAGCAGGTTCGTCATTGCGCGGAGCGTAGCGACGCGGCAATCCGGGAGTCGCGGAACGAAGGATGGATTGCTTCGCTTCGCTCGCAATGACGTGGAGCCGAGAATGTCCATCCGCAAGATGATCGCCCTTCACCCGGACGTCGCCGGGCACGTCAACCAGCCGCTCGGCGATGCCGCCCATCACCTGATGTATTGCGCGCGCATGTGTCTGAGCTGCGCCGACGCCTGCGCGGCCGAGACGATGGACATGCGCGAATGCATCCGCGTCTGCCTCGATTGCGCGGACGTGTGCGAGGCCACCGGCAAGCTCGCGGTTCGGCGGACCGGATCGAACGAGCAGGTGCTCCGCGAAATGCTCGAGCTCTGCGCCCGCGTCTGCGACCTCTGCGCCGCCGAATGCGAGCGGCACGAGCATGAGCATTGCAAGCTCTGCGCGCAGATGTGCCGCGAGTGCGCGGAGGATTGCCGCAAGGCCGACTCCAGCATCGGCGCCTGACCGTAACCGATTGCCTGATCGCCTCGTGCCCGCGATAGGTGCGGGAGGAGGTTCCCTTGGCGAAACGACTGACGCGTTACATCCTGGTTGCGCTGGTTCTCGGGATCGTGGCCGGCTGGGCAATCAACGCCGCGATCGACGACGGCACCCCCGGCAGCGCCGAGCGGCTGAAGTCCATCGCCGACTATCTCAGCATCGTCACCGCGCTGTTCCTCCGGCTGATCAAGATGATCATCGCACCATTGGTCTTCTCGACGCTGGTCGCGGGCATTGCGCACATGGGCGACGTCGCCGCGCTCGGCCGGGTGGGCGTCCGGTCGCTCGCCTGGTTCATCCTTGCGAGCCTCGTGTCGCTGGTGCTCGGGCTGTTGCTCGTCACGGCGCTTCATCCGGGGCACGGGCTCAATCTGGCGCTCCCCGCCGCGACGGCGGCGAGCGGCGTCGAGACCGCCGGCTTCAACCTCAAGGATTTCATCACTCACCTGGTGCCCGCCTCGATCTTCGACGCGATGAGCACCAACGAGATCCTGCCGATCGTCATCTTCTCGATGTTCTTCGGCGTCGCGCTGACCGCGATTGGCGATGCCGGACGGCCGATCGTCCAGGGAGTCGAGGCGCTGGTCAAGGTGATGCTCCAGGTCACCGATTACGTGATGCGCTTCGCTCCCGTCGCCGTATTCACGGCGGTGACCAGCGCAATCGCCGAAAAGGGGCCGGAAATCCTCTACACCTTCGGCGAGTTCGTCGGCAGCTTCTACCTCGGGCTGATCATCGTGTGGGCGCTGCTGGTCGGGGCGGCGTTCGTGATCGTCGGTCCACGCACGCGCCATCTCGTCCGCTACATTCGCGATCCCGTCGTGCTCGCCTTCTCGACCGCCTCGTCGGAAGCCGCCTACCCGCGAACGCTGGAAGCGCTCGACCGCTTCGGAGTGCCGGCGCGGATCGCCAGCTTCGTCCTGCCGCTTGGCTATTCGTTCAACCTCGATGGGTCGATGATGTACATGACCTATGCGACGATCTTCATCGCGCAGGCCTATGGCATCCACCTCGCGCTCGGACAGGAAATCACCATGCTGCTGGTGATGATGGTCACGTCGAAGGGCATGGCCGGCGTTCCCCGCGCAAGCCTGGTGGTGATCGCCGCCACCATGCCCATGTTCCACATCCCCGAGGCCGGGCTGCTGCTGATCCTCGCCGTCGACCATTTCCTCGACATGGGCCGGTCGGCGACCAACGTCGTCGGCAACGCCGTGGCGGCGAGCGTCGTCGCGCGCTGGGAGGGCGGGCTGGAGCCGGAGCGCTCGCCCGACGTGGTCCCGTTTCAGGCACCTGCCCACGTCGGTCATGCGCCTCCGGTGGAGGATCATTTCTGACGTGCTGAGCGTCTCCGGCATCGAGCTACCGCCGCCGGCCCCATGGGCGCCCTCGCGCTGCGCCTTGTGTTTGTCTAGCGTCACTAGCCGAACGGCCGGTCGATACTCGGCGGCGGCTGGCTGAAGAAGCGCGGGCCGTTCTCCGTCATGTGCCAGCAGTCCTCGAGCCGCACACCGAACTTTCCGGGCAGATAGATTCCGGGCTCGTCGGAAAAGCACATGCCCGGCTCCAGCGGAGTCATGTCGCCATGCACGAGATAGGCGGGCTCGTGCCCGTCCATGCCGATGCCGTGCCCGGTCCGGTGCGACAGACCGGGAAGCTTGTAGCCCGGGCCATAACCCCAGCTCGTGTAGGCGGCGCGCACCGCGTCATCGACGCTGCCCGCCGGAGCACCGATCTTCGCTGCGCGAATGGCGATCTGCTGGCCCTCGTGGACCTGGTTCCAGACGTTCCGCTGCTCCGGCGTCGGATCCGCGCCCCAGACGAAGGTGCGCGAAATGTCGGATTGATAGCCATGAACGGTGCAGCCGCAGTCGAACAATATCGTGCTTCCGGGCTTCACCACTTGCGGCTTGTGCGAGCCGTGGGGAAGCGCGGCGGCTTCGTCGATCAGCACCAGCGCGAATTCCGGACTGCCCCCGATCGCGACCGTCGCGGCGTTGATTGTGCGGGCGAAATCGCCGGGGGTCATGCCCGCCTTCGCCGATTGGCCGGCATGCCGCATCGCCCGAAGGGTGATGTCGTTCGCGGTCTGCATCAGCGCGAGCTCGGCGGGCGACTTGATCAACCTCAGCGCGCGGACCACCGGATTGGCGCTGACCGCCTTGAGGCCGGGAAGCTGATGGCTCAACCGGTCCACGATGAAATAGCGGTCGGTCTCCTCGAACCCGACCGGCTCGGCGGCAACGCGGCGCTCGCGAAGGAAATCAGCGACGAGCTTCAGCGGGTCCTCATCCTCGTTCCAGGTGCGGATTTCGGCGGGGATCGCGAGGGTTTCGGAAACGGAGGGCTGCTCGAAGAATGGAGTCACGATGATCGGATCGCCTCGCGCCGGGATCACGGCGGCCGTCAGCCGCTCCGATCGGCCCCACCGAACGCCGGTGAGATAATCGAGGCTGGAGCCGGACTCGACGATCACCGCGCCGATGCCGTTCCGCTGCATCAGCTGCCGGGCGCGGGCGATGCGCCCCAGTCGTTCGGCGGTGCTGATCGCCGGAGGCTGCGGAATTGGCGAGAGGCCGTCCACAGCCTCGGCCATCAGTCTGCCGAATGGCAGGACCGTAGCGGCTCCAAGCGCGCCGGCGCCCAGCAATACGGACCGGCGCCCAATTTTCGCGTGCATCATTCGTCGATCGCCTCCCGACCATCGACTGTTGCACGCCTCTGTCCAATCGGCCAGCAGCAAGGCAGGGCTCCCGACATGTTCGAATCAGCATTCCAGCAGGGCGTGAAGCGCCCGGGCACGCGCGAGATGACCGCGCTGCTCGCCGGCTTGATGGCGCTCAATGCCGTCGCGATCGATTCGATGATCCCGGCGCTGTCCGACATCGGCCGGTCACTGGGCGTGAGGCACGAGAATGACGTGCAGCTGGTCGTCATCGCCTACTTCCTCGGATTCGCTTCCACTCAATTGCTGTGGGGTCCGCTCGCCGACCGGTTCGGGCGCAAGCCGGTGCTTGCGGTGGGCGTCACCCTCTATGGCGCCTTCGCGCTGGTTTGTGCCGTGGCCGCGAGCTTCGCGCTGCTGATCGCGGCCCGGGCGGCGATGGGGGCTGCGGCCGCCGTCACCCGAGTGCTGGTGGTGGCCATGGTCCGCGACCTCTTCGAGACCGAAGCCATGGCGCGCGCCATGAGCCTCGTCTTCATGACCTTCATGCTGGTGCCGGTGCTCGCGCCCAACATGGGCCAGCTGATCCTGCTGTTTGCGCCGTGGCGGGCCATCTTCCTGGTGATCGCCGGTTATGCGCTGATCATGCTGCTGTGGTCGTGGAGTCGCTTGCCCGAGACCCTGCGGCCGGAGTTCCGCCGGCCGCTGGACCTGCGAGCGACCGGGAGCGCGATGCGGGCCACGCTCAGCGAGCGCCAGTCGCTCGGCTACACGCTGGCGATGACGCTGAGCACCTCCGCCCTCGTCGCCTACATCAGCTCGATCCAGCAGATCGTATTCGATGGCTTTCATGAAGGGCGCTTCATCGGCCTGGTCTTCGCCTGCATCGCCGCCCCGATGGCGCTCGCGTCCTGGCTGAACTCCCGGGTGGTGGGGCGATTCGGGTTGCGCCGGGTCGGCCATTCGGCGGCGCTCGCCTTCGCGGTGGTGACGGCGGTCCACGCGGCGGTCGCGCTCATCGGCGCCGAGACCCTTTGGACCTTCATTCTCCTTCAGGGGCTGACCATGGGCTGCTTCGCCTTCACCTCGTCGAACCTCGGCACGCTGGCGATGGAGCATATGGCGGCGATCGCCGGCACCGCCGCATCGGTTCAGGGAGTAGTCGGCACGATCGGCGCGGCGGCAATCGGGTTTCTGATCGGCCAGCAGTTCGACGGTACGCCCCTCCCCTTCGTGGTCGGCACCGCCGCATGCGCCGCCGGCGGCTTCCTGCTCATTGCGCTGACCGAGCCGAAGCGACTGTTCGCGCCGATCCACGCCGATCCCGAGGAGCAGGAGGCAGCGCGGGAATCGACGTCAGTGCCGGAAGACCTGGGCTAAAGGAAACACCCTCACCCCGACCCTGCAGTGCTCGGAGTGCCCCCGGCACTCCTGCGCGCTTCGGTCCCGCTTGCGGGAGAGGGAGAAGCCCCTCACCCGGGCCCTCTCCCGCAAACGGAGAGGGAGGAGCGGGAGTTACTCCGCGGCGATCCCGTCGTCGTCGGCATCGGGGCCGACCATCAGCGCCTCGCCGACTTCCTCGGTTTTCCCGCGGATGGCATTTTCGATCCGCCGCGCGACGTCGGGATTTTCCTTGAGATAGACCTTGGCGTTCTCGCGGCCCTGGCCGATGCGCACCGAGTCATAGCTGAACCACGAGCCCGACTTCTCGACCAGTCCGGCCTTGACGCCGAGGTCGAGGATCTCGCCGACCTTGGACACGCCCTCGCCGTACATGATGTCGAACTCGACCTGCTTGAACGGCGGCGCGACCTTGTTCTTGACGACCTTCACCCGCGTCGTGTTGCCGACGATGTCGTCGCGGTCCTTGATCTGCCCGGTGCGGCGGATG
>JAICXF010000086.1 GCA_025981625.1 Sphingomonas sp. | reverse complement strand
ATTGCTCGATGGAACGGATCCGCGGCGATTCTGACAATATGGTGCGCTGGTTGGGCTGGAGGAGCTGGTCGAACGAGATCGACCGTCTGACCTCGGTCCAATCCACCGGGGAGCCTGCACCAGCCAAGTCCGCGCCGCCAAGGGCGAGCAGAAGAAGCTGTCGTTGAGCGCTCGTCGAGCCCTGACGTGCCGCAAGCTCCAGCCGATCGAAAGCGCGGTCCCAGCTTTGCGGACGAGCGATACCCATAGCGTCGAACAGGGCGGTCAGCTCGCTCGCTTCAGCAGAGCCGGCACTCGACGCAGCTTCGAGCAGTTCGGACACCTGAGCGCGGTGACGTGCGAAGTCGGGCGAGCGAAGGAGCTGTAACGCGTACGCAACCTGCGCCGCCGGATCGGCCGGTGCTTCTTCGTTGGTATCCTTGTCCGGCGCCAACTGGTCGATCCCCCCTCCAGGTTCGCGTCGGCTGACCGGACCGGCATAAGAAGACGGCGGACCCCTGTCGAGGCCCGCCGTCCGGATTTCCGTCTTGGCGACCGGCTTAGAAGTCGATCGTCGCGCCGGCGAAGACGAAGCGTCCCATCGAGTCGTACACCTGCGGGAAGGTGTTGCCAGGGATAGCCGTGTCACCGACGATCGGCGGTTCCCTGTCCAAGATGTTGTTGACGCCGAGGCGCAGGTTGAGCCGCTGCGCCATACGGGCCGTGAACGCCAGGTCGAAGTAGCTCGCGGCATGCAGCCTCGCGTCGCCCGGAGTAGGCAGCGAAGTGGGATCCGCGAGTACCGGCGAGAAGTACCGCCAGGCAAGCGACGCGCCAATGCCGTTCGGCATCGTCAGGCTGAGGCGCAACTTATGCCGCCACTTCGGAGTGGGATTGCCGCAATTGCCGCTAAACAGGCCCGCGCAATTGACGTCGTTGAACAGCAAGCCAGTGAGCTTCAACAGACGCGTTCCGACGAAGCTGACATTCATGGTCCCCAATCCGCCGAGACGGTGAGAATAGGTGCCGTTGATGTCGATGCCCTTCGTAGCGAGGCCAAGTCCGGCCTCGTTGATGTCTCCGACGTTGATGAACGCATTGTCACCGATGAACAGCGAACCGTTGTTCGGATTGCGGTGAACGAACGCACACAGCGTCGTGTTCTGCGGCACATTGAAGCCCAGGCAGCCGTTCAGGATGGTCCCGAACGAAAGGGAGCCGATCACGTTCTTCACGTGGATGTTGAAATAATCCGCCGTGACGGCAAGGCCCGGGATGAACCGCGGCTGGAGGATCGCGCCGGCGGTCCACGTGTCAGCGGTTTCCGGAGTAAGGTTCGGGTTGCCGCCGAACAATCCCTGGAACTGGTGAGCCGGGTTGTCCAGAATACGGCCGAACTGTGCCGCCGTGACTCCGCTCAGCTGGCACTGCGCCAGCGTCGCGAGCGGAGCGCCCGTCGTCGTCTGGTTGGCGCACGGGTCCTGAATGCCCGTCAATCCGAGTGCTTGCGGAGTGAACAGTTCGACGATGTTCGGTGCGCGCACCGCGCGGTTGTAACTGGCGCGGAACCGGATGTCCGGGATCGGAGCGAAACGGGCTTCCAGCTTGTAGGTATTGGTGCTGAAGCTCCTGGCGCCGACATGATATGACGACTTACGGTAGCCGCCGTCGAGCGCCAGCTCTTCGATGAAGCTGTGCTCGATAATCGGAACCTGAAGCTCGGCGAATGCCTCGCGGACGTCGAAATGGCCTGACACCGGCGGGATCGGGCCGCCACCGCCAGCAAGATCGCCGGTCTGGTTTTCCAGATCGTCCTGGAAGTTCAGCCCTTCCTTGCGATATTCGACGCCGACGTTGAGCCCGACGCCGGTATCGGACCATGGCGTCTGAAGTCCGTAGTCGCCACCGCTCAGGGTCACGTCGGCGTGGGCGATATTCTCGTTGATCACGCCGTGATCGAACGACGGGACCGTAAGGAAAGCCTCAGCTTCCGGCGTGATTCCGCCAGTCTGGAAAATATTCAGCGGCACGCAGCCGTTGGCCGCCACATTGCCCTGCACCACGGCGCGGCAGGCCGGGAGGCCCGTCGCCGGGTCGGTCACCGTATCGAGAGCGAACAGGAGGCGCTGCTGCGAGAAATCGCCGAAGCTGGCGTCCTGACGGATCGTTTGGCCTGTCTGATAATAAGCATCGTAGCTGACGCCGCGGAATGGATCGCCGCGCATGCCCGCGACAATCCGGAAGTCGGTGTGGCGAAGATCGGAGTCGCGAACTCCGCCTTCCACGTTGCGGCGCGCGATATAAGCAATCGCCTGGGTCACGCCGTTCGCATCGACGAACGTGTTTCCGGCGACGCAAATCTTCGCGCGCTCCTGCGCCGACAGCAGCGGGTTGTCGCAGTTGATGTGATTCAAACCGGCTTTGCCGAGGAACGCACCCGACGGCGCGATTTGCGCATCCGAGTGGTCGTCCATGAACATCGCTTCGAGGTACGGATGCGCTCCCGGCGCGATTTCGTAATCGGCGAACGCGCCAAGGTTGTAACGCTCGTCCGGCCGCTGGAAATAGTTGAACGGCTGGAAATTGAAGAGCGTCCTTCCCGGAACGAACTTGTTGCCGATCACCTGGAACGTGCCGACGTTCGTGAAGAACGAGCCCGTTGCCGATGTCGACGAGCCGCCGCAGCTGAAGAAGTTGCCGCCCTTGGCAATCGTGCTGGCCGAGTTTCCGCTCAGGCCGCAGAAGGCATAGTCGCGGGTCGACATCAGGATCGGATCCTGACTGCGATAGGTCGCATAGGCCGTCACATGGCCGCGGCCGTCGTCGAACGCCGCGCCAAACATCGCTGCCATATCCTGTGCGCCGCCGTTCACGACGTTGCCGTGCGGAGGCAGGAAGCCCGACTTCGCGTTGGCCGCAAGGATTCGCGCATCCGTGCTGTTGTTATGCTGGAACACGCTCGCTTCGCCGTCGATGCGGAAGCCGGTGAAGGTCGTGTCCATGATGAAGTTGATGACGCCGGCGACGGCGTCCGCGCCGTACACCGCCGAGGCACCGCCAGTCAGCACGTCAACGCGCTTGATCAGCTGGTTCGGGATGAAGTTGATGTCGGCGACGGGGTTTCCGGTATCGCCGGCCTGAAGCCGTTTGCCGTTGATCAGAACCAGGTTGCGCTTCGAGCCGAGGCCGCGAAGGTCGACCGTGGCCGTGCCGTTGGCCGGGTTCACAGAGGTTGAACCCTGCGCCGCGACCACCTGGGGAAGCGAGTTGATCAGGTCCTCGGTGCGGGTCGTGCCCGAAACCTTGACTTCCTGGCTGGTGACGGTGGTCACCGGGCTGGCCGTTTCGAGATTCGGCTGCGGAATGCGCGAACCGGTAACGACGATTTCCTGCTGGCCGACCGCGGGAGCGCCCTGCGCGTTGGTTCCGACGGCTGCCGGCGGCACTGCCGCCTGCGGGCCGGTCGTCACCGGAGTCGCGGGAGTGGCGCCTTCGACGCAACCGTTAGTGCCAGGAGCGACGCCCGGAGGGCAGGTCGGTGCTGCGGGCTGCGTACCTTTGGCCAGGACGGGCGATGCGATCATGCTCGCGCCGACCAGAAGGGTGGTCGAGAGCAAGCGCTGACGGAAATCGAGCTTCATGTATTCTTCCCCTTCACTAGCCGAGCGCGGGGCCACGGCTGCCGTGGAACGACAAACCAGAGTTGCCGAACTGCGCCATTTGATAGGTGAAGCGAGGAGAGGCTTGCAACGCTTGCCGGGTCGTTACGGACAAGTTGTCAATGCGCTGTATCAATTTTGCAACAGCGGTCCCTTGCGCCGAATCAGGCCCCGCACCTACTGTGCTGGGGACCAGGGAGGGACGGAATTCCAATGCGAAACTGGACGTATCTGCTCGCCGCCATAGCCCTCGCTGCCGCTGGCGCCGCCCCCGCGGCGAGGCGCGTCCAACCCGGCACTCCGCAGCAGGT
>JAICXF010000036.1 GCA_025981625.1 Sphingomonas sp. | reverse complement strand
TCATCCGCTGCTGACGCTGATTCAGCCGGAGCGGCAGCGCGGCATGGTCCGCTCGCTGCTCGATACATACGTCCACACCGGCTGGCTGCCCGACGCGCGGATCGGCGGCGCGACGGGGCCGAGCCAGGGCGGCAGCAATGGTGATGTCGTGGTCGCCGACGCCATCGTGAAAGGCCTTGGCGGCTTCGACGAGAAGGTAGCGCTCGAGGCGATGCTGAAGGACGGGGACACGCCGTCGCCCGACCCGCTCAACGTCGGCCGCGATCTCGGCGATTATCTGTCGCTCGGCTACATGTCGCTGTCGAAGAGCCGGTCGGCATCGCGGACGCTCGAATATGCGTTCGACGATTATGCGATCGCTTCGGCGGCGGCGAAGCTTGGCCGCAAGGACATCGCGCGCCGCTACGCCGCGCGATCACGGAACTGGGCGAACCTGTGGGATTCAAAGCTCCAGTGCATTCATCCCCGCTACGCCGATGGGCGCTGGCTCGAGAATTTCGACTGCGGGCGCGAATATCCCGACGCGACCAGCGATTGGTGGGACCACCCGTTCTACGAGGGCTCGTCGCGGCAATATTCGACGTACGTCCTGCAGGATGTGAACGGACTGATGCGGCGGCTCGGCGGGAAGGCGGGGCTGGTCGGCTGGCTCGACCGCTTCTTCGACGAGCATGCCTATACGCACGGCAACGAGCCGGACATTCTAGCGCCCTGGCTGTACATCCACGCCGGCCGTCCGGACCGGACCGCCGAACGAGTCCGGGCGATCATGGCCAGGGATTACAACAGCGGCCGGTCCGGCATTCCCGGCAACGATGACGCCGGCACCATGTCGTCATGGTACGTCTGGGCAGCCATCGGCCTGTTCCCGAGTGCGGCGCAGCCCCTCTACTACATCGGCTCGCCGGTGTTCGCCCGGAGCGTCATCAAACTGGAGCATGGCAAGAGCTTCGTCATCGAAGCGCCGGGCACGTCCGCGGCCAACCTCTATGTCGAGTCTGCCGAGCTCAACGGCCGGCCGATCGACCGCGCCTGGCTGACCCACGCCGAAGTGACCGCCGGTGGAAGATTGGTGCTCCACATGGGACCGCGGCCGGGCCGCTGGGCGAGTGCGGGACCACCGCCGCCGCAACTGGTCCAGGTCGAACCCTAACTCCGAAGAGCCCGGTTCTCCTCGCGAATCCGGATGCTGAGCAGGGCACCGTTCAGGATGCTGAAGATGAGCGCGATCTTCCACAGCCCAAACACCAGGGGAAAAATGGCGATCTCCGCCACCACGATCCAGTAATTCGGGTGGTTCAGCCAGCGGTAGGGTCCGCGCCGCACCAGCGGCACGTCCGGAAGAACGATGATCCGCGTCGTCCAGCGCGGCCCGAGCGCGGCGAGGGTCCAGATCCGCGCCAGCTCCGTGATGACGAACAGCGCAAGCCAGAACGGGTCGATCATGCTTTTGAGACCGAATACCCACAGGCAGGCGAGCCACGCTGCGTGCAAGGCGACGATCAGCGGGTAGTGCCCCGGCGCATGCTCGCGCGCGCCTTGCGCCAGCAGCCGCGACGTGTTGCGCCGGGACAGCCACAGCTCGCCAAGGCGCTGCAGCGTGACGATCGCGAGGATGACGATATTGACGGTCATGCCGGTTCCAGCAGCAGCCCGGCGCAGGTGAAGCCCGGACCGAATGCAGTCATCAGCACTTTCTTCGGCAGCCCGGCTTCGAGCAGTCGCTGAAGCACGAACAGGACCGTCGGCGCGCTCATGTTGCCGTAGTCGCGCAGGACCTCCCGTTCGAGATTGAGCTCCCCTTGGTGAAGGTCGAGCGCGGTCTCGATGGCGTCGATCACCTTGACCCCGCCGGGATGGCAGCAAAACCGGTCGACGTCTTGCCGTCGGATGCCCATCGCACCGCACATGTCGTCCACGGTTGTCGCGAGATGCTCGGCAATGAACGGCGGTATGGCGCGGTCGAACACGACGGCGAGGCCGGGGTCTTCGACGTCCCAGCCCATGATCCGCAGCGTATCGGGAAACAGCGTTTCCGCCGACTCCGTAATCCGCGCCAGACTGTGGCGTCCGCTGGTGACGATGGCGGCCGCCGCGCCGTCGCCGAACAGCGCAGTCGCAACGATCGCCGCCGGATCGTCGCTGTCGAGCCGGATGGAGGTCGAGCAGGTTTCGACCGTCACGAACAGCCACATGCTGCCGGGATCCGCAGTCGCAAGCCGGGCCGCGAGCGAGAGGCCGCTGACGCCGCCGGCGCAGCCAAGACCGAACACCGGTACTCTTCGGACGTTGTTGCGGAGCCCGATGCGGGGCGCGACCCGTGCATCGAGGCTCGGCGTTGCGATACCGGTCGTTGAAACGATGACCACGCCATCGATCTGATCCGGCTGCAGCTCGGCTTGTTCGATCGCGCGCGTTGCGGCATCGATGAACAGCCGTTCGGCGGCATCGAGATAGACGGCGTTGCGATCGCGCCAGCCGTGGGGCGACAGGTACCAGTCCTTCGGTGCAACGACATGCCGGCGCGCGATTCCGGCATTGTCGAACACGCCGGCGAGCCGGTCGAACAGCGCCTTCCTGCCGCCGAACGCCGCTCGTCCGAGGGCCTTGGCCTCGGCCTGTTCGATGACGTACGGCGGAACCGCCGTCGCCAAGGATAGTAAACTGCAGGATTCCATGGTCATCGAATGTGTGGCCTGGAGGATGTAGACCGGTTCATCGGACCACAACGGAGCAAGCGCCAATGAGGATGCGTGTCGCGCGATTTGGACTTTGTCTCGCCCTCGCCGCGTGCGGCACCGCGGCGACCACCGGCAACCAACCCGCCAAGGGATCGGCGACCACGAACGCGGCCGGCTCCGCGACCTCGCCAGCCGGACAGCCGTTCGTGTCGGCGCGGGTCGCAACCTTCGATTCGCCTTGGGCAATGGCCTTCCTGCCGGGTTCGACGCTCGGCATCGTCACCGAGAAGCCGGGTCACATCTGGCTTGTAGATACGCGCAATGGGGCCAAGCAGCCGGTCCAGGGAGCACCCAAGGTCGTGGCGAGCGACCAGGGCGGTTTGCTCGATGTCGCGCTCTCGCCCACCTTCGCGACGGACAATCTCGTTTATCTCACCTACGCCGAGCCGTCGGCCAACGGCGGTAGCGGCCTGGCGCTCGCCCGCGCGAAGCTCGTCCGCGGGGCGTCGGGCGGCAGCCTGCAGGGGCTCCAGGTGCTTTGGCACGACCCCGCTGGTGGCGACGGCGGGCAGTTCGGCGGGATCATCGCCTTTGCGCCGGACGGCAGGTCGCTGTTCCTGAGCTCGGGCGAGCGGCAGCGCTTCACACCGGCGCAGGACCCCAATCAGCCGCTCGGCAAAATCCTGCACCTGACGCTTGACGGCAAGCCGGCTCCGGACAACCCCTGGGCCGGGCGCACCGGCGCTCCGACCGTCACCGTCATCGATCCGCCGGACGACACGCAGGCGGCCGAGCACGCGTCGGGACGCACGGTCCGCTGGCCGGGGGCAAACCTGACGCCGGCCGAAACCTGGACGCTCGGTCACCGCAACCCTTACGGTCTGACCTTCGATGCTCAGGGCCGGCTGTGGGAGACCGAAATGGGCCCGCGCGGCGGCGATGAGCTGAACCTCATCGTGAAGGGCAAGAATTACGGCTGGCCGCTCGTGTCGGAAGGGCAGAACTACGACGGCAAACCAATTCCCAAGCCCTCGACCCGGCCGGACCTTCAGCCAGCCAAGCTCTTCTGGGTGCCATCGGTTTCTCCGACGACGTTGCTCATTTACGATGGCAAGCTCTTCCGGCAGTGGAAGGGCAATGGCTTGATTGGATCGCTGTCGGGCCAGTCGCTGATCCGGGTCACCTTCAACGGCGACAACGCTCAAAAGGCAGACCGCTGGGACATGGGCAACCGCATCCGCTGGGTCGGCGAAGGGCCGGACGGAGCCATCTATCTGCTGGAAGACGGCGACGGCGGGCGGCTGCTGCGGCTGACTCCGGCTGGGCGGTAACCGCCGCTCAGGCGACCAGCGACCGGACGGCGGCAACCAGTGCGTCGCAGTCGCTCATCCTGGTCGCGAGGGCAGGGGTCACGCGGACGCAAGAGCCGGATGCCAACCCATCGCGGTGAACGGTGAATATGCGATGCCTGTCGAGCAGCGCCTTCGCCAGCGCGACATTGTCCTCATGTGAAGTGCGCCCACGCAGCCTGAACGAGGTAATCGCTCCGTGCAGGTTTGGGTCCTCCGGAGTCAGGACCTGAACCTGCGACAGATCGAGTAGCGGCCGCACCCACCGATCCCGCAACGCCCTGAGACGCGCCGCCCGGGGAGCGGCGCCGATCGCCGCCTGGAATGCAAGGGCGGTGGGAACCGTCAGCTGCGCAGCATAGTCGGGCGTTCCGGTGTGCGCCCGGCTGACGATGTCGGTGGGGCTTGGTGCTTCCGCGGAGGGGTCGACGTCAACCGCGCCAATCCGGTCGCGCCGGATATAGATCGCGCCCACGCCGAGCGGTGCTCCGATCCATTTGTGCACGTTTATGCCGATGAAATCGGCCTTGAGGTCCGGCAGATGGAAGTCGAGCTGCCCGACGCTATGCGCCGCATCCACGATTGCATCGATCCCGCGCTCGCGCGCCGCGGTGGCAATTTCGGCGATGGGAAGCACCAGGCCCGTGCGGTGACTAAGGTGCGTCAGCAGCACCATTCGGATCGCTGGATTGGCTGCGAACGCTGCCTTGTAGGTATCGACCAGCAACTGCCGCGTCGCTGGCTCCGGAAGCGCGATCTTGATCACGCGCACGCCGCGGATTTTGGCGAGCGAGTCCATGCACGCCTGCATGCTGTCGTAATCGAGATCGGCGTAGAGCACCGCGTCGCCCGGATTCAGCCGGTTGTACTGGAGGATCAGCGCCCGCATCGCCTCGGTCGCGTTGCGCGTGAAGCTGATCTCGTCGACCGCGACGCCCATCGCCTGCGCGAGCGCCGCTCGTGAAGCCTCAAGGTCGCCAACCATCGTTTGGCGCGCGTAATAGCTGGTGTCGCGGTTCACCCGTTCGACGTGGGCCCGGTAAGCCGCCAGCACAGGCCGCGCCATCATCCCCCAATTGCCGTGCTCGAGCTGGATCACCTCGTGCGTCACGTCATATTCGCGCGAGATGCGTTCCCAATCGTCGCCCGCTGTCGCCGCGCCGATCGGTGCAGCGGCGAAGGGGATCGCCGCCGCGCCGAGCAAGGTTCTTCGATCCATTTCGATGCCACTCATTTGATCAGGCTATCAGACCGAGCGGGCCTGTCGACCGTCAGCGTCGTCGGTAGCGCAGATAATAAGGTCGTCGTCCTTCTCGCCGCGACTTGGCGCCGTAGCGGGTTTCGATCCAGCCGCCGGAGGGCTCGAGGAAATCGCTTGGCCGCTCAGCCAGCCATTCGAACTGCGCGGGGTGGCGCTGCATGACCATCAGCGACCAGGCTAGATAGGTCGGGTCGTCGGTCGCCAGCCGGAACTCGCCGCCGCGCTTCAGCTTGGCCGCGAACAGGTCGACCGGGCGGTCGTTGACCATCCGGCGCTTGGCGTGCCGTGCCTTGGGCCAGGGATCGGGGTGAAGCAAATAGATGAAGCTGAGCGCCCCGTCCGGAACGCGCTGCAGCACCTCGAGCGCGTCGCCGCGCCACAGGCGAACGTTGGCGAGATGCTTATCGCGAATGTGCGCGAGCGCCGTGGCGACCCCGTTGAGGAACGGTTCGGCGCCGATGAAGCCATGGTCGGGCAGCATGTCGGCACGGTCAACGAGATGCTCGCCCGAGCCAAAGCCGATCTCGAAGTGAAGCGGCCGGTCCTCGCCGAACAGGCCCAGTGCCGTGAGTTCACCTCCGGGCGGGACCTCTAGCGCCGGGAGCAGCCCGTCGATCAACTCCTGCTGCGCCTTGCGGAGTTTATGTCCGCTAGACCGGCCGTAAAGGCGATTGAGCGTGAGGGGATCGCCCGACTTGAATGCTGTCATGGACGGTCGCGCTAGTCGGCTCGCCGGCAGCCCGCAACTTCGGCCGAAGGAACCCTCGGCCATGGTCGGGCGTCCAATGAGCGCTGAACCGAAGGAGAGCGTTCATGGCCACCATCAACTCCGAAAGCCACGATCATCCACACAGCACCGCGAGAATCGGTGGTCATCCGATCCACCCGATGCTGATCCCGTTCCCGATTGTCTGCTTCATCGGCACGCTCGTCACCGACATCGGCTATTCGCGCAACCTCGATCCGGGCTGGGCCACCGCATCGCATTGGCTACTCGCCATCGGCCTCGGCTTCGCCGCGCTGGCGGCGGTCGCAGGACTGACCGATTTTTTCGGCGACCAGCGGTTGCGCAATCTTGGCGACGCGCTGAAGCACATGCTAGCGAACGTCACCGCGGTCGTCCTCGAGCTCATCAACCTCATACTGCGGCTGAACAACCCCGACTTCATCCGATCGACAGGCGTTTGGATTTCAGTCGTGGTCGTGCTGATCCTGCTCTACAGCGGCTGGAAGGGCGGCGATCTCGTTTACCGGCACGGAGCTGGCGTCGAGGATTAGGCGGCGAGCGCCGTCTTCAGATCTTCCACGAGGTCGACGCGCTCCCATGGGAATAGATCGCCTTCGGACTTGCGGCCGAAGTGGCCATAGGCGGCGGTCGGCTCGTATATCGGCTTGTTGAGCCCAAGGTGGGTGCGGATCCCCCGCGGGGTCAGCTTGCCGAGCTTGCCGATGCGCCCGATCGCCTCCTCGATCGCATCGTCGCCGACTGTGCCGGTGCCGTGCGTGTCGACATAGAGCGACAGCGGCTCCGAAACGCCGATCGCATAAGCGAGCTGGATGGTGCAGCGTTTGGCGAGGCCGGCCGCGACGATGTTTTTGGCAAGGTAGCGGGCGGCATAAGCGGCCGACCGATCGACCTTGGTCGGATCCTTGCCGGAGAAGGCCCCGCCGCCATGGGGTGCGGCGCCGCCGTACGTGTCGACGATGATCTTGCGGCCGGTGACGCCGGCGTCCCCGTCGGGGCCGCCGATCTCGAAGCTCCCGGTCGGATTGATGTGATAGACGGTCTCGTTGCCGAGCAGCCGCTGCGGCATCACGCGTGCGACGACGGTCTTGACGTAAGCGTGAAGCTCGGCCTGCTTCTCGCCCTTGTCATAACCGGGCTTGTGCTGGGTCGAGACGACGATCGCGGTCGCCTTGGCCGGCTCGCCGTCCTCGAAGCGAAGCGTCACCTGGCTCTTGGCGTCCGGTTCCAGGAACGGTGCCGCGCCGGAGTGTCGGTCCTTGGCCATCTCGGCGAGGATCTTGTTGCTGTAGTCGAGCGTCGCCGGCATCAGGTCGGGTGTTTCGTCGCAGGCGAAACCGAACATGATCCCCTGGTCGCCGGCGCCCTCGTCCTTGTCCTCGCCGGCATCGACGCCCTGGGCGATGTGCGCCGACTGCGGGTGGAGGTAATTCGAGAATTCGAGCCGGTTCCAGTGAAAACCCTCCTGCTCGTACCCGATCCGCTTGACGACACCGCGCACGGCCTGTTCGATTTCCTCGCGGATTCCCGGCGCCCAGTTGCCCGCCTCGTCCATGATTCCCTGCCCTCGAATCTCCCCGGCGAGGATCACTCGATTGGTCGTCGTCAGGGTTTCGCAGGCGACTCGCGCCTCCGAATCCTTTGACAGGAAGAGGTCGACGATCGCGTCCGAAATCTGGTCTGCGACCTTGTCGGGATGGCCTTCGGACACGGATTCGGAAGTGAACAGGTACGAGCTGCGCATGGAGTCGGGAGTCCTCGAGTTTAACGATATAAGGAAAGCTTTATATGTGCCCCTAGCGGCGGCGGCGAGCCAGCACAATGCCGCCGGCGATGAGCAGCAGGCCAAGCAACAGCGGGATGATATTGCCGAAGCGCGCGAACAATGTCGGTCCGCTGGATGCCGGCGGAAGCACCGCATCGATCACTCCGGCGGTGCGCCACGGGAGGGATTTCACGACGTTCCCGCGTGCATCGATGACCGCGCTGATTCCCGTCGGGGTGGAGCGGAGCACCGGCAACCCCTCTTCGGCGGCGCGCAGCCTCGCCTGGGCGAGATGCTGCGGCGGACCCCAGCGGCCGAACCAGGCGTCATTCGACGGGTTGAAGATGAAGTCGGGCCGGTTCTTCTCGTCGACGACATGGCCTGAAAAGATCATTTCGTAGCAGAGCTGGAGGCCCACCTTGCCCCACTCGCCGCCGAGATCGATGGTTCGTGGACCGGGGCCGGGGGTGAAGTCCAGGTCGCCAGGGGCAAGGCGGGAGATGCCGATCGCCGACATCAGGCCCCGCATGGGTAGATACTCGCCATAGGGGACGAGATGCGCCTTGTCGTAGCGGCCGAGGATTCGGCCATGCGGTCCGATCGCGTAGATGCTGTTCGCGGCGCCATCCACGTGGAAGCCGTCGCGCGAAACGACCGCGATGCCCCCCGTCAGCAACTCGTCGCCAGGCCCGAGCGGCGCAGCGGCGCGCTCGCGCTGGAACTCGGCGATCGCCTGGCCGCCGCGCCGTCCATCCTCGATCGGATCGGTGATTGCTGCTTCGGGCCAGAGCAGCAGGCGCGGCTCGGCCGAGGGCGGACCCGACAATTGCGCGAGCCGGCGCGCCGCTTCTTCGTCGAAACCGGGCCGCCACTTGTCCTGCTGGCCGATGTTGGGCTGGACGATGCGCACGTTCCTGACCACCAGCGGGTCAGGCGGAACATGCGATGAGGGAAGCAGCCACAGGAAAGCCGTCGCCACGATGATCAGCACCAGCGGCAGCCACTTGCGGTAATATTCAAGCCACACCGCGCCGCCGAGCAGCACGACCAGCCCCGACGCTCCGTAGGTGCCGATCAGCGCGGTGATCGTGATCAGCGGCGTCGTCGCCAGAACCGCCGCGGCGGGATTCCAAGGGAAGCCGGTCAGCAGCGTGCCGCGCAGCCATTCGGTGAGCGTCCACGCCCCCGCGAGCACCAGCACCAGCGTCACCCGGTCATTCCGCCCAAAGCGCCAGGCGATGCCCGCCGCGATCGCCGGGTAGATGGCGAGGTATAGCGAGAGCAGCACTACCGCCACCCAGCCGAGCCACGGCGGCATCGCCGACTGATAGGTGAACGAGGTGGCGATCCAGTTCAGGCCGACGACGAATTGCCCAAGCCCGAAGGCCCAGCCGGTGAAAAGCGCCGCCCACAGGCTCTTTGATCGATCGAGAAGCTCGCACAACAATGCAAACGCCACGGGCAGCAATAGCCACCAGTCGGTCGGCGCAAAGGCGAAGGCCGAGGCGGCGCCAGCGGCGAAGGCATAGAGGGCAATGCGCATCGGCCGCGATGGCTAGCGGTTACGCGGCGCTAACGAAAGCCTCGACAAAGATGCATGCGGGCCGCAGTGCCGGGGCATGACGCTGCCGCCATTTCACCTGGCCTTTCCGGTCGACGACCTTGCAGCCGCGCGCCGCTTCTACGGCGGCTTGCTCGGCTGTCCCGAAGGACGGAGCGCCGACGAGTGGATCGATTTCAATCTCTATGGCCATCAGATCGTCGCCCACCTGGCGCCGGAGCAGGCGCGGCTTCGGTCGACGAACCCGGTCGACGGGGAGGATGTGCCGGTCCCGCATTTCGGGATCGTTCTGCCGATGCGCGAGTGGAAGGAACTCGCGCGACGGCTGGAGGAGGCGAGCGTCGGGTTCGTCATCCCGCCGACGATCCGTTTCGAAGGTCAGCCCGGCGAGCAGGCGACCATGTTCTTCCGCGACCCGGCGGGCAACGCCCTGGAATTCAAGGCGATGGCGGACCCGGCGAAACTGTTCGCCAAGGACTAGTCGGCGGTCGGCCGGCCTTCGGGCGCATGCAGCCGCACACGAATGATCCGGCGCGGGTCGGAATCGACGGCCTCGAGCTTCCAGCCTGACGGATGGGTCACGCATTCGCCGCGCTGGGGGATGTGGCCGGCGAGGAGGAATATCAGGCCGCCAAGCGTGTCGACTTCGTCCTCGTCCGATGACAGGCGCGGATCGACGGCTTCGGCAAGCTCCTCGAGCTCGACTCGGGCGTCGGCTTCCCACAGGCCCTCGTCGAGCATCGTCAGCATGCCGGCCTCGGCCTCGTCGTGCTCGTCCTCGATCTCGCCAACGATCTCCTCGACCACGTCCTCGATGGTCACGAGACCCTCGGTGCCGCCGAACTCGTCGACGACGATGGCGAGGTGAACCCGCTGGCTGCGCATCCGGGCGAGGAGTTCGATCACGCCCATCGACTCCGGTACGAACAACGGTTCGCGCATCAGGGCCGCGATCGAACGGTCCTTCGAGCGATCGAAATCAGCGATGAAAACGTCCTTGATGTGGACCATGCCGATCACTTCATCGAGGCTCTCGCCATAGACCGGCAGGCGGCTGTGCCCGGCATCGGCGAAGGCCTTGATCAGGTCTTCGAAGCTGATGTCGCTGGGCACCGCGATGATGTGGCCGCGCGTTACGCAAATGTCGCCCGCGGTCTGGTCGCCGAAGTGAAGCAGGTTGCGAAGCATCTGCCGCTCCGACGGCGAGAGGTCGCCCGCAACCGGGTGCGAGTCCTCCGCTTCCTCGATCGCCTCCTCAATCTGGCCGCGAAGGGTGGGTTCGGAATCTTCGCCGAAGATGAGGTGGCGCATCCCGCGCCACAGCCGCGAGCCGCCGGCCTCGTCGTTGCGTGTGGCCATCAGGCCGCCTCGTCGTACGGATTGGGAATTCCGAGCCGATCCAGAGCCCGGATCTCGCGCGTCTCCATGTCGGTCGCGTCGGCATCCGCCTGATGGTCGTAGCCAAGCAAGTGCAGCGTCCCGTGGACGATCAGGTGGGAGGCGTGCTCTTCAATGCTCACCTGCTTGTCGGCAGCCTCGGCCTCGCAGACTCCGCGAGCAAGGATGATATCGCCTAGCAACAGTTCTGGGCCAGCAACACTTGCCTGTTGTAAATCCTTGGCTTCCAGGAGGGGAAACGAGAGCACGTTCGTCGGCCTGTCCTTGCCGCGCCATTCGGCGTTGAGCGCGCGCACTTCTTCGTCGCTGGTCAGGCGCACCGACAGTTCCACGACGCGCCCGCTTTCGGCTATCTGCGGAAAGGCACTTTCGCCGATCGCCGCTTCGGCAGCGCCCCGGACGAGTTCGTCCCAGGAGCGGCTACTGTCCCATTCCTCGTCGGCATCGATGGCGACCTCCAGCATCATCGGCCGGGTCCCTCGTAAGCCTCGACGATCCGCCCGACGAGCGGGTGACGGACGACGTCGGCCGCGGTGAACCGGACAGTCGCAATCCCCTTCACCCGCTCCAGCTTCTGCACGGCGTCGGCAAGGCCCGACTTGCTCGGGTCCGGCAGGTCGACCTGGTGCGGATCGCCGCAGATCACCATCCGGCTGCGCATGCCGAAGCGGGTCAGGAACATCTTCATCTGAAGTGGGGTGGTGTTCTGCGCCTCGTCGAGAATGATGAAGGCGTCGTTCAGCGTGCGGCCGCGCATGAAGGCAATCGGCGCAATCTCGATCTCGCCCGACGCGATGCGGCGTTCGACCTGCTCGGTTGGGAGCATGTCATACAGGGCGTCGTAGAGTGGGCGCAGATACGGATCGACCTTTTCCTTCATATCGCCCGGCAGGAAGCCGAGCCGCTCGCCAGCCTCCACGGCGGGCCGCGAGAGGATCAGCCGGTCGACGCTCCCGGTGATCAGCTGCGACACCGCTTGGGCGACCGCGACATAGGTCTTTCCGGTGCCGGCGGGGCCCAGCGCGAAGATCATCTCGTCGCGGGCGAGCGCTTCCATGTAGACGGTCTGCACCGGCGAGCGCGGCACGATCGTTTTCTTGCGGGTCCGGATCATCACCCGCGGCGGACTGGCCACCTCTTCGGAAATTATCCCGTCGAGGTTGGGCTGCGCGGCCATGCCGAGAACGGCTTCGACCGCTCCTGCATCGACGTCATGACCCTGATCGAGTCTGTTGTAGAGGCCGACGAGAACCTCGCGCGCACGTGACGCGGCATCGGCCTCGCCTTCGATCTGCACGTGGTTGCCACGGGCCGAAATGTGCACTCCCAGGCGGTTCTCGATCGTGATCAGATGCCGGTCGTAATCGCCGAACAGCGGACCGAGCAAATAGGGCTGCTCGAATTCCAGTTCGAGGCGGGCGCGGTCGGGAACGGCGGCAAGGTCGCGGCGGGCCATCAGGCAGTCGCCTTCTGGCGCTCGGCGCCGCCCATGCTGTTGGGCCCCGCCGATATGAGCGTGACGTCGACGATTTCGCCTGTGTGCGCGGCCGTTTCGAGATGGACCGACTGCAGCCATGGCGTGCGGCCGATCATCTGGCCCTTCAGCTTGCCCCTGCGCTCGATCAGCACCTGCGTGTCGGCGCCCACCTTCGAGCGATTGAACGCGAGCTGATTTTCGTTGATCCTCGCCTGCAATCGCTGCAGCCGGTCGTCCATCAGTTCGCGAGGGATCTGATCCTCCATCGACGCGGCCGGAGTGCCCGGCCGGGGGCTGTACTTGAACGAATATGCCGAGGCGTAACGCACCGCATCGACGATCCGCAGCGTAGCTTCGAAGTCCTCTTCGGTCTCACCCGGAAAACCGACGATGAAGTCGCCGGAGAGCGCGATGTCGGGGCGGGCGGCGCGCATCCTGTCGAGGATGGCCAGATAGGTTTCGGCGGTGTGGCTGCGATTCATCGCCTTGAGAATGCGGTTGCTCCCAGACTGCACCGGCAGGTGAAGATACGGCATCAGCTTTTCGATCTCGCCATGCGCGGCAATGAGCGCATCGCTCATGTCAGCCGGGTGACTCGTCGTATAGCGGATGCGCTTCAGCCGATCGATGCCGGCAAGCGTGCGGATGAGGTCAGCGAGGCCGCGTTTCCCGTCCTCCCACGCGTTCACGTTCTGGCCGAGCAGGACAATTTCGCGCGCGCCGGCATCCACCAGCGAGCGCGCCTCCGCGACGATGTCGCTCCACGGCCGCGAAATCTCCGCGCCGCGGGTGTAGGGCACCACGCAATAGGTGCAGAATTTGTCGCAGCCCTCCTGGATTGTCAGGAAAGCCGACGGGCTGGCGCGGCGACGCGCCGGCAGTGCGTCGAACTTGCTGATCGCCGGCATGTTGGTGTCTACCGGCCGACCGCCGCGCGATGCTTCGGCGACCATCTCGGGCAAGCGGTGATAGGCCTGAGGGCCAACGACGATGTCGATCAACGGCGAGCGTCGCTTGGCTTCGGCTCCCTCGGCCTGCGCGACGCAGCCGGCGAGCGCGATTAGCGGCTTCGACCCGTCCTCGCGCTTGAGTCGACCAACGTCCGAATAGGCCCTGTCGGACGCCTTCTCGCGAATGTGGCAGGTGTTCAGCACGACGAGATCCGCATCGTCGGCGCCGGCCGCTTCGGACATGCCTCTAGCGCCGAGCAATTCGGCCATCCGCTCGCCGTCATAGACGTTCATCTGGCAACCGAAGCTTTTGATTTTGAAAGTCTTGGGAGTCATTCGTCTCCGCCTATAGGCGACTGAGGTTCGGACTTGAAGCCGAGGCTTTCGGCAATCGCGTGGCGTGCCGCCCCGGTCAGGAGCTTGCGCCCTGCCGAGCGGTCGAGCGGCGCAAGAACTTGGATCGTCACCGGCAACTTCCCGCGTCGGCCAAGGATTCGCCAGACGTTATCCATCCCGCGCTCGGCGTCGAACCAGGCGACCTCCTGGCGAGCCTCGCCATAGTCGATCGCAACCGGACGAATTTCCACATCCGCCCCGCTGTAGCTGGCCGCTTCGAGCAAGGTAGACCGGAACGGCAGCAGGTATGATCCGGGCCCCGTTGTTCCCTCGGGGAAGACGGTGACCGGCTTTTCTCGCTCCAGGGCGCGGGCGAGCATCACCGCCTGGTCGCGAGCGCCCTTGAGGTCGCTCCGCTTGACATAAATCGTCCCGTTCTGGTCCGCGAGCCAGTGGATGAATGGATGGCCGAGCTGATCCTTGGAGACGAAGGCGCTTCCCACCGCGCCGCCGAGCAGGACGATGTCGAGCCAGCTGGTGTGGTTGGCGACGAGCAGTGCGTGATTGCCAACCGGTTCGCCGCGCACCCTCACTCGCAATCCGAAGGCGATCGCCGTCGCCGACAGGAACCGACGCGGCCAGGACGAGCGGCCAATCAACTTCTTGGTCAAGATGTGAATCGGCGCAAGGATCGCAAACAGCACGACCACGGCGGCGAGGCGCACCAATGCTCGCGCGTTCGGGCCCCGCCTAGCGATCGCGGTCGAGGGAGACGCCGTAGAGTTCCATCCGATGATCGACCAAGCGAAAGCCGAGTTTTTCCGCAATGCGCCTCTGCAGCGTCTCGAGCTCGTCGTCGGCGAACTCGATGACGTTTCCGGTCTCGACGTCGATCAGATGATCGTGATGGTTTTCGGACGCGGCCTCGTAGCGTGATCGGCCGTCGCCGAACTCGTGCCGCTCCAGGATTCCGGCCTCCTCGAACAGCCGTACCGTCCGATATACCGTCGCGATCGAGATGTTGGGATCGACCGCCGCGGCGCGCGCATGCAGCGTTTCGACGTCGGGATGATCCTCGCTCTCGCCGAGAACGCGCGCGATGACCTTGCGCTGTTCGGTAATGCGCAGCCCCTTGTCGGCGCACAGCGCCTCGATATCGATCGTCCGCGTCATGGAGCCAAGTTAAGCATTCCAGGGGGGCCGGTCAAAGGCCGCAATTCTTGTTTTCAGGAGTGCATGACGAAGCAATCCGGGTGCCGGCGGTCTGGATTGCTTCGCTCCGCAACGACGAATTATTTACTTGCCCGGGTCTTCCGACGCTTGGTGCCCAGCCCGATCGACTTGGCGAGCGTCCGGCGCTGTTCGGCGTAGTTTGGCGCCACCATCGGGTAGTCGGCGGCAAGTCCCCACTTCTGCCGATATTGGTCGGGCGTCATGCTGTAGTGGGTCATCAGATGCCGTTTCAGCATCTTCAGCTTTTTCCCGTCCTCGAGACACACGATATAGTCGGGCTTGATCGACGACCGGATAGAAACCTTGGGCTCGGGTCTCGGCTCCGGAGCCGCGGTCCTCCCCGAAATGCCCGCAAGCGCGGCGTGGACGTTCTGGATGAGGTTCGGCAAGTCGTTGACCGCAACACTATTGTTGCTGACATGCGCCGCAACGATGTCGGCGGTCAGCGTCAGCAAAGTGTCCTCGCCATTTTGCAATTCGGCCATCTTGTATTTCCTGACTTCGAGCAGAGGCTGCGCAGTTACTACTGCACAATTTCCTTGTTACGCTCGTCCATTGCCGTTCGCAACTGTGGATGAAGTCGGGACAGAATTGAACATACTTAACTAAAGTCGATGTGCCAAAGTGATTGCGTCGAAACGCTTCCCGTCCGGAGAATGATAATAATTGCGGCGGCGCCCAACCGGGGAAAAGCCGGCCGCTCGATACATTGCGACCGCCGGATTTCCGTCGCGCACTTCCAGGTGGACCCGCGTTACTCCCTCATTTCGAACGCCGTTCAAGAACGCGCTCAGCAAGTCGCGCCCGACGCCGCGCCGGTGATGGCTCGGGAGGACTGCGAGCAGAAGCAGCTCGGACTCGTCCGCCACGGTCCGAAACAGCGAAAAGCCGACGGCTGCCGCGCTACCCGGTTCGCGGGCGACCATCAGTCGAACGCCGCCCATCGGCAGGATTCCGGCGAGCTGCGAGCGCGTCCACGCCTCGCCGAAATGCCTGCCGAAGGCGGAGTCCATCACCGTCATGACCGCGTCGATGTCTTCGGAGTCACCCTCGTCGATCTGCACCAGCCGTTCCACCGTGGCCATCACGCGGCCTCCGGCACGCGCGCGTCAGGCGCGCGTGCATAAACGGGCTTGGGAGCGAGATGCCGCAGCGACTCGGGCAGTCGGAATGCATCTGATGCGGAAGGGAGGAGCGGGCGCGCTTCTCCCCACCCGCGCGCCTCGACGAGCGGCGCCGCGCCCGAACCTACCGCCAGCTTGGCGGACGTCCGTCGCGCAGCCTCAGCGGGCGCGGCATTGAAGAGGTGAGAGGTCGGTTCGAGGATTCGACCATCGAACTGCTGCACAAACAGTTCACCATGCCCGCCAAGCACCGCCGCCGCGATCTCGTCGGTCGGGGGTGCTGCCGCCGCGAGCATTGCGAGCGACGACATGCCGGTGAGCTCGGCGCCCCAGCCGATCGCCAACCCGTGCGCCGCCGCAATAGCGACTCGAATGCCGGTGAAGCTGCCGGGCCCAACTCCAACCATGACGCGGGTGGCCGCTCGGCCGTCCATCAGCTCCCCAATCATCGGAACCAGTCGCTCGGCATGGCCCCGGCCGATCACTTCGTCGGCGCGAGCTAGGCATGCCCCGGAACCGTCGAACAAGGCGGCGGTACAGGCGGAACTGGACGTGTCGAACGCCAGGATCATGGGTGCGATACTGGTCACAGGCGCCTCAACGCCGCAAGCCCCCGAAAGTTAGACGGCTTCGACGGTTTCCACTTCGGGGACGTAATGGCGGATGAGGCTCTCGATTCCGCGCTTGAGCGTCACGGTCGAGGAGGGGCAGCCGGAGCAGGCGCCGTGCATCGTCAGGTACAGGTGCCCATCGCGATAGCCCTTGTAGGCGATGTCGCCGCCGTCCTGCGCCACCGCGGGCCGGACGCGGGTCTCGATCAGCTCCTTGATCTGATCGATGATTTCGGCGTCGTCCGGATCTTCATCGAAGCCGGCGTCCGGGGCGACCTGGATTCCGGCGGCCGTGCCTGGTGCGAACAGCGGCGCGGCGGTGATGAAATGGTCGAGCAACGTCTCGAGCACCAGCGGTTCGAGATCGGTCCACGATACGCCGGGAGCGGCAGTCACCGACACGAAGTCGCGGCCGTAGAAGACGCCTTCGACCATGCCGCTGTCGAATAGCGCCTCCGCCAGCGGAGAAGCCCGAGCGCTCTCCGAATCCGCGAAATCGCGAGTTCCGGCATCCATCACGGTCTGACCCGGCAGGAACTTGCGGGTAGCGGGGTTTGGCGTCTGTTCGGTGCGGATCAGCATGACGACGATGTGGCGCTTCGATTGTCTAGTCGCAAGGGAGGGATCAAGAGAAAGGCGGGGCGCCGGCGATGATCCAGCGCGTAATTCCAATACTGATAGCAAGGCAGATCAAACCGACCCACCATCGGCCGGGCCGCATCGGTTGAGTGCCCCGGTCGAGAATGGCCCGGCCGGTAATCATCGGTTTAAGCAGGCGTCGGCCGCGCAACCGGTAAAAGACGATGGCGGCCACGTGCAGGACGATGAGCCCCAGGATCACGTTGAACCACAGCGCGTGGAGGTCGCGCGCTTTGTCCGAGGTGTCGGTACTGACCAATCGGTAAAGCGGACCGGTGTAGAGTCCGTCCTCGTCTTCGGCGACTAGCCCGAGGCCGACCTGAACCGCGAGCGCCGCGAACAGGACGAGGACGCTAAGCGCGCCAAGCGGATTGTGGCCGATCCCGTTCCATCTGCTGCGGAAATAGTCGCTGATCCCTCGCGGTCCGCGAACGAAATTCGCAAAGCGCGCCGTCGAGCTGCCGACGAACCCCCACAGCAGCCGGAAGATGAGCAGTGTCAGGATCGCGCAGCCCGACCAGATGTGCCAGTCGGTGTGATGGTGGTGGACCGACCACCAGCTGAACGCGATCAGCACGGCGAACAACCAGTGGACGAGCCGGACGGGAAGATCCCAGACCGGCTGCGGATCAGTGGTCGTGGTGCATCTCCGACCGGTATTTGTCGTGGCACGCCTTGCACGCGCCGCCGAGGTCTGCGTAGCGGGCCTTCATCGCCGCAAGATCATTGCGCGTCGTGGTCGCATTGAATGCCGCCGCTTCTCGTTGGAAGGCGCTCAGCTTCTGCGCGAAATCGTGCGGATCGGCCCAGATTTCCGGCTTTGCGCCGGTTTTGCCGACGTCAGGACCGGTCCCCGCGGGGAACCATCCGGAAGCCTCGCGGGACAGACCGGCGATTTCTCCCGCCGCCGTCCTGACAATGGCCATATCCGGAGAGGGCGAGTCGAATTCACGGTGCAGCGCTTTGAAGTCCTTGCCGATCGTCTCCATGCCTTCGTACCGGGCATGCATGACCTTCACCGCGGCGGCTCCGCTCACCGACGGCACCGCCACCATCGCCATGCCGTTCACGCTGTTCGAGCCGGCCGTTGCGGGTGGCCGGGAATCCTTGCTGATATTCGCCTGCGCATTGTTCGCCTGGCTCGTCTGCGGTCCGCCACAGGCCGCGAGCAACGTGCAGGCGGCGGCAGTGATCACCATACGCATAGACATCTCCCTATTGCCGATCAGGCGCTTTCGCACTTTCGCCGATCATCCGGATGATTCCAGAAAAATCCTTCGAGCCGCCGCCCGCGTCGACGAAGCGCTGATAGAGCTCCTGGGCTTCGGCACCCATGGGCGTGTAGGCGCCGACACTGCTTGCGGCATCGGCCGCAAGCTTCAGGTCCTTGAGCATCAGGGCCGCCGCGAAGCCGCCTTCGTAGTCGTGGTCGGCCGGCGTGTCGGGGCCGACGCCCGGGACGGGGGTGTAGCTGGTCATCGACCAGCTCTGGCCCGAGGCCTTCGACGAAATGTCGAAGAAGGTGCGGAGGTCGAGCCCGAGCTTCTCCGCCAGCACGAACGCCTCGCAAGTCGCCGCCATGGTCGCGCCAAGGATCAGGTTGTTGCAGATCTTGGCGGCCTGTCCCGCGCCGAGATGTCCGGCGTGGATCACCGCCCTGGCCATTGGATCGAGCAAGGGCCGCGCCCGCTCGAAACCGGCGTCGCTGCCGCCGACCATGAAAGTCAGATTGCCCGACGCTGCCGCGGCGATCCCGCCGGAAACGGGCGCATCGAGGAATTCGAAACCGAGCTCGTCGAGGCCGGCGCCCACCTCGCGCGCGCTGGACACGTCGATCGTCGAGCAGTCGATCAGGAGAGCGCGGGGGTGGGCGTTGGGTGCGACGTCATTCTCATAGACCGTTCGGACGTGGTGCGCGGCCGGCAGCATGGTAATGACGACGTCCGCGTCCTTGACGGATTCTGCCGCCGAACCAGCCGCGGAACAGCCGGCCTCCACCGCCTTGCTGACGGCGTCCGCAACGAGATCGAACGCGCGCACCTCGTGCCCAGCCTTGACGAGGTTCGGAGCCATTCCGCCGCCCATGTGCCCAAGGCCGATAAATGCGATCCGTGCCATCACTCAACTCCTCAGCCCTTCGCCCTTGACGGGAGAAGGATAGCGTAGCTTGGCGGCTCGCCGCCTAGCGAAGCTTGG